>CAMPGT010000131.1 GCA_946885665.1 uncultured Chitinophagaceae bacterium | reverse complement strand
GGTGGTGATAAGCCTCACCGCATCCTGCTTCCCGGGCACCACCTGGCGGGGATGCGGATGAAAGGTGATGATAACGGTTTCGCCGCCCACCCGTTCTGCTTCGGATCTAAGTTGTGAAATGATCTTCTGGTGGCCCAGATGTACCCCGTCGAATGTGCCTATGGTAACTACAGCATTGTTGAATGTGGGTAGCTGTTCGATATCCCTGTGAACCTTCATAAGTAGGGCGCAAATATAGGAAAGGTCCGTTTGCTCTTTGCCCTATATTTGCCGCATGAGTCTCTATTCACAACGGGGAGTTTCGGCACAGAAGGAAGACGTTCACAAAGCCACGCAGATTCTCGACAAGGGATTGTACCCTTTCGCTTTCTGCAAGCTCTTCCCCGACTACCTGTCTGGCGACGACAGTTGGGTGAACACCATGCACGCCGATGGCGCCGGCACCAAAAGCATCCTCGCCTACCTCTACTGGAAAGAAACAGGCGACATCACCGTCTGGAAAGGCATCGCCCAGGACGCGATCGTGATGAACCTCGACGACCTCCTCTGCACCGGCATCACCGACAATATCCTCTTCTCGTCCACCATCGACCGCAACAAAAGACTCATTCCCGCCGAAGTGCTGACCATGATCATCGAATCAACGCAGCACTTCTTCGACACCATGAAGACTTACGGCGTACACATCCAATACCTCGGGGGCGAAACCGCCGATGTTGGCGACGTGGTGCGCACAATAGCCGTGAATGGCACCATGACTGCCCGCTGGCCCAGGAAAAAACTGGTGACGAACGAAAAAATAGGCCCCGGCGATGTGATCGTTGGGTTTTCGAGCTCCGGCACGTGCACTTACGACCAGCAATACAATAGCGGCATCGGCAGCAACGGACTCACCAGCGCCCGCCACGATGCCTTAACGAAGCATTATGGGGAACACTTTCCCGAATCGTTCGACACCGGCCTTAGCGAACAGGTAACGTATATCGGTCCACACAGACTCACCGACACCGTGGCCATCCCCGAAACCGGCCAGTCCATTGAAGTGGGTAAATTATTGCTGTCACCCACGCGCACCTACGCGCCATTGGTTCGGGACATTCTGTCACACCTTCCCGAAGATGTGCATGGCATGGTACACTGTAGCGGTGGCGGCCAAACGAAGTGCATGAAGTACATCCCGGGCAATGTGCGGGTGGTAAAGGACAACCTTTTTGAGCCGCCCGTCATCTTTAATATGTTGCAGCAGGCCTCGGGCTCGGATAACCGCGAAATGTACCAGGTATTTAATATGGGGCACCGCCTCGAGGTATTCACTACGGAAAAAGCGTCACAAGAAATGATTAAAATTGCCGGTGGATACGGGATTGGCGCGAAAGTGGTAGGAAGAATTGAGGGCACAGGAAAAAAAGAGCTGGTGTTGAAGAAAGGTAATGAAGTGATAACTTTTGACTAAACTGTAACATATTCTGCCAAAAAGCTATGAACTTCCACGAACGCGTATTACTTTTGTAATAGTTCCGGACGGAAATTGATTTCTACATTACCCTTTGCAACCTTCCTCTGAACTTTTAACGACTACTAATTGTTGATCCTGTACCCGGGGATTAGTCAATTTTTATATTCAGATATGAGACAGCTCAAAATTGCTACACAGATCACCAACAGGGATTCCCAGGCGGTTGAGAAGTACTTACAGGAGATTTCGAAGATTTCGATGATTACACCGGAAGAAGAAACAGTTCTCGCGCAGAGGATTAAAATGGGTGATCAAAGAGCATTGGACAAGCTGGTTCAGGCCAACTTGAGGTTTGTGGTATCTGTCGCTAAGCAGTACCAGCACCAGGGCCTTTCACTTAGCGACCTGATCAACGAGGGTAACCTCGGATTGATAAAAGCGGCCCAGCGTTTCGATGAAACAAAGGGATTCAAATTCATTTCGTACGCGGTATGGTGGATTCGCCAGTCCATCCTGCAGGCGTTGGCAGAGCAAGGCAGATTAGTCCGCCTGCCTCAAAACAAAATTGGCACCTACAACAAAGCGAACAAGGCCTACATGGCCTTCGAGCAGGAACACGAAAGGGAACCCAGCACTGAAGAGCTGGCGGAACTCCTGGAAATGAGCGAAACCGAAATCAACAACATTTTCCAGAGCAATACGCGCCACACTTCTCTCGACGCACCCGTGCACGAGGCTGAGGACGTGGCTATGGGCGATCTCCTGGAAGGCGGTGATGATACCGATGATGATGTGATGAAGGATTCACTGCGCAACGAGATCCGCAGGGTGCTTAAGTCATTGAGCCCCCGCGAAGCGGAAATCGTCAACGCGTACTTCGGCCTGGACGGCGAAAATGGCGTGACCATCGAGCAGATCGGCCAGAAGTATGATCTCACCAAGGAACGCATACGCCAGATCAAGGAAAGAGCGATCAAGCGCCTTCAGAAGGCCCGCTACAGTAATGCGCTGAAAGCGTACCTGGGGTAAGACTTCAAAAAAAGAATAATGAACCCGCCCTCTCCAGGGGCGGGTTTTATTATGCCTTGTTAATTGGGTTTTTTACAACTGCCGGCAGGATTACCTTTGCATACCCTCAAAAGGGTACCCAAATAACTAGTGATGAAAATTTTACGCGGGTTAACGTTCCTGTTGCTTCTTGGGTTCACGGCTTGTGAAAAGGCTATCGAGTTCACACCGCGCAACGGTGAAAGCAAACTGGTAGTGGAAGCCACTATCGAGACGAACAGGTATCCGGTGGTATACCTCACGCACAGTCTCAACTTCTTCAGCCGGATCGATCCGGCCGAACTCGCGGGGTCATTCGTGCGAAACGCGGAAGTAACAGTATCCGACGGCAAAAAGATACACCGGCTCAAAGAATACGAAGTGCCGCTGGCAGACGGCTACCAGCTCTATTACTACACCGTTGATTCGTTGGATTTGAACACCGCGTTCAAAGGAAAGGAAGGAGGTGCCTACACCCTTGCCATTAAGGTGGACGGTAAAGAATACACCGGCACCACTACCATACCGAAACTCGCAAAAACCATTGATTCCCTGTATTATGAGAGGAATGTTGATTCCGAAGACTCTTCGAAAGTGGTGCTTTACGGGAAGTTTACCGACCCTCCCGGCTTCGGCAACTACATCCGGTTCTTCACCAAAGTGAACGGCAGCCGGTTCCTGCCGGGAATGAACTCGGTGTTTGACGACCAGGTGATCGACGGTAAATCGTACAAACTGCAGATAGAACAGGGGGTTGACCGAAACAGCGACATCGACTTTGAAGAATATTCCTACTTTCATAAAGGCGACTCTATAACCGTCAAGTTTTGCAATATCGACAAAGGTGTGTTCGACTTTTGGCGGACAATGGAGTTCAGCTATTCGAGTATCGGCAATCCCTTTTCCTCCCCAACGAAAGTGCTGGGCAATTTGAGCAATGGCGCATTGGGTTATTTCGGTGGATATGCTGTGCAATACGTGAGCATTGTGATACCCGAATAGCCATTAAATTTGACAAATTTTTTGGAGATATATATTTATGGATCAATCAACAACAGAAAGAGTACAATGTCTTATCATCGGCTCGGGCCCCGCCGGATACACAGCAGCGATCTATGCAGCCCGCGCTAACCTGAAACCCGTTCTGTACCAGGGCATCCAGCCTGGCGGACAGCTTACCATCACCACCGAAGTGGAAAACTACCCGGGCTACCCCGACGGCGTTCAGGGTCCCGACATGATGATACATTTTGAAAAACAGGCGGCACGCATGGGAGCCGATATTCGTTATGGGCTGGCGACCAAAGTGGACTTCACGCAACATCCCTTCAAGGTGTGGATAGATGAAGAAAAGCTCGTCGAAGCCGATGCGGTGATCATTTCTACCGGCGCATCGGCAAAGTGGCTGGGCCTGGAGAGCGAACAAAGGCTGAATGGTTTTGGCGTGAGCGCATGTGCCGTTTGCGACGGATTCTTCTTCCGCGGAAAAGAAGTGGCTATCGTAGGCGCGGGCGATACGGCCGCCGAAGAGGCGCTGTACCTGTCGAAGCTTTGCAGCACCGTGCACATGCTGGTGCGCCGCGACCAGATGAGAGCTTCCAAGATCATGCAGGAACGTGTGCAGCGCACACCGAATATCAAGGTTTACTGGAACACCGAAACCGAGCAGGTGCTCGGTGAAACAAAGGTGGACGCAGTGCGCGTCAAAAACGTAAAAACCGGCGCTACCCAGGACATACCCGTTGCCGCGTTCTTCGTGGCGATAGGGCACCAGCCTAACTCTGAAATTTTCAAGGGCTGGCTCGATATGGACGAGTCTGGCTATATTTTAACGCAGCCGGGCACAACGAAAACCAATATCGAAGGCGTATTTGCGTCCGGCGATGTGCAGGATAATATTTACCGGCAGGCGGTAACGGCAGCGGGGAGCGGGTGTATGGCCGCCCTCGATGCGGAACGATATCTGTCAATGAAAGAACTCGGCGTATGATCTCTATTCAGCTTGTTGACGTTCACATTCATGCCGGGCACGGCATATTTGAAGGAGAGGAGAAATCCGGCAACCCTTACATGGTGAACCTCGACGTAAAGTATGACGACGAACATACCGACTTTGATGATATCAGCGATACGATCAATTATGTTGACCTTTACGAGATCGTGAAGAGCAGGATGCAGATATCGACCGGCCTTCTCGAAAAGATCTCGGAAAGCATCGTCAGGCACATCAAACACCAATATCCGTTTATTTCAGAAGTGAGCCTGTCCATCCATAAATTGCAGGCACCGCTTGAAAACTTCCAGGGCAAGGTGGGCGTCACCCTGACGAAGAAGTTCACGGGCAGGTGAGCGGCGAAAAACAATTATCACTATGGTACAACCTGCATTTGATATCAGCAATGAGAACCCGGAGGGCTTGCCTGCAGAGAGCCGCTTACTGATAGAGATCAGCGCCCAGGCTTTCAATTACATCGTCTTTACCAGGTCGCCCGACCAGCTTTTCCTGTTGCGCCAGTATCGCCTGTACACCACCGGCGACAAAAACACACGCGACCTGCTCGAAGAGATCATCTCCGGCGATCCGGTGCTCGAACGTTTCGGTTCGCAGGCCATCGTGGTATATAATTTTCCCGAGTCAAATATTCTCCCTTCATCAATCTTCACGGAGAGCCTGAAAACGCCTGCCACATCACTGATTTACGGAAATGCTGATCATCACTATTTATTTCATGAGCAGGTGCGCGATGCCGGAGTTCATAATGTCTATTTCATCCAGAGAGACGTTCATGCGCTCTGTCGCGAAAAATTCAAAGGCAGCCAGTACTGGCACCTGTACACCATGATCTTGCTGTGGCCGGGAGAAATGGAGAAGCAACATGCCCGCTTTGCGAGGGTGATTTTCTACAATGATAAATTTGTCGTCGCTTTTTTCAACGATGGTCATCTGCAATTAATGCAAACGTTCAGTTACCAGACGCCGGAAGATGCCGCTTATTACCTGTTGCTGATCTGCAGGCAGTTCGACATGCCCCCGCAGGAACTGGTGCTGAATATTTCCGGGTTGATAGATACACAGTCTGCTCTATACACCGAGCTGCTCAAATATTTTGTTCACGTAAATTATGAGGAAGCGCCCGAAACATACGGCACAAACGGTTTGCTGGATGAATTTCCATCGCATTATTTTTCACCCATGCTGAAGATGTCGCTATGCGTATAATCGGCGGAGATCTGGGCGGAAGAAAAATAAGGCCGCCGGCCAAAATGCCCTATACAAGGCCCACCACCGATATCGCCAAAGAAGGACTGTTCAATATCATCGAAAATAACCTCGACATCACATCATTAAAAACCTGCGATCTCTTTGGTGGAACGGGAAGTATCAGCTACGAACTGTGCTCGAGGGGTGCGGCCGACTGCACGATCGTTGAAAAGGACCAGGCGATGTACGAATTCATAAAAAACACTGCAAGGGAACTGAAGCTTGAGCAATTGCATCCTATAAGAATGGACGTATTCAAATTTATCGCACAATGCAACGAAAAATTCGGTCTCATTTTTGCCGGGCCGCCTTATGCGCTGAAAGAAATTGATGACATACCTGTGAAGGTTGTTGAAAAGGGGCTGCTGGCAACGAACGGCTGGCTGATACTCGAACACACTCCAAGAAATAACTACGCAGGATATCCATTGTTTGTTACCTCCAGGAATTACGGCACCACCGTGTTCAGTATTTTCGTTAATAAATAACCATTATGCACCCGAACAGGATATTCGTAACAGGAACGGGTACCGACATAGGAAAGACCTACGTGTCGGCGATACTGACAGAAGCATTGCACGCAGATTACTGGAAGCCGGTGCAGGCGGGTTATGAAGGCACTACCGACAGTGAGTGGGTCCGCAGCATGCTCAGCAACCCCGACTCTATCGTACATCCTGAATTCTACAAACTGAAGCTGGCGGCATCGCCGCATTTGGCCGCGGCAGATGAAGGTATTGAAATCAATATTCAAACTATTGCAAAACAGGCGCCTGCATCCAACCGCCCCCTCATTATCGAAGGCGCCGGGGGATTGATGGTGCCTTTAAACGGCAGGGAATTTGTGCCTGATCTTATCAAACAGCTAGACGTTCCCGTTATACTCGTGAGCAGGAACATGCTGGGAAGCATTAATCATTCGCTGCTCACGGCTATGGCCTGCAGGCAATTGAACATAAAGGTGCTGGGATGGATATTTAACGATGATTATATGGACTATGCCGATGAGATTGTTCAATGGACGGGAGTGCCGATGCTCGCTCGCATACCTTTTCGTCAGTCGCCCAACGCAACGCATATCAGCGAGCAGGCGGCAACGCTAAAATCAATGATGCAACAGTGGAAATGGTAAAAAGCATACTCAGGAAAGAATACCTTGAAAAACGCAACGGCCTGACGGAAGCGGACATCAATGAATTTGAATCAAAGATCATTGATCTGTTCCCCACCATTGCGCTGCAGGGAATCATGCATCTGCTTTCCTATTATCCCATACCCGAACGCAAAGAATTCAATACCGTGATATGCGAGGAATATCTCACGCTTGAGAATCCCGCGCTGGAGGTGTACTGGCCAAAAATGTATGAAGATGATATGAGGATGGAAGCCATTGCAAAAAACAAGGACACTATTCTTGTGAAAAACAGATACGGCATCATGGAACCTGCGGGAGACGAATCTATCGAACCGCAACTGGTGGATGCGGTTTTCGTTCCGTTGATCGCCTTCGACCTGAAAGGTTTCCGGGTAGGTTATGGAAAAGGTTTTTATGATCGCTACCTGCCAAGATGCGCGCAGGATGTGGTGAAGATAGGGTTCTCCTATTTTGAACCGGTGGACAGCATCGGCGACATCGATCAATTTGACGTACCTTTAAATTATTGTATCACACCTACGCGTGTCTATGAATTTTAACGCTCCTCTGTTGCGGCCGGTAAGAATGTTGCTTTTTCCCTTCTCTCTCATTTATGCTTTAGTTATCTGGATAAGGAACAAGTTGTTCGACAAGGGCATGCTTTCATCGTCGTCATTCAACATTCCCATCATTGGCGTGGGCAACCTGGTAGCGGGCGGCACCGGGAAGTCGCCAATGGTGGAATTCATCGCCAGAAGGTTGAGCGGCAGGTACCAGATGGCCATTCTCAGCAGGGGTTATAAAAGGAAGACGAGGGGCTACGCGCTCGCCAATGACAAATCATCGGCGCTGGAGATAGGTGACGAGCCCATGCAGTTCCATAATAAATTTCCATCGGTTACGGTGGCAGTGGGCGAGGAGCGGATCGTTGCCATTCCGCAGTTGCTGCATGACCGACCGGATACCGAAGTGATTATGCTCGACGATGCCTTTCAGCATCGCTATGTTAAAGCGGGCCTGGATATTCTGCTCACCGATTATAACAATCTTTTTACCCGCGACTGGTATCTGCCCACGGGCGATTTGAGGGATCTGCCTTCGTCCAGTAAGCGAGCAGATATAGTCGTGGTCACCAAATGCCCGCCACACCTGCCTGAAGAAGACAGGGATGAAATTATCAATGAAATTAATCCAAGGGATGGGCAGCCCGTATTTTTCACTTCCATCGTTTACGGCAGGCCGTATCACATCAGCACGGGCGAACGCAGCAATATTACCGAACAAACTGAGGTGCTGCTGGTGAGCGGTATCGCTGATCCGTCACCGTTAAAAGAATATTTGTCTGACAATACCGAGAGCTATGACGAGCTGCTTTTCGGCGACCACCACATATTCACCATCGACGACCTGAAAGAAATCAGGAAAAGGTTCGACAGGATGACAACGGCAGATAAGAAGATCGTCACCACTGAAAAGGACGCCGTGCGGTTGACAAAATTCAACCAGTCGATTGCTGATTATCCTTTTTATGTATTACCGATTGAAGTGTCGTTCCTCTACGGACAGGAAAATACCTTTACTGATTTAATCAGTAATTTCATAGCCCGTTTCAACAAGCAAAAACAGGAAATCTAATGTCAAAGAAAAGATCAGAAAAGGGAGGAAGGCATCTGGGGGGCGCCAGGGCGCGCGTGGTAACGGGAACGCTCGATATAACACGCTCGGGAATGGGATTCGTAGTGGTGCAGGGAGAATCGAACGATGTGCTGGTAAGGCCGTCCGATTTTAACACTGCGCTGCATGGCGATACCGTAAGAGCGATAATAAAAGGAGATTTTAAAAGAGGCAGGAGGCAGGGAGAAGTGATAGAAGTGGTATCGAGGAGGCAGATGGAATTTCCGGGCAAACTGCAGATCAGCGATAATTTCGCTTTTTTTATCGCCGACGTTGACAAACCAATGCCTGATATTTTCGTGCCGCCGGATAAGATCAACAACGCCACGGAAAATGATACGGTGATCGTCAGGATCACTGAGTGGCAGAAGAACAAGAAGCCCGTTGGCGAAGTGGTGCAGGTGATGGACCAGAGCGACGAGAGCGATTTTGCCATGAAGCAAATATTGATGGAGAATGGCTTTCCGTTAAAATTTAATGAAGAGGTAATTGAAGAGACCGAAAGGATACCGGATGTGATATCGCAGGCAGAGATCAGCAAGCGGAGGGATATGCGGGAGGTGTTCACCGTTACCATCGACCCGATCGACGCAAAAGATTTTGACGACGCCATTTCATTTCGGGTGCTCGACACAGGCAATTATGAAGTAGGCGTGCACATCGCCGACGTAAGTTACTTTGTTGAAGAAGGAACCGCGCTCGACAACGAAGCGTATGCCCGCGCTACATCGGTATATCTTCCCGACAGGGTTTTGCCGATGCTCCCCGAACGTATTTCGAATGAGCTTTGTTCGCTAAGACCGAATGAAGACAAGCTCACTTTTTCGGCCATATTTACGATTACTCCCAAGGGCGACGTGAAAGGAAGCTGGATCGGCAGAACAGTGATACACTCCAACCACCGCTTTACCTACGAGGAAGTGCAGGAAATTATAGAAAAGAATGCGGGATTGTACGACGAACAGATACTGACACTTAATAAATTTTCACAGAAGTTCAGAAAGCAGCGGTTCAAAAAAGGGGCCATCAATTTTTCTTCGCAGGAAGTGCGATTCAAGCTGAATGAAAAAGGAGTGCCGATAGGAATTATTATCAAAGAAAGCAAAGAGGCGCATCAATTGATCGAAGAGTTGATGCTGCTGGCCAACCGCCACATTGCAGAATATGTTTCGAAAGTGAAGGTGGATAAGAAATAAGTGCCGTTTCCCTATCGTATCCACGACACACCCGACGAAGTGAAGTTGCTGCCATTTGTTGCCTTCGCAAAAAAACACGGACATGATTTTGACACGTCGAGTCCCGAAGGCATTGCCGCTTCATTCAACAGGATGCTGGAACAGGCGCATGGTACGCCGCAGCAGCACGTGCTGGAACAACTGGGTATCCGAACAATGGCGAAGGCGGTTTATTCAACGGAGAATATCGGACACTACGGATTAGGATTTACCAACTATTGCCATTTTACTTCCCCGATAAGGAGGTATCCCGACATACAGGTGCACAGGATCCTGCAACAATGCCTTACCAAACATATTGTTCCCGATAAAAAGCTCGAACAGAAATGCAAGCATACCAGCGAACGCGAACGCGCCGCAATGGAAGCGGAACGCGCCGCGAATAAATACAAGCAGGTTGAATACATGCGCAACTTCCTCGGCGAGGAATTCGATGGTGTGATTTCGGGTGTTGCAGCGTTTGGCTTCTGGGTGGAAACAGTGGACCACAAGTGCGAAGGACTGGTAAGTTTGACCAGCCTTTTGGCGTTCGACGATTTCAGCCTCGTGGAGGGCGATTATAGCCTCGTAGGCAGAAGGAGCGGCAGGAAATTCAGGATGGGCGATAAGGTGAGGATAAAAGTAGTGGCAGCCAACCTAACGAAGCGGCAGCTCGATTACGAATGGGTGATCGTTTCTGCATTAGCCGACGAGCCGGCGCCCAAAGCAGGCGAAATGAAGAAAACAGTAAAAAAGAAGAAAAAAAAGACAAACTGAACCGGGTGCTCATGTATTCTTTCCAGGAAATATCAGCAGACTTCAACAAGCGATTTGCACAGCGGCATTTCCCCTTTGCTCCGTCTTCTTTATATGATCCGGCAGAATATTTCCTCGGCATTGGCGGCAAACGGATCAGGCCGGTGATGTGCCTCATGGCAAATGAAATGTTCGGCAACATCAGCCCGGATGCTTACGAGGTGGCCACCGCCATCGAGCTGTTTCACAACTTTACGCTTATACACGATGACATCATGGATAAGGCGCCCCTGCGCAGGGGAGTGGAAACCGTTCACACAAAATATGGCGAATCGACTGCACTGCTCACCGGCGACGTAATGATGGTGCTCGCATATGAATACCTCAACAGGATCAACGCCAGTTACCTTCACCGGATCATCCTGAATTTCAATACAGCCGCGAGGCAGGTATGCGAGGGACAGCAACTCGACATGGATTTTGAAAAGAAGGAGCATGTGAGCCTTGACGAGTACATTAATATGATCGAGCTGAAAACTTCGGTGCTGCTTGCGGCTAGTTTAAAGATGGGAGCAGTTTTGGGTGGTGCCGGCAAAGGGAGCCAGGATCACCTCTATAACTTCGGCCGCAACCTGGGCATCGCTTTCCAGATCCAGGATGACTACCTTGACCTCTACGGCGAAAAAGGCCGTGACCGC
>CAMPGT010000130.1 GCA_946885665.1 uncultured Chitinophagaceae bacterium | reverse complement strand
CGCCGAGCGGATTTTTTCGCCGCGTTTTTCCTTCCGGTCGATTTGTTCTCTGCTTTCTTCCTACCTGTCGACTTTGACGCGCAATTTTTCCTGGCTCCTTTTTTAGCCGGCACCTTTGCACCTTCTTCACGTGCTTCGGACAGGCCAATGGCAATGGCCTGCCGGGGATTTTTTACTTTTTTGCCACTTCTGCCTGATTTCAGTTTTCCTTCCTTCATTTCATGCATCGCACGCTTTACTTTGCTTTGCGATTTCCTGGAATACTTAGCCATGGGATTGGTTTTATAAGAAAGAAACATAAAAATTCATGCCGTGCCGTAACCTGCGGGCCAGTGCAGCAGGAACATTGACAAAATTGTCTTTGTCATAATTGCTCCAATCAGCAAAAAGGTGACTAAATTGTTCCTTTAATCAAAGGCCGCGCAGATGTATCCCAATATTAAGAGAATACCTATCCTGGTGCTCGTCTCTGTATTTCTCCTTTTCAACAACCAGGCATCTGCGAATGAAATCACATCGCCAAATGATGCTTTTGTGGCCGACACAACGGTGCGGGGCAGAATAGTGGATAGTACAGGCGCCCCCGTTGCCGGTGTATCCGTTGCCGTTAAAGGAACAAATACCGGAACGGTAACCACCGCCGACGGAGATTTTATTTTATACAATGTAGCGCCGGGGGCCACCCTGCTCATCAGTAACATCGGGTACCAAACGCAGGAAATTACACTTTCGCCCGGCCAAACCTATCTTTCGCTTAACCTGCTGCACGAAGCCGGCACACTTACCGACGTAATCGTGACGGGTTTTCAGCGAATAGATAAAAGCAAGTTTACCGGGGCCGCCGTTAAGCTCGACATGGATAAGATCAAAATGGAAGGCGTGACGGATGTTAGCCGGATGCTCGAGGGGCGTGCCGCCGGGGTGGCCATACAGAACGTTTCGGGTACATTTGGTGCCGCGCCAAAGGTGCGCATTCGCGGCGCCACCTCCATTACCGGCGACAACAAACCGTTATGGGTGATCGACGGGGTGGTGCTGGAAGATATTGTGAATATTTCCAACGATCAGCTTTCGAGCGGCGACCCCAATACGATGCTCGGGTCGGCAGTGGCAGGATTAAACCCGAACGATATTGAAAGCTTCGACATCCTTAAGGACGCTGCCGCTACTGCTTTGTATGGCGCACGCGCCATGAACGGCGTGATCGTGATCACCACCAAACGAGGCAAATCCGGAAAACTGACGGTGGGATACACGGGTAATTTTGGCGTGCAGTTCAAACCTGGTTATTCGCAATTTGACATTATGAACTCTGCCGACCAGTTGTCGGTGTATGCGGAACTGGAAAATTCAAGAAAAGGCTTCCTCGATTTCAACAGCATAGCCAACAGGGCCGATGCCGGCATATATGGAAAGATGGCGGACCTTATAAAGACCGTTGATCCGAATACCGGTGAGTTTGTGCTGAAAAATACAACCGAAGCGAAGCGGGATTTTTTACTGAAATACGGGGCGAAAAACACGGACTGGTTCGACATCTTATTCAGGAACGCCTTCACACAGGAACATTCCCTCAGCCTTTCGCATGGCTCCGACAAGGCGCAATCTTACTTTTCGACCAGCTATTACAACGACCAGGGATGGACGATTGCCGACAGGGTTAAACGCTACACCATTAACCTGAGAAATACCTATAACTTCAGCGACAGGTTTACCGCCGGCTTCAAAGTGCAGGCATCGGTGCGCCAGCAACGTGCGCCCGGCACCATCAGCAGGATCAGCAACCCGGTGTCGGGTTCCTATGATCGCGACTTCGACATCAACCCCTTTAGCTATGCGCTCAACACCAGCAGGGTGCTCACGGCTTACGACGACAACGGCGAGCTGGAATACTTCCGCCGAAATTTCGCGCCATTCAACATCATCAATGAAGTAAGAAACAATTATATAGATCTCACCGTAATGGACCTTAATCTTACCGGAGACGCTCAATACAGGATCACGCCTGCCCTCACTTACAATTTTATTGGCGCCATCCGGTATGTAAAAAGCACCCAGGAGCACCAGATCACCGAAAACTCCAACCAGGCGAATGCCTTCAGGGCGGCGGGTACTTCAACGATTGCCGAAGCCAACAAATTCCTGTACAGGGATCCCGACGATCCCGAGGCTCCGCCTATCGTTGTGCTCCCTTATGGCGGTTTTTACAACAGAGACGAAGATGAATTGAAAAATTACACGTTTAGAAATACGCTGAATTTCAACCAAACTTTTGCAGAAGTGCACCAGGTGCAGGCGCTGGTGGGGCAGGAAGTAAAATACAGCGACAGGCAAAATTCAAACAATACGGGGTTTGGCTATCAATATGAAAACGGCGGCGTGCCGTTCGTCGACTACCGCATCGTGAAGCAATTTATTGAGAACAGTCTCCAGTATTATGGAATGGGCAACGAGTATGAAAGGTTCGTGGGCTACTTTGGAAATCTTCAATACACCTACAATAAAAAATACACCATCAACGGAACGTTAAGAAGAGACGGGTCGAACAGGCTGGGCCGTTCCAAAAATGCCAGGTGGCTGAATTCATGGACGGTTGCCGGCCGCTGGAACATAGAGCAGGAGCCGTTTTTGCAAAACATCAACGCTATCAGCTACCTCACCCTCCGCGGCAGCTACGGGTTGAATGCGAATTACGGCAATGCCACCAATTCCCTCGCCGTGCTGCGCACGCAGCTCACCACGAGACCCTATCTCGACGACAGGCAACTGGCAATAGATATTGAAAACCTCGAAAATGCCGACCTGACGTGGGAGAAGAAGTATGAAACCAACGTTGGCGTTGACGTTGGACTGTTTCAGAACCGTTTCAATATCTCGGTGGACGCATATCGCAGAAAAAGCCTTGACCTCATCAACCTCATTCGGACTTCCGGTATCGGCGGGCAATTGACCAAGGCAGCAAACTATGCGGATCTGAAGTCGCAGGGTATAGAATTTACCATCGGCGGAACGCCATACAGGTCTAAAAATTTCAGCTACCAAAGCAATCTTACTTTCGGCTATAACACGAATGAAATTACACGCACCGAAAATTTTCCCCTCATATTTGATCTGGTGGTACCCGAAGGCGGCGCCAAACTCGGTTATCCAGTGAGGGGTCTTTTTTCCATTCCCTTTGCAGGATTGGATAAGGAGGGCGTTCCTGTGTTCAGGAACGAAAAGGGCGCCGTTGATCACGGCGTTTTTTTACAGAGCGATGTGACCGATTTCCTGGTATATGAAGGACCCGTGGATCCCACGATAGTGGGCGGTTTCACCAATACGTTCCGCTACAAAAATATTTCTCTCATCGTTCACATCTCTTACCAGGCAGGCAACAAGATCAGGCTCAATCCTGTTTTCCGCCCGCGTTACTCCGATCTTGATGCGCTTCCCAATGACTTCAGGAACAGGTGGACACTGCCCGGCGACGAAGAGATCACTAATGTTCCTTCGATTGCCAGTAGCAGGGTGGTGTTTCTCGAAGACGGAAACAACGTTTATCCGTATAATAATTATAACTATTCTACTGCCAGGGTGGTGGATGGGTCGTTTGTGAGGCTGAAGTCTGTTTCGCTGAATTACGAGCTGCCGGCGGCCTGGATGGGGCGCACGCCGTTTACGACCGCTTCCATAAACGTGGTGGGCAATAATCTCTGGCTGATTTATGCGGACCGCGCCCTGCACGGCCAGGATCCGGAATTTTTTAATGCGGGTGGTGTGGCATTGCCGATTAACCGGCAGGCAACCTTATCCTTAAGAATAGGGTTTTAATAAGAAAGAAGATGAACAAACTTATTTTATATGGGATCCTGGCAATAGCGGCGCTTTCATCGGGATGTGAAAAATATCTCGACAAGGAGCCGGATAACAGAACGCAGGTAAAAACGCCCGAGCAGATCGAGGAGTTGCTGACAACCGCCTATCCGCACGCGAATTACATCCTATTCTGTGAGTCGATGTCGGATAACGCGGAAGACAAGGAAGGAGCGGGGTCGGGATACGATTTTGTTGATAAAACCAACAGCCAGTCTTATCGTTACGAGGTGGTGGATGCGCCGCCCGATGCAGAAGACGGTCCCGATTTTTACTGGAACGGCTGTTACAAAGCAATTGCTGCGGCGAACCAGGCCCTGGAGTTCATTGACCAGGCCGGTGATAAAACCCAACTGAGCGCACACCGTGGCGAGGCGCTGGTAGCCAGGGCCTATGCGCATTTTATGCTGGTTACCTTGTTTGCCAAAGTGTACAATCCCGCAACAGCAGCTTCCGATCCCGGTATTCCGTATGTTACTGAAACTGAAAAGGTCACGTTCAAAAACTATGAGCGCGGCACCGTGGCGCAGCTTTACGACAGCATCGAGAGAGACCTCACGGAAGGGCTCCCGCTTATCAACGATGCGATCTATGGAACAGCGCCTAAATTTCATTTTAACAGGAAAGCGGCCAATGCATTTGCTGCGCGCTTCTACATGTTCAGGCAGGATTATGAAAAGGTGGTAACCTACGCTACTGCCGCACTCGGCAACACGGTTACCGACAACCTCCGCCCCTGGAACTCGGTGCTGACCAACCTTCAATACGCCGAGCTGCAGGCGGAATACACGAAGTCGACCACTGCCGGAAACCTGTTGCTGCAGGAAGCGCCCTCGATTTGGGGCAGAAGCTATCCGTCCCTGCGCTACGGCATCGGAAACAATGTTGCAAATGAACTTTTTGGCAGGCCAAATGTAACGGGTGGATTTTATGCCTATGATTTGTACGGCGCCAATCCGCAATCGTATAACATTCCTAAATTTTATGAGCATTTTGTAAGAGAGAACCTCAACGCCAATTCCGGCAACGCATATAACACCATTCCGCTGATAACCGGCGAAGAAGCGCTGCTGAACAGGGCAGAGGCCTACCTGAGGTTAAATAACCCGGGAGCGGCAATCAATGACCTTAATTTGTTTATCAGCCAAAATATCGACAAATACAATCCCGCTCAGCATAAAGTGTCGGCATCAAAATGCGCAAATTATTATGGCGCCTCATCAACCACCGGTATATTCCTGGCCATACTCGATTTCAAACGCGCCTTTTTTATGCATGAGGGATTGAGATGGTTCGACATTATTCGTTTGGGCATTCCCGTGGTCCATACAACTGCCGAAGGTGAACAGATATATTTGGCGCCGGACGACAACCGGAGAGTATTGCAATTACCCGCACTTACCAAACAGGCGGGCCTTGAACCTAATCCGCGATAACATGAACTTGCGAATGAAGAAAATACAAACAATACTTGCTTCCATCCTGGTTATGGCGCTCATGGCTTCGTGCACGAAGAAGGAGGATCTCAACCTTGTGCCGCCGGTTGGCCTCGGCGGTGAAACATGGGAGAAGACCGCTATTGACCAGTGGCTGATGGACAGCCTCACCATTCCCTATAACATAGAGGTAAAATATCGCTGGGATCCGTGGGAACTACCGCTTGACAAAACACTCACGCCGCCCGACGAGAGCAAGATCATTCCTGCCATGACCGCTATCAAGAGGGTATGGATAGATCCCTACAACGCGGAAACCGGCAGTGACCAGTTCATGAAAAAATATTCGCCGAAGCAGTTTAAACTGGTGGGAAGTGTGGAATATAACTTCAATGGAACGGTGCTGCTCGGTCAGGCCGAAGGAGGAAATAATATCGCCTTCTTCGACATCAACCAAAACTTCGATAAGGACCCGGTTTCTTCCACGAGAAGGATGATCCATACTTCGCATCACGAATTTGCGCACATCCTGCACCAGAACGTATTGTACCCGCAGGATTTCAAAGGCGTGTCGAACAGGTTGGGCCTCACCGGCTATACGGCCACCTGGTTCAATGTTTCTGAAGAAGAGGCACAGGAGAACGGTTATGTTACGGCATACGCCATGTCGAAGGCCGATGATGATTTTGTGGAAACGGTATCTATCATGCTGATGGAAGGGAAAAGCCGCTTCGATGAGATCGTGTCGTCTGTTAATCCCACCGCTCAGCAGGCTTTGCGCCAGAAGGAGCAGTATGTGGTGAATTATTACAAGGAAGTATGGAACATTGATTTTTACAGCCTGCAAACCAGGGTGCAGAACGCATTGAACAACCTCATTCCCCCGCAAACCGTTGAAGAGGCTTTCGGTTTTGGCAAAACGTACACCATCGCAAATGTTGATCCCCGGAACCAGGCCCTCCTTCCGCAAAGCTCGTCGTGGATGGCGCTGTATAAGGAGTGTGAAGACAGTGTTGCGGCGTTACCCTTCGGTATTCCGGTGAAGCTTGATTCGGTTGAACTAATTTGGGCGGCGGCCGACCAGGTAATTTTGAGTGGCTACATCGAGCAGGATGGCAACATATTCAATGCCAATTATGGTTATAGCGTGTCGGTTGCTGGCGGCAAGTACACATTTACTTACCTGGGTGAAAATGAAACGGGCACAATTGTGAAGGATGCCATGACGCCGCTGCTGAATTATTTTTCAGGTAACCAGTTTACCATTTCATGGTATGCCGATCCGCTCACCAGCATTTATCCCCGGGTAAAATTCACGCCGGCCGCGTCGCCGGGAACTTATTTCCTGGGGTTGTTATTGCCTTAACAGTAATTCAAGATGATGAAGAAATATATCCTGTTATATGTGTTGTTTGCCGCCGTGCTCTTACCGGCATGCACAAAAAAGACGGATCTTCTTTTTTCCGAACCCGTAGATGTAAGGCTCGAAAAAGCCTTGCAGGCTTACCACAGTGCGCTGATGCAGGCGCCGGGATGGAAGTTATTCGTGTACCCTAAAGGACTGCAAAGCCAGGGCATAGAAGTGGGTGGGCTCACCTACTACGTAAGCTTCGCCGATTCGAATCGTGTAAAAATGGTCTCGGATTTTGTGATCGACATGGCTTCCACTCCCAAGGAAAGCGGTTACCGCATCAAAGCGAGCCAGCGCCCCTCCCTCATTTTTGACACGTACAGTTATATTCATGTTGCCGCAGATCCCGATCCCAATGTTTCTTTCAGCCCCACCCAGGCCGGCGGCTACGGATGGGGAACCGATTTTGATTTTTCATTTACAAAAGCTGAACCCGGTGATACGCTTTTCCTCGAAGGAAACTATAATAGCAGCGATGCCTACCTGATCCCGGCAACGCAGGAAGAAATGGACGCGGCCTTCAATGGCCAGCTTGCGCACATTCTGCAGGTGACCAGCGATTACAGTTCAAACAACCCGTTTTTGTTTTTTCCTTCCGCCGAAAATGCAAAAATCGGCGTGTCATTTAATTTGTTCCTGTACCGCATCAATTTCACTTACCTCAGTGGTGATGCTTTGGCTACCATCAGTGCCCCGTTCAGCCATACAACTTATGGTTTGCATTTCAAGAACCCGGTAACCATCGGCGGTTATACGTTCCAGGATCTTTACTATGATGAAGCCACCGACGAATATTACATTGACGCGGGCGGGAAAATATATATCACCAATTCGGATGCCCCGCTGTTTCCTTTCCAGAATGTGATCGGTAAATCCATCACCACTATCAGCGTACCCACCACGCCGCTACCCGGGCAGTCGGCAGAATTTGCGGATGTGTATGCCCAAATAAAGGATAACCTCATCAACAGCCCCTATGAACTCACCCTTTCAAATATGGACTTTGTTTTTGATGATGAAAGCAAGTTAATGGCGTTGATGGTGAATGTGCAGCAGAACGGTTTGAACTTCGTGGCACAATATGTTTATAGTTATACATTGAACGATGCAAACATCGCCACATTCAACCTGATCGGTGAGAATGGAAATGCGAGCCTTGTGGAGGGGGAGATGTCGCCATTGTTGAATTATTTGAATAACGATGTTTTTAAGCTGGATTATTACACCGGCGCAACGCCGGTTTTGGGCCAGTTCATCAGTCAGGATCACCCGGGATTTTCTTTTACAGGAAATCTTCAATAATCTGAAATCGAAAGAGGTTAATTCAGTATATTTAATTATAACATGTAAAAACTAGAGTATGCTTAAGAAATCCCTATTGTTCCCCGCCGTGGTGCTTCTCTCTTTAGCGCTATTTACGGCCTGCCAGAAAGAAGGAGACGAGGGGCCTGCAGGTCCCGCAGGTCCGGCTGGCCCGGCAGGTCCGGCAGGTCCGGCTGGCCCGGCAGGTGAGTCAGGTTCGGCTAGTGTCGTTTATTCAGACTGGCTCGATGTGCAATTCGATGCAAGTGTGGACCCGGATACCGAAGACACCACCTGGTTTGCATCTATCCGTGCCGAAGCGCTTACGCCTGAAATATTGAACCAGGGCGACATCAAAGTGTACATCAATTTCAATACCGCTGCCGACCCCGTTGTATTCCCGCTTCCCTATTTCGACGGCGGCCTCATCATCAACCCTGTTTTCTACACCGACACTATCGCGCTTGTATCAACAGCAGATGCGAGCACCCAAACAGACGGCGGCGGAACCTTTCTGCAATACAGGTATGTGGTCATCCCGGGTTCTGTTTTAGCAGCAAAACCAGAGAGCGTGAACCTCGACAACTATCTTGAAATGAAAAAATATCTTAAGCTGGAGAACTAATCAATAAGTAATATCAATACCGGATCCCCGCCCAAACGCGGGGATTTTTTTATCTGGTTAGCTCATCTTATCAAAATAACCGTTCCTTTTTTCACAAATATCCTTCCCGTGTAATCCGTGGCCTTCACCATCCAAACGTAGGTGTCCTGCGGCTGCGGTTTTCCGCCGTAATATCCGTCCCATCCGAAACTGTGCGCCACGGGGGATTCATAAACGAGCTGCCCCCAGCGGTTGTACACCCGGAACACGTCGACCGACTTGATTCCCGCGGCTACCATCTGGAAGTAATCATTGCTGCCGTCACCGTTAGGGGTAAACGCCGTGGGCACATATATTTCCGGCAGCGAAGAAAAAACTTTCACCTGCACATATGCCGAATCCATGCAGCCGGTGGGATTCGACACAACCACCTTGTACCTGTAATTACCTTCTGAGGGGGTTGCGCTGAATACGGCAACCGGGTTGGAAATATTATCTGCCGACAGGGCGGTTGACGGGAACCATTTATATGCCGTTCCTCCCGATGCCTGCATGCGAAGCGGCTGGTTCACCACCACCACCGTATCATTCCCGGCGAAAGGAATGATCTCCGGCTCCACGTGTATCAAAATAGTGTCGGTACCCGGCTTGGGACAGCCTTTGGTGTCGTAAGCATACAATATGTATTCGGTGCTGATCCGTGGACGTGCCACCGGGTTCAGCGATGTTGCGCCGGTCAACTGCCTGGCCGGCTCCCACACAAACGTGCTGCCGTCGGTAGTGGCATGCAGTTGTGCCGGTGTGTTGTAGCAGATACTGGTATCCGGTCCGGCATTGGCCTTCGGATAAGGAACGGTCGTTACGGTTACATTGTCGGTGGCGCTGCAACTGCTGATGGTTCCTGTTACCTGGTAAGTGGTTTGGCTGTTCGGAAGTGCCATAGGATCCTTTGCCGAAGCATCATCAAGTGTCAACGATGGCGTCCACGCATAATTAAGCGCATCCGAGTTCAACTTCAGCCGAATGGTGTCGCCCTCGCAAATAACGGCATCATTCATAGCGCTGAGCGTTACCTGGTTCACTACCCGTACCGTTACTGAATCGCGGTTCATGCAGCCGTCGTCATTCAAATCAACGTAGTAGGTAGTGGTGGCCAGCGGGCTCACAAAAGGAGTGGCGATGTCTGCATCACTCAGGCTGCTTTCGGGCGACCAACTGAAAATGCCGTTGCCGCTTGCTTTCAGTTGGATATTATCAGGCGGGCAAATAAGCGTGTCGCGGAACGAAAGGCTAATTGGCGGCTTGTCGAAGATTTCTACTGTTCGGACAACCGTGTCGCGGCATCCCAAAGAATTCTCCGCAACGAGCGTAATGATTTTATTTCCCGTGGATGTATAACCGAAAGTTGGATCTTGAAGGTCGGAGATGTCCTTGTTGCTGTTCAATTCACCAAAGTCCCACTGCCAGGAACTGGGAGAGCCATACGCAGAAGTGGTGGCATCGCTGAAAATAACCGGCTTGGCGATGCACGGTCCCGAGATCGAGAAGTCGGGAACGAACCCGGGGTAAACGCGCGCAATGGCCATTGCCGAATCCGAACATTGCTGTCCCTTGTTGATGATCAGCTTGATGCTGTAAGTGCCGGTGTCGGCAAAAGTATGCGTAGGAGTGGCGGCGCCTGAGCTGAACACGCTGTTGCCTGCAGCGTTAAAAAATTCCCAGCTATAGGTTTGTATCAGGGAGCTTGTCGAATTGTTTTTTGCCGTCAGGGTTTGGGTATTGCCGCACAGCATGTATTCATCGGGCATGGCGGCCGCGGCAATGGAACACGGAGCGATGTTGATCTGGAGGTCCTTCCTTTGTGTGGCGATCACCACGCCGTCCCGAATCTCTTCAACACACACGGTGACGATGTACGTGCCGGCCTTCGGGGCTATTCCGGTGATAATGCCCGTGGTGGCATTGATCTTCACCAGTCCGCCAAGTGGAGTGGTGCCGCTGAAATTGTTGCCGTAAGGAACGCTTTGATAGGGTGGTGGTGGCGGTGGGGAAATGTTATTCCCGAACCCATCCGAACCGGAAGTTCTGTATGCATTGCAAAACGAGTAACGCAACTCGTCGCCGTCTGCGTCAATGGCGGCAAAACTGTAGGTAAACGTATTTTCTGCACAAACGATTACCAGGTCCTCGCCGGTAAAATGGGCGCTCGTGTTTTGCGGACCGTCCGTTGCATCGGAAGAGGGAATTTCGCCCACATAGGTGGCGCCAACCCGGTTGTAATTGTTCGTAAGGTTGTTGATGCCGTCGATCCTGAAATTTACATGCGACGTGAGCACATATCCTTCAATCGAAGCAGGCAGTGAAAGCGTAAATTCATAATACCCCACTTCATAACAAACCTCCGGCGGGTTGGTGATGCAGGGGTCGGTGTTCGTCAGGCTCAGCACTTCGGATCTGGCCAGGTTAACGTTGTAATCGGCAAACCGTGCACCGCTGCCACGGCTGAACACAGAAATGATCGTAGGGTTGTTGAATTGCCTGCCCGAGTAGCAACGCATGAACATGCGTACCACCACGGCGTATTGATAATTTCCGCCGGATGACCCCACGTAAGTATAGGAAATCTCGCCACCGGTAATATGATCGGCAAATGCATCGTGAGTGCATACGATGAGTATCACAAAAAGCAACAGCGCGCGGTTCATTATCGAGACGGGTAAAAATTAAAG
>CAMPGT010000129.1 GCA_946885665.1 uncultured Chitinophagaceae bacterium | reverse complement strand
CCTCATTCTACAGGACGTGAACCTGCATGTGAAGAAGAGTGAATTCGTATATCTTGTAGGCAAGACCGGAACAGGTAAATCAAGTCTTCTTAAAACACTTTATGGCGACCTTCCCCTAAAAGAAGGCGAGTGCCAGGTGGTAGGTTTCGACCTGCGTAAAATGGACTGGAAAAAAGTGCCTTTTTTAAGAAGAAACCTCGGCGTGGTGTTCCAGGAATTTCAACTGCTCACCGACAGGAACGTGAACGATAACCTGAAGTTCGTACTGCGGGCAACCGGCTGGAAAGATGAAAGGCTGATGAACGAAAAAATCACGGACGTGCTCGAAAAGGTGGGCCTTAAATCGAAGGGCTTCAAAATGCCATTCGAACTCAGTGGCGGCGAGCAGCAGCGTGTAGACATCGCCAGGGCGCTTCTCAACTCTCCAAAACTCATCCTCGCCGATGAACCCACCGGCAACCTCGACCCCGAAACTTCCGACGAAATCATGAGCCTCCTGGTGCAGATCGCAAGGGACTACGGTACCGCCGTTGTGATGGCCACGCATGATTATCCCGTCATCAACAAGTTCCCGGCAAGGGTGGTGAAGACTGAACGGGGGCATGTCTTTGACAATGCCAGCATCGAGATGTCATGATTTCCATTTGCATACCGCTACACAATACACCTGTTGTTTCACTTGTGCATCAACTGGCAAAACAGGCTGCAACAATTCCCCATCCCGTTGAAATCGTAATACTCGATGATGCCTCTTCGTCATCGTTCCAAAGCGCTAACAGCGAGGTGAACGCCATTCATTTGGTTAGCTATCACACCAATCCTGACAATAAAGGAAGAACATTCACACGCAGCCGGCTCGCAGGCCTGGCCGCTCATCCCTGGCTGCTGTACATTGATGCAGACAGCACGATCATCAACGAAAATTTTTTGGTCGATTACCTCCCGCACCTTTCCGATCCCAATCGCGTGATTACCGGTGGCAGAGTGTATGCCAGCGTTCCTCCGGCCGATTGCCGCTTGATGCTGCACTGGAAATATGGAACCGCAAGGGAAAACAAGTGGCGCGAAAAAAATCCAGGTAACATACAGGGATTTCAGTCAAATAATTTTTTGGTGCATAAAGACGTGTTCACGTCATTAGTGTTTCCTGAGGAACTGTCGGGCTACGGACATGAAGACACGTGGATGGGAATGGAACTCGAACGCCAGGGCAGGAGGGTGTTGCACATCAATAACCCTGTACTGCACAACAGGCTGGAACCGGCTGAAGCTTTTTTAGAGAAGTCGAGGCTCGCCCTCAATAATCTTCACCGGCTCAGCAAAACAAATGACGAAGCGTTGCTCAAAAAGCACGTTAAGATCTACAGGACCTATAATAAATGGAAGGCAGGAAAAATGCTGGGCGTGATCACCGCGATCTATTCAATTTTCAATAAGCTTGTGCAAAAGAATCTGCGCTCCTGTTCGCCCGGTCTGTTTTTCTTCGATTTGTACCGCCTCAATTATCTTATTAAAATATTCCGGTAAATAGCCAGCAGCGATTTTTCTTCAGCGTCCCAGTTCAACTGCTCCCTCGCTGCAAGCGCATTTTTTTGTAGCTGCTGATACAGTTCGCCGTTTGTAAGCAATTGGTTCAGTCCACCGCTGATCGTTTCTGTCGAGCTGTCTTCGATCATCAGCGCGAAGCCGTATTGACTGTTGAACCGTTCATATAAAGGATATGCAATGCAGAGTTGGGGGAGGCCCGCGTGCATGTAGTCAAAAAAACGGTTGCCGAGTGACAGCACATTACTGAGTCCCGTGTTTTCGAACAGGGTAACGCCTGCCCATGCGTGCAGCGTTACATTTTTCAACTCCGGAGGCGGAAGCTTTCCTTTAAAAATCACTTTTTCGGCAAGGTCATTCGACGCCACCAGGTTTTTTGCCTGCGGCATGAAGTTGCCATCGCCGCAGATGACCAGCCTGGCGTTAACGCTTTTCATGGCGGGTATCAGCGTTTCAAAGCATCTTCCTTCATTGACGGAGCCCTGGTATAAAATGTACCGTTCACTTTTTTCCGGGATTTCGATGGGAGCCAGCCGGGGTAAATTTCTGATCACCCCATATTGAACACCATACATCTTATGAAATTCATTGGCGATCGGTTCGTTTACGGTGTAACCGTGTTGAAACCGCGGCACCGTAAGGCGTTCGATTTTTTTCCAGCATTTGTAGATGAAGGGGCGCGTCACCACTTCTTTCATCTCGCAGAAAAGCTCGTGCGCATCATACACGCGGTGAACGGATTTGATGCGGCTGACGAGGTAGCAGGGCAGGATGGTGTCGAGGTCGATGGCGCAAATAAGGTCCGTCTTTTTCACCAGCAGGAAGAAAAACAGGCGGATGTTATATTCCGCGTAGAAAAGAAAGCCGGTGGCAAAGACGCATCGGAGCCGCTTTTGCCGGAAGGGCAGGGTTTGCAGGGGTACCGAATCTTTCAGCCGCCGGCCCACCAGCGTTACTGCATACCCGTGTTTTGCCAGCGTGCCGCAGATGCGGTGCATACGCTGGTCGTAGCTGAGGTCGTTGGTAACGGTAAAATATAACTGGGGCACGCTTTTCAACGCAAAACGGTAAGACATAGGGCAATATAATTGTAAGAAATGAAAAAAATAACCTTCGCGGAGCTAACATTCAAATATTTACATACCTTTGCCGACTATTCGGAAGAATAGCTTACGGATGCTTAAAAAAAACATTAGATGTCTTATTTAACAAAAGAGAAAGTTTCAGGATTTTTCGCAGATTTTGGAGGCAATGCGAATAATACCGGGTCGATTGAGGGGCAGATCGCTTTGCTTACGGAGCGTATCAACCGCATATCCGAACACCTTCAGCAAAATAAACATGATTTCTCAACCCATCGTGGTCTGATGAAGCTGGTAGGACAGCGCAAACGCCTGCTCGCCTTCCTGAGCAAACACGACCTCCAGGGGTATCGTGCGCTGATTGAAAAACTGGGATTAAGAAAGTAACTTCTTTATGTTCAACGTATAACCTATTCCCAACTGCACACCGGTTGGGAATATTTGTTTTTCTCCTTCGCTATTACTCAATAAACAGATTCTTTTATGCTCTCTCAACCAATCAGTGTAACATTCGATATCGGCGGCGGACGGATGGTAACCATAGAAACAGGAAAATTAGCACGCCAGGCAGACGGCGCCGTTACCGTGCGACAGGGAAACTGCATTATACTCGCCACAGTAGTGGCGAACAAGGAACCCCGTGAGGGACAGGAATTCTTTCCTCTTTCGGTAGATTACCAGGAAAAATTCGGAGCAGCGGGCCGCATACCCGGTTCGTTCTTTAAAAGAGAAGCAAGGCTGAACGATTACGAGATCCTCACCAGCAGGCTCGTGGACCGTGCCCTCCGCCCCCTTTTTCCAGAAGACTATTTCTGCGACGTGCAGGTGCTGATCACCCTTGTATCCAGCGACTTTGAAGTGATGCCCGACGCCATGGCGTGCCTGGCCGCATCGGCAGCGCTGGCCGTTTCAGATATTCCCATCAAAGAAATTATCAGCGAAGTAAGGATAGCCAGGGTAGGAGATAAACTGGTCGTTAACCCGTCGCGCAGCGAACTCGAGAAATCCGACATGGAATTCATGATAGCCGCCACCGATAAGAACCTCATGATGGTGGAAGGCGAAGCCGCAGAATGCAGCGAAGAGGACCTGGTAAACGCATTGCAGCTTGCGCACGATGCCATCCGCATTCAGATAAAAGCACAGGAAGAGCTGCGGAACAAAAAAGGCGTTACATCCAAAAGGGATTACACCAAACCCGACAACAAAGCTGAGCTGCAGGACCGTGTAAACGAATTTGCGCGGGACCGCGTGTACCAGATCGCAAGGGCCGGCAGCAGCAAGCACGAACGAAGCAATGCCTTCGACGCGCTCCGCGACGACCTGATCACCTCCGTACTTGGTGAAGAACGCGAAGACGCCGATGTAAAGCTGGTGAAAAAATATTACGAAGACCTCAAATGGGAAGTGGTAAGGAACATGATCCTGGACGACCGCATCCGCCTCGACGGCCGCAGCCTCGACCAGGTGCGTCCGCTGGCCATGGAAGTGGACCCGCTGCCCACACCGCACGGTTCGGCATTGTTCACCCGCGGCGAAACACAATCCCTCACCACTGTTACCTTCGGTACACCGCTCGATGAACTGCTTGTTGAAAGCGCAGCGAAATCGGTTGACTCAAAATTCTTCCTTCACTATAATTTCCCTCCCTTCAGCACCGGCGAAGTGAAAATGATGCGCGGACAAAGCCGCAGGGAAGTGGGACATGGCAACCTCGCCCAACGCTCATTGAAACAAATGATGCCGGGCAACGAATATCCTTACACCGTTCGTATCGTTAGCGACATCCTCGAATCCAATGGATCTTCTTCCATGGCGACAGTATGCGCAGGTTCGCTGGCGCTGATGGATGCCGGCGTGCCGGTGCCCAAGCACGTGAGCGGTGTGGCAATGGGATTGATCACACGCCCCGCCGATGGAAAATATGCCATCCTCACCGACATTTTAGGCGATGAGGATCACCTCGGCGACATGGACTTTAAAGTTACCGGCACACGCGATGGTATCTGCGGCGTGCAGATGGACATCAAGATAGACGGCCTCAGCATGGAAACCATGAGAGAGGCGCTGGCACAGGCCAAAAACGGCCGCCTGCATATTCTCGATGCCATGTACGAATGCATTGACGCAGCAAGGCCCGATGTTAAGCCGCATGCCCCGAGAATGGTCAAGATGTTCATTGATAAGGAATTTATCGGCGCCGTTATCGGACCGGGCGGTAAGATCATACAGGAAATCCAGAGAGAAACAGGGGCCACCATCAATATCGAAGAAGTAGGCAACCAGGGTGAAGTGAGCATCTTCTCACCGATGAAGGAAGGTCTCGACAAGGCTGTGGCCTGGGTCAAAGGCATTGTTGCCATTCCTGAAGTTGGCGAAGTGTATGAATCAACCGTGAAATCGGTTATGCCTTATGGTGCCTTTGTTGAATTCATGCCGGGCAAACAGGGATTGCTGCACATCAGCGAAGTGTCGTGGAAACGCCTTGAAAGCATGGAAGGAGTGCTCAATGAAGGTGATACTATTAAAGTGAAACTGATAGGGCTCGATCAGAAAACCGGCAAATTCAAACTTAGCAGGAAAGTGCTGATGCCGAAGCCTGAAATTAAAAAGCAGGAAAACAATTCGAGTCCCAGACAATAAAATATTAATCTGAACAAAGGCCGTAGGACGAAACGTTTTACGGCCTCTTTTATTTATATTTGTCAACTCACCATGTCTACTATTCAATGAAAGAAGTTTTACTCATTGTAATAGCTTATCTGATAGGCTCAATCCCCACTGCCGTGCTACTCAGCCGGGTGTACTTTGGTATTGACATCCGTGAATATGGAAGCGGAAACTCCGGTGCTACCAATACTTTCAGGGTGCTGGGCCCTAAATGGGGCTCTATCGTTATGCTGGTGGACATACTCAAAGGTGTGGCGGCAACTTCACTGTACGTGTTGCTGCCTTATTATCTCACCGATGAGTGGGACAGAACAAATTTTATGGTGGGGTTAGGCTTGGCGGCAGTGCTGGGGCATATATTCCCCATATGGGCAGACTTCAGAGGAGGCAAGGGCGTGGCGACGCTGTTCGGGATGATCATCGCCATCCAGCCCCTGGTGGCCGGCTGTTGCGTGGGGGTGTTTATGTTAGTACTGTACCTTACAAGATTTGTTTCCCTCAGTTCGATCCTGGCAAGCGTTGCTTTCGCTGTTTTCATTTTATTTATCTTCAACGAACAGGAGCCCCTGTACAGGGCATTTGCCATCGCTGTTACCCTAACGGTGCTGTTGACCCACCAAAAGAATATCAGCAGATTGCTGCGTGGCAATGAGAGCAAAGTTCCTATCCTCAAGCATCGCGATAAACGCCGCGAGCGGCGCCGCAGCGACAAAGAATAACGATTTACTTTTTGTTAAACTGTTGAGTCAGGTGTGGTTATGCCTTATTTTTACACCGGCATACTTCGCATGGTATAAGTATTGTCTCTTTGTATGTAAATAACTCATGTATGAAAAAGACCCTGATTATTGCAATCTTTTCCTTCACTATCGCAGCTTGCAGTAAGAATTCTATAACCGGCAGAAACCAACTCGCCATTTTACCGGAAAGTGAGCTTAGGGCGATGGCTCAAACAGAATACCAGCAGTTTTTAAGCGAAAACAAGGTGGTCAGCGCTTCTTCCAGCCGCGATGCGGAAATGGTGAGAAGGGTGGGCCAGCGCCTGGTCAACGCCATCAACCGCTACTATTCAACAAAAGGGATAACGCAGGAGCTGGAAGGCTATAAATGGGAGTACAACCTCGTCGATTCAAAAGAAGTTAACGCGTGGGCGATGCCGGGCGGTAAAATAGTGGTGTACACCGGCCTTTTACCCGTAACCCAGAACGAGGCCGCTTTGGCGGTTGTGCTGGGCCATGAGATCACGCATGCCCTTGCTCATCACGGTAACGAAAGGATGAGCCAGGCGCTGGTGGCGCAGGGAGTGGGCGTGGTTGGTGGAGTGCTTACCTCGGGCAACAAGCAGGTTTCAGATATTTTTAATAATGTGTACGGTCCTGGCGCACAGATCGGCGTGCTGCTTCCCAATTCCCGGAAACAGGAGCTCGAAGCGGATCATTACGGACTCATTTTCACCGCTATGGCAGGTTATAACCCTCGGGAAGCCATTCCGTTATGGGAGAGGATGAAAGCAATGAGTGATGGCAACCGCCCGCCGGAGTTTTTGAGTACACACCCTGCCGAGGATACAAGGATCAAGCGCCTCCAGGACCTGATGCCTGAGGCGTTAAAGTACTACAAGCCGGTGCAGAGCAAGTGACGGCAATCGGCAATGGGCAAACGGCAATGATGCGTTTCGTTAAATGAAACACGCTTCCTTAAAAAGCCAACTTACTGACTGACGATTTACTTATGTTATCGAGGTTCATCTTCCGTCTATAATGTTGTTAACTAATACGTTCTGAAATTAGTTCGTCATCTCCCAAAAATCTTTTGCCGATTGTCGATTGCCGATTGCCGTTTTCTCCTCTCAATTAGATTTTTCTCAAAGGCCGGAATTTTTTAATTTTGCAGTCCGATTGAGAATTTCTCTAATAAAAATTTCTGTGCATGCTCCCAAATTTGCTCGAAAAACTTCTTTACACGGAACAGAAAAACATCTTAATTCAGGGCCTTCCTTCTTCAATTGAAAAGCAATTCGCTAAGATCGCTTTTGCCAAGAACGTTACCCCCTTGCTGAAATCCAGGAAGATAGACTTTGCCCTGGTATTCGCGGTCAATGTGAACCAGCTTAGTGGTATCCTGGGTGATGTGATCCCTGCCTTGCACGAAGAAGGAGTTTTTTGGATAGCCTATCCGAAGAGCACATCGAAGATCTCCACGGACCTCAGCAGGGCCTGTAGTTGGGATTGCGTTCATAACCAGGGTTTTGAAACTTCGCAGGAAGTGGCCCTCGACCATGTTTGGACAGCTACCCGCTTTATGCGCAAGGAACCTGTGCTCAAAACCGCACGCAAAACGGCCAAGAGGTCCGAGGCGCTGGCTGTTTAATCCACTTATTTTTCGACTTCGGTTTCGCGGGTCAGCAGCTTGCTGAAGCGGGCATCTTTTGCCAGCCAGCTTTCCCTGGCCGGAATGAGCCATTTTGACTTCAGCTCGCCGAGGGTTTGGACAGTATTGTTGAAGTAAAGCGTGGAAGCGTCCAGGAACCCGTTTTCAAGCGCATAGGCAAGCTGCGGCATCGGCACCATCTGTATCCTTTCCTTCACCATAAAGCCCAGCAAAAGCCGGTCGAACAGGTTTACGTTGAACATTTGGCCGACCTCCTGCATCATCCTTACCGACGAATCGGTGCTGCACCCGCTTACGCCGTGCCCTGTTTCATCGGCAACCAGTATGATGAACTGTCCGAAGAACAGGTTGGCGAAGCCTTTTACCGGCGTGCCGTGCGAGTTCCAACTGCTCACAAAATTCTTCAGCAGCTCTTCCAGTTGCAGCGCCTCATGCAGTGTAAAGAGCCTGTTGCTTTGATATATCCAAACTCTCGAGCTATCATCGAAATCTTCGGGAAGAAGATGTTTGAAATCTGTATTCATGCCATAAAATTAGGACTTAATTACTGCATGGACAGTGCCACGATTTCGGCGATGTCGAGCACACGGATGTCATCCTCCTTTTCGGCCGTTTTGATACCATCGGTGAGCATCGTATTGCAGAAAGGACAAGCTGCCGCGATCACCGAGGCGCCGGTGCCGATGGCTTCTTCGGAACGTTCCGTGTTGATGCGTTTAATGCCTTTTTCTTCTTCCTTGAACATTTGTGCGCCACCGGCGCCGCAACACAATCCCTTGCTGCGGCAGCGTTTCATCTCCACCAGCTCTGCATCGAGCGCCTCGAGCACTTTGCGTGGCGCTTCGTAAATATTGTTTGCCCTGCCCAGGTAACAACTGTCGTGATAGGTGATGCGCTTGCCTTTAAACGCACCTCCTTCTTTCATTTTTATCTTCCCTTCATTGATGAGCTGCTGCAAAAAAACGGAGTGATGGATAACCTCGTAGTGGCCGCCAAGGTCAGGATATTCGTTGGCGAAAATGTTGAAGCAGTGCGGGCACGCGGTGACTATTTTTTTGACGGAATAATTGTTCAACACCTGGATGTTCTGGTACGCCATCATCTGGAACATAAATTCATTTCCGGCGCGGCGGGCAGGGTCGCCCGTACACATTTCTTCCTTACCTAAAATTGCATATGAAATCTGCAACCGGTTGAGGATTTCCGTAAAGGCCCTCGTAATTTTCTGCGCGCGCTGGTCGTAGCTGCCCGAGCATCCCACCCAAAAAAGGATCTCAGGTGATTCGCCCTTCGCAAATAATTCAGCCATAACAGGTACAGGCATTCTTTTTGTTTAAACATACAAAAAAATATTATTTTGCAGCAAAACGGGCCAATGCAATTACAACAAGCTGTCAACAATGTATTTGTTCAACTTGGTGAAACTATAAGGCAATTGACACCAGCCGCTTACGTTCAGCCATGCACGAATCTGGTCAACAATACAATCGGACAACATGTAAGGCACATCATCGAACTTTTTCAATGCCTGGAAAACGGCTACCCCGATGGTATTGTGAATTATGAAAACAGGAAAAGGGACGTAGCCATTGAGACCAATAAAGAGCTTGCTCTGCAACTGCTGCAGGATATTTATTCGAACCTGGCAAGGCCCGACAAAGAACTTGTTCTGAATGCATCGTACGACGATCATGCTGTTGAGCCGGTATCCATCCCGACAAATTACTACCGCGAAATCGCGTACAATCTCGAACATACTATTCACCACATGGCGCTGATCCGCGTGGGCATCACCGAAGTTTCAGAGATAAGCCTGCCCGATAATTTTGGTGTGGCTTCCTCTACTGTCAAGCATCGAAAGCAATGTGCACAGTAACCTTTATTCCCGCCCGGCAACGAGTTTATCTTACTTCGAACAGGGACGAAAAGAATTGGAGAACGGATGCGTTGCCTCCCGGGGTTTACCCTGCCGGTTCAGGGCAGATGATGTATCCCAAAGATGGCGACGCAGGAGGAACGTGGATCGCTGCTCACGAAAACGGCAACGCCATCGTTTTTCTTAACGGTGGAGTGGAGGCGCACGATCCCCAACCGCCCTACCGCAAGAGCCGTGGACTGATACTGCTCGACCTCCTGGACCACACCACGCCCTACAATTGTTTTATGGCTATCAACCTGAACAATATCGAACCGTTCACCGCGATCATCATAGATAACCGCCATCTGTTTGAATGCAGATGGGATGGTGCGAAGAAATACCACGTCGAAATGGACGCCGGTAAGCCTCATGTTTGGTCGTCGGTTACACTTTATCCGGAAAACATTAGGACGAAAAGAAAGAATTGGTTCGACACCTGGATCGCCGCCAATCCCGAACCTTCACAGCAGCAGGTACTCGACTTTCACAGGTTCACCGGCGATGGCGATGCAAATAATGACTTGCTGATGAACCGCGACGGCAAGGTGTTTACCGTGAGCATTACATCGCTTGCCATCGACGCCGACGCCATGACCATGGAGTATCTCAACATGAAGAACGACACGCGTCATACGAGCAAACTGTTATCGGAAAATTCAATCGCCGGTAAATAATGAATGTCGTGAAGCAAGCGCTGAGACGGCCATTCTTCATCAAACTCTTCAACTGGGAATACTGGAGCTTCGGGATGGTGTACACCTGGATATACCCGGTGTGGTTTTTTCTGTGCCTGCGGGCACGTTCCTTCTTTTTCTTTTCGGCATCCAATCCCTCGATCGTTAACGGTGGTTTTTTGGGAGAATCCAAAAAACAGATACATGACATCATGCCCAAAGCGCTGTACCCGCCTACGATGCACTTCGACAAAGGCTCGGCCCCCGAAAAGGTGTTGAAAGCACTGAACGAAAACGGATTTCGCTTCCCGCTGATTGGCAAACCCGACAATGGGGGAAGGGGCAGGGGAGTGAAGGTGTTGAATAGTGACGACGATGTTTTCCTTTATGTGAAGCAGGCGCTGGTGGATTTTCATATTCAGAAATTTATCGAGCTGCCCAACGAAGTAGGTATATTCTATTACCGGTACCCCGGAGAGGATAAGGGGCGTATATCCGGCATCGTGAGAAAAGAGTTTCTGACGGTAAAGGGAGACGGCCTTTCCAGCATGAGAAAATTGCTGGAAAAAGACACGAGGTTTTTGTTGCAAATGGAGGTTCTGGAAAGGATTTATGGCAGCAGGCTGGACGAGGTGCCGGAACAGGGAGAAAAAAAATTGTTGGGTCCTTACGGTAATCATGCAAGGGGGGCAAAGTTTTTGGATGAGAGTCACCTTGCGGATGAAGCGCTGACAGCGGTGATGAATGAGATATGTTTGCAGGTGAAGGATTTTTATTTTGGCAGGCTGGATATCCGTTATGGGAGCTGGGAAGATTTACGGAACGGAAAGAATTTTTCTGTTATCGAGGTGAATGGGGCCGGCTCCGAGCCCACGCACATGTACGACCCGCAGCACAGTTTATTTTTTGCGTGGAAGGAGATCATCAGGCATTGGGTTATTTTATGGAAGATCAGCAGGATGAATCACCGGCGCGGATACCGTTATTTGAGCGTGAAGGAAGGGTTGCGGATGTTCCGGGAGGATAAGGAGAATTCGAGGCTGCTGGAGGGGATGGCGGAGTGAGGAGACG
>CAMPGT010000128.1 GCA_946885665.1 uncultured Chitinophagaceae bacterium | reverse complement strand
ACCAAACTCCTTTGCGATAACGGTCAGAAGGTTTTCCTTCAAGTCATCTTCATATTCCCAAAACATGGCGCCATGCAGGTTGTACTTTTTAATATAATCGCATTTCTCCTTTATGGAACGCTCATCATCGTAGGAAATGAATATTTTTTTCTCTGCGTTGAAAATATAGGGCGACTTCGCTACATCATCCCAATATTTTACAAAACCGTTTTTGTTTTCAAGACTGTCCTTGATGAACCCAAAACCTCCTCCCCTCACCATCTTTACGGTTTTCTGAAAGAGCCCGTTGTTGGCTGTCGTTGCCATCTCCCATCCCTTTCCATAAAAGCCCATGCCCACGACAAGCTTATTGGCGGGTACGCCCGCATCGAGGAACATTTTTATGGCCTCATCGGTAGAATACTTTGAGGTATCAGGCGATGCGGTGTACAGCCCCGTGTGATGATTCGACAACGTATCCCTTCCTCCCGCAAAATCATAGGCCATCACGTTGATGAAATCGCAGTATTGCTGCACCTTGTCCATCTCTGTGGTCGAAGGATAGTTCACATTTCCGCCAACTGCTGTGGTAACAAAATATTTTTTGCCTGTGGCCTGTCCCAGACTGTCGAGCTGGTGCCGCAAATTCTTAAATAATATCGTGTAGTTCTCCTTGTCTTCGGGGCGAAAAACATTGCTGTCGCCAATCATGCCGGGGTATTCCCAATCGATGTCAACGCCATCGAGGTCGTACTTCGCCACGATATCAACCGCGCTTTGCGAAAAATTGCGGTTTGAGGTATCGGTTAGCACCGCGTCGGAAAAGTTCTTGCTCCACGACCAGCCGCCAAGCGAGATAAGTATCTTCAGGTCCTTGTTCACCTTTTTCAGGTTGTTCAGCAACCTGAAATTGACTGTGTCTGTTTTCTCGTTGCTAAGAAATGCCCGGTTGCCTTGCACGTCAACAAAAGCATAGTTGATATGCGACAGTTTGTTGGGATCTATGGAATCGATCTCTGCAAGGTCGCCGCGGAAGCCGCCAACATAGGCAACGATCACGCGTTTTTCGTCTTGCGGTTGCGATGACTGTTCGGAAGCGGTAAAACAGGAAACTAATGACGTGCAGGCAAAGGCCGCTGCAACGAGGGTAAAGGCATTTCTCATGTTTGCGTATAATTTGGAGGAAATTAAAGATTCTTTGGTTTATCTGCTCATTAATTTTTGGCTGGATCAACCCACGAATATGTCGGTTTTGCACCCTGTGCGGTGTACATTCACGCATTAGCTTTGCCGGCTAAACAGGATTTACATTGGAAGCAAGGAATATGAAAATGAAACGTGGGGAATTTATTGCGCTGTCGGCCTGCACGATGATGCTTACGGCGTTGGGTATTGATATTATGCTGCCTGCATTTGCAGAGATCCGGGAGTATTTCGGCCTGAGCCATGATGCGACGGATACATCGAAGATCATTTCTTACTTTTTCATGGGCCAGGTGGCCCAGATTGTTTTTGGTGCCATATCGGATCGCTTTGGGCGCCTCCCGATACTGCGCGTGGGTTTCCCTCTTTACATTGTCGGTGGAATAGTGGCCGCGTTCGCTCCTAACCTGGAGGTGATGTTTGCGGCTCGTTTTGCTGCGGGCATGGGCGCATCGGCAGTTCTCATGGCCACAGTTGCAGGCGTGCGCGATCGTTTTGTTGGAAACGAGATGGCGCGGATCATGTCGCTTGTATTTACCATTTTTTTATGTACACCGGTTATTGCGCCTTTCTTAGGCGTGGCGATTTTATCCGTTGCCTCCTGGCAGGCGTTGTTTCTTACCCCTCCGGCGTTTGCCGTCATTGTGTTCGTGTGGTCGCTCCGGCTGGAAGAGTCGCTTCCGCACGAACGGCGCGTGCCGCTCGACTGGATGAATATTGGGAGGTCAGTCCGCACGGTGATGACCAACCGCACATTCCTGCGGTACACCGCCATCACCACTATTCTTTTCACAACACTCAGTTCGTATGTATCCAGTTCGGAGCATATCGTGAGTGAGATTTACGGCAGACCCAAATTATTTGCGTGGATGTTTGCGGGCGTGGGCCTTACCTGTTCGCTTTTTACCTTACTGAATTCGCGATTTACCCACCGGTACGGTGCAAGGCGCATCATCAGGTGGTTGGTGAGCATTTATACAACAACTGGCGGGCTACTGCTGCTGCTCACGCTCACCGTTGGCGATCCGCCTGGTATCGTGCCCTTTTTTATTGCTGTTGCGTTGCTGATCGGCATCAACCTGGCCGTTGAACCGAATAGCAGTGCGCTGGCGCTGGAGCCGCTGGGAAATGTGGCCGGCATGGCTTCTTCTATTTATGGAACTTCTTTCTTTTTTATTGGCGCATCTTTGGGAGCGGTGATAAGCGATTTAATGCGGGATGGGGTGCTGCCGCTTGTTGTTAGTTTTTTTCTTTTGGGATTGATAACGGTGTGGCTGGTGTTTACAGATAAGCGCCCGCTCGATGCAAAACGAAGCAACGCTTAAAACAATCTTAATAAAGATAATGGCGGTCGAATGTGCCGTCGGAAATTTGGTGCTTCTTGCCAAATTCATCCTGGACGACGAAGCTGAACGAGCCCTTCACTACATGCTTTACGGTATCCAACGCCGTAATGGTGATATATGCCGGCCGCGTTGAATCGTCGGTGAAAAGATCGTTCCTGCCCTGCGAGCATGCCGTTCTTGAATAAATGCCGTACTGCTTCTTCAACCCGGGTGCTCCCAGCATATACTTCTTCCCTTCTTCCAGCTCAATACTGTCCAGCACCACCCCTATTGTAATGGTGGTGCAATTCGAAATACGGTAATCGGAAAAAAGTTGAAAACTGCGCCCTGCCCTGCCGGTGTATGTCGGACTATAAACGCACCTGCCGAACACGTTACCCGTCCTGGCCTCAGAAACATAGCCGGTACCATTCACCAAAACTCCAAAAAATTCACGACTGTCAGGAGATACCGTTGCAGGGCGGGGCCTGGGATCGTTGATAGTTCTTGTACAGGCAGAAAGCAAAAGAACAACCACTAAACATGCGAAAAGAAAATAAAACAGTAGTTTCATTGTAATGCAGCCGCCGGTTTAACTTACCAACGAGGGCTCTTATAAGTTACGAAAATACCCGCCGGCTGGTTGTTTTTAGTACGCAGAAAATGATAAAAGAGTAAGCAATGACAAATACACGCAGAAATTTTCTAAAGAAAACGATGGCGGGCTCCGCCGCCCTAACGCTGGGCGGTGTACTGCCCGGTTTCAGCGCAAAAAGCTATAACAGGATATTGGGAGCCAATGAAAAGGTGCCCATCGGCATCATGGGCGTTAACAGCCGCGGACTTGCCCACGCCACGAACTGCGCAAAGATGGCCGGCTGCGAAATCATCCACATCTGCGATGTAGACAGCCGCGCCATCGCGAAATGCATCAATGAAGTAAAAAAACTAAATGGCGGCAATCCCAGGGCCACACCAGACTTCCGAAAGGCGCTGGAAGATAAATCGCTGGAAGCGATGTTCGTCGCAACACCCGATCACTGGCACGCGCCAGCCGGCATCCTGGCATGCAAAGCCGGAAAGCACGTGTACCTCGAAAAACCCTGCAGCCACAATCCACACGAGGGCGAGTTGGTGGTGGCCGCAGCCGAACGATATGATCGCGTGGTGCAGATGGGAAACCAACGCCGGTCGTGGCCCAACGTGATCGCCGCCATCGCCGAGCTGCGCAACGGCACCATTGGACGGCCGTATTTTGCGAAGGGATGGTACACCAACAACCGCCCGTCGATCGGTACCGGCAAGGTTGCTGAAGTTCCTTCCTGGCTCGACTATGAGCTTTGGCAGGGTCCGGCCCCACGAAAGACATACAAAGACAATCTCATCCACTACAACTGGCACTGGTTTTGGCACTGGGGCACCGGCGAGGCGCTGAACAACGGCACTCATATGATAGATCTTATGCGCTGGGGCCTCGACGTGGACTATGCATCGCGCGCAACATCGGCAGGTGGCCGTTACCGTTACAAAGACGATTGGGAAACGCCCGACACGCAGGTGATCACCCTCGAATTCGACAACAACACTTCGATGGTATGGGAGGGCCGCAGTTGCAATGGCCGCACCATCGAGGGAGCACCAGTGGGCGTGATCTTTTACGGCGACACAGGCTCGCTGATGATCAATGACAATTCATACATCATTTACGACCTCGAGAATAAAGTGGTGAAAGAAGTGAAAGAAACCGCAGCAATTGATGCGCGCAATACCTCGAACCCTTCGGCCAACCTGGACCAGTTGCACATCCAAAACTTTTTCGACGGCATCAGGAAAGGCGAAAAACTGAATGCAGACATTCTTAGCGGGCATAAAAGCACACTGCTTTGCCAGTTGGGAAATATCGCTTTGCGAACCAGTAACGCTTTGCACATCGATTCGTCAAACGGCAGGATCATCAATGATGCATCTGCACGGAAACTTTGGCAGCGGGAATATGAGCCGGGATGGGAACCTAAAGTGTGACAGGCAGGATACCTGCCTGTCTGCACTGGTTATTATTTCGCGACCTTCACTTTGATCACGAGTTTCTTGTCGGTTTCATTTCCTCCTGGCGTAATGCCGGGACGGTGCGCATCTGTTGGAAAAAAGATGAAAAACGTTTCCGGGGTGGCAGTATACGTCTTTCCTTTGGCCGTATAATTGATCAGATCCGTTTCGCTGTTATAAGGTTTGGAAACGGTTGATTTTGCCACCGGGTGAACGCCGATCAATTCTTTTCCATCAATAACATACTGAACGTCTATGTAGTTGCGGTGCGATTCCCAATGGGTGCTGTCAAAATCCTTGGTGGGCGCCACGGTAACCATTGCATACGCATTGTCACCATCTATTTCGTGCCTGCCCGCTGAGAGATTTTTCAGGTCGTTGTCGCGCAAAAAAGCAAATACCTTGTCCCAGTAACTTTTGTTTGCATGATACTGCCTGTATAGCTCCTGCTTGTTGATAGTTTTGTGTGGCTTTAGCTGCACGCCGCCCAGCCATGCTTTTTCATTGAACCATTTATCCATTTCTTTCTTTGTTTGAGATTGTGTCTGCGTTAAAAAACAACCAAACGCTACTAAAAACAAAAGTACCTTTTTCATGCTTACAAATTTGGTGATGATTGTAACACGAAGATATTCATACGGCCTGAAAAACAGGCATAATCTCTCAACATCGATTATAACCCCGTATGCGACACCGCCATAATGGTAAAATACCTTTTTCCAACCGGTGTTTGCCAGTAGGTATCGTCCCCGCGCCGGTACCCGAACAATGCCGACCCAATAGGAGAAAACACCGACACCCTGCACTTCCGGTGATCCGCAAATTCGGGCAGTACCACCGTGTACGTGAAATTATATCGTGCGTCCTTGTCGCGGATAACCACTCTCGTATTGAGACGAACTACTTCCCACGGAAAATCTTCTTCATCCACCACTTCTGCGCTCCCGATATTTTCGAGTAAAGAGGCATTGTCTCTAACCGGCAGCGCAATTTTGTTCTTCCCCAGGTAATCCACCAGCGCGGCATGGTCGCTTTTTGCCATGATCAGTTTATTGGTTTGCAGGTACATCATTTTTATTGATTTGAATAGTATAAAGAATAAATTTTAGAACCGGTCGCGGCCCCTTGTCAGGTCGAGTTTCCTTTTCTCCAGTTGCCGCGACATTCGCTTTTCAGCGTTCCTGATGAGCGTCTTCCACCGGCTGCCGGAGTCGGATACCACGATGTCGGGGCCGGGAACGCCAAAGCGGATAACCAGCCTGCGCGGGTTAACGGGATCATCGTTTTCATTGAGATACACGTCCATCCAGTTAATTCCGGGGAATAAATTTTTAGATCTTTTGATCATGTTCCGGATCTTTCTCAGCAGGTAGTCATTGAGCTTAGTGCCCGTTGGCTGGATATTTATCTTTATGCCTTCATTGTCTATGACATTATACATACATTATTGGTTTAAGTGAACAGTGGGCACAGTAATCCAGTGGCCCGCGGCGGCAGCGTATGCAGGTCGCGCGCATGCGAATACCGGCAGGAACAAATGCGCTGTTCGGGTAAAAAAACAATTAAGTAAAAAGTGCTATTGGGAAATGACTACAGGCAAGTGAAGAATTCCTTATGCGAAGAGAAGTAGTAAAGCCTTGAACAGAACGGTACGAACTCCGGAAACGACCAGGTGCAATGGTTGCCCATGTCCAGTATGACGGGGTGAATACCACTGGTTTTTACCCTGTATCGTTGCGTTTTATTCATCAAAACAAAGATACAAAATTTCCATGTATTTTCCGTGCAGCGAGCCATACGGGTAAACCTGCCAGCGACGCTAAGCAATTCTATGTACCGCGTTGTAAAACAAGCTTGCATCGCCGCTAAAAAATACTTGCGTGGCAGCGGTTCCGTTTTAATCGTTAGATGAAGATCCACCCTCCTATCCTGTTCGTTTTACTCACCACACTGTTCGGCATTGCTGTTTTCAACTGGAGTTCCCGCTCTGCAGATGCATCATTCAGCACTGCCCTGGTAGCAGATATTGCTACCCTTGTATTTGTTGTGGTCGTTCTTTTGCGGCTTAACAGGGACATCCTGCTGAGAAAAAAGACGCAGAAAAAATTAAAAGAAAGCGAGGCGCAATACCGGATCTTCGTGGAAAACGCGGGAGTGGTTTCCTTCACCACTGATGAACAGGGATATTTCGCCTTCACCAGCAAGCAGGCGGAAGCGCTGACAGGTTTCACCACTGCTGAACTGAAGGGAAAACATTTTACGGAGCTCATACGCCCCGACCATGTTATGCAAGTGGTGGAACATTACACCCGGCAAAAGGAGAACCTTGTATACGAAACCACGCTGGTATTTCCGGTGGTGCACCGTAACGGCCAGATGAAATGGGTGGAACAGGATACGATTTTATTGCTTAAGGCAGGGAAACCGGCCGGCTTTCAAAGCATCGTCAGAGACGTTACCGAAAAAGTGGCAATGGATCAACGGATCCGCGAAATGGAAAATGAACAGAAAGCCTATCATTTAAAGATCCAGTCGATTCTCGATCATACGCCGCTGGCCATTTATGTGAAAGATACAGCGGGCAGGTACACGCTGATCAACAAAAGTTTCCGGGATAATTTTAACGTCACCGACGATGAAGTGATCGGTAAAACGATGTTCGACCTGAGGCGCCGAAATTCCCTAGATAAATACCTGGAGGCCGACGAGCTGGTGAAGGCAACAGCCCAGCCGGTGGAAACGGAAGACGTACTGACTTTTCCCGACGGCGACCATCATGTGCTCACCATCAAGTTTCCGCTTTTTGATGAAAACAACCAGCTCTTTGCCATCAGCGGCTTCATGAAAGACATTACCGAAATGGTGCGTTACCGCGAGGAACTCATCAGCGCCCGCCAACGCGCGGAAACTGCCGAGTCATTGCAGGAGCAGTTTCTCGCCAATATGAGCCACGAGATACGCACGCCGATGAATGGGATCATCGGCATGACCAACCTGCTGATGAAAACTGAATTGAACCAAACCCAGCAGGAATATGTGCAGATCATCAAGCAGTCGTCGGACAACCTGCTGATGCTGATCAACGACATTCTCGATCTGTCTAAGATAAAAGCCGGTAAGATCAGTATAGAAAAAATTCCTTTCAATCTTCGGCAGGCGCTGGAGGCATTGACCGCAGGATTCAGGATGAAAGCAGAAGAGAAGCATATAGGCTTTTCTTTCGAAGCGGAAGCAGGTGTACCGTTAGCCGTGAAAGGCGATCCCTACCGGCTTAACCAGGTTTTATCCAACCTCCTCAGCAATGCGATGAAGTTCACTGACAAGGGGTCCGTTTCATTGAACGTAAAGGTCGGCGGTCATGAAGACAACGTGATACGTTTACGCTTCGACGTAAAAGATACAGGCATCGGCATCGAAGAAAAAAATCTCGGGTACATTTTCGAAAGCTTCGCACAGGAATCCGTATCCACCACCCGGAAATACGGAGGCACCGGGCTGGGCTTAGCCATCACCAGGCGCCTGGTGGAGATGCAGGCCGGCGAAATCGCGATAACCAGCAAACCGGGAGCCGGAAGCACCTTTTCGGTAACGCTTCCCTTCATCATCAGCTCTGAAAAAGAAGTGAACGACGCCATCGCACCGCAGGTTATACCGTTAAGTGAAGGCCATGTTTTCGAGGGGAAAAAAGTGTTGATCGTAGAAGATAATGAGATCAACAGGATGGTATTGCAGGCGAGCCTAAGTGAATACAACCTGGATGTGGCAATAGCGCAAAACGGCCTTGAAGCGATTAATCACCTCCATCACAACGGCCACGTCGATCTTATCCTGATGGACCTCCACATGCCAGAAATGGACGGCTATCAGGCCACGCAATATATTCGCCATACGCTGAAGCTGAACGTGCCGATCGTTATTCTTACCGCCAGCGCACTGCGCAACGAAAAGGAAAAAAGCGTTGCCCTCGGCGCCAGCGACTATCTGACAAAACCTTTTGTGCCCGAAAAACTGCAGGCATGCCTGCAGCAATATCTTGGTACGGGGTCGCCCGCACCGGATGAGCCGGAAAACAACCCGGCCGCGCCCGACGAATCATCCTTCGACCTGAGCGGCCTGCTACGCATGACCGATACCCGTGTGATCAAGACCATCCATGCGATGTTTGAAAAGGTTATCCCGGAAGGCCTGACGGAGCTGCAGCAGTTTGCCAGGGCAAACAACTGGGAGCAGGTAAGATTTGTTGCCCACAAGCTGAAAGGCACGCTGGGTGTTATCCGCATTCACGGCATCTTCACAAACATGCAGCAGGTGGAGGCGCACGCGCGTGATGAAAAACACCTCGATACGATATTGCCCATGATCGCTACCTCAATAAAGGAATTCGACGTCGTGTCGCCCATCATCCGCCAACACCTCGAAAAAGAGGTTTTTTCTTCCATGAATTAATCAGGCGGTCATCAACCCGGCTGAACCGGAATCCTGGCCGGTATTTCCATGTCCGACAGTGCGGCAGCATCAATATGTTGATGAAGTTATGTCGCTCACAAAAGCAGTTTGGATTACATTTGAGCAAAATGATTTGCTGAAATGGGGCATTTACCAAAACTCATCCAGGACCTTGCATTGATATTGATGGCAGGTGCCCTTGTTACCTTGTTGTTCAAACGATTGAAGCAACCCCTCGTGCTGGGTTACATCATCGCGGGTTTCGTCGTGGGACCCTATTTCCACCTGGCTCCTACTGTCGCGGATCGCGAGAACATAGAAACGCTGGCAGAGATCGGTGTTATATTTTTGCTTTTTACCCTCGGCCTTGAATTCAGCTTCAAGAAATTGGTGCGGGTGGGCGGTTCGGCGTCGATAACGGCGCTGGTCGAGATAGTTTTTATAACGGCAGCGGGATATTATTTGGGAAAGCTTTTGGGCTGGACAACAATGGACAGCCTCTTTCTCGGAGGTATGCTGGCCAGTTCGTCAACCACGATCATCCTGCGCGCCTTCGACGAGCTGGGTGTCAAAACCAAACAGTTTGCGAGGATCGTATTCGGTGTATTGATCGTTGAAGACATCGTCGTGATCCTGCTGATGGTATTGCTTTCAACACTGGCGGCAACCCGGCAGTTCGAAGGCACGGAGATGTTGCTGACCATCCTGAAGCTGTTGTTCTTTCTCGCCATTTGGTTCATTGCGGGCATCTTTCTGCTTCCCACGTTCCTGCGCCGCGCAAAAAAGTTAATGGATGAAGAAACGCTGCTCATTCTTTCCCTGGGCCTTTGCCTGGGAATGGTGGTGCTTGCCACGCAGGTTGGTTTCTCGGCCGAGCTGGGCGCATTCGTGATGGGTTCCATCCTTGCCGAAACAACTTCAGCCGAAAAGGTTGAACATGTCATCAAGCCGGTAAAGGACCTGTTCGGCGCCGTGTTTTTCGTTTCGATAGGCATGATGATCGATCCGGATGCTATGGTTGAGTATGCCGCACCGATCCTTTGGGTAACCCTGCTAACATTATTTGGGAAGCTGTTCAGCACCACGCTCGGCGCACTGCTGTCGGGCCAGCCGCTAAAGCAATCGGTACAGGTGGGCATGAGCATGGCGCAGATCGGCGAATTTGCGTTTATCGTTGCCACGCTGGGTCTTTCGCTGGGCGTGATCTCTGATTTCCTGTTCCCGGTGGCCGTTGGCGCTTCGGCTATAACCACTTTTACGACCCCCTATCTCATCAAATACGCCGAGCCGTTCTACGCATGGATATTAAAGTTCCTTCCGCAAAAGTGGGTGGACAAATTAAGTAACTACACTGCGGGAACACAACGCATACAAGCAGAAAGCGAATTGAAGACCGTGCTCAGATCGTATACGAAAATTGTTGTTTCAAACGGTATCATTTTACTCGCCCTCTTCCTGCTTTTTGCGAATTTCTTCATTCCCTTTATTATGCGGAACGTGGAGGATGAAGCGCTGAGCACGGTCATTATACTTGTTATATCGCTTGGGGCGGCGGCGCCGTTTCTCTGGGGACTAATGGCGAAGAAACCGGATAACCAAACGTACAGGGAGCTGTGGCTGCAGCGGAGGTATAACCGGGGGCCGCTCCTCGTGATTGAAATTGCAAGGAACCTGGCGGGCCTGGCGCTGATAGGTTTCTGGATAGGCAGAGTGGTATCCACACAAATGGCCGTTTGGATCACAGCATCGGTAACGATCGTTGTGCTGATGGTTTTTTCGGCAAGGATCCAAAGACTTTACCAGCGCATTGAAAAACGATTCTTATCCAATTTGAATGCCAGGGAACTGGCGGCAGCCGGCGACGGATCGCTGGCGGCCAGGATCCTGAAACACGCCGCCAGCGTGGACTCGGGCATGGAACCCTGGGACGCGCATATCGTGGAAATGAAGATCAGCCCGCATGCCGCGTACATCGGTCAAACACTCTATGAACTTGCCTGGCGGGAAAAATTCGGCATCAATATCGTTTACATCAAACGCGGCGACAAGCTGATCCACGTTCCCGGGCGCGACACCCGGCTGATGCCGTTTGATGATGTGGGCATCATTGCCACCGACGCACAGCTTCAAACCTTCAAACCTATGTTTGATGCCGACGAGAACAGCGTGCCGGAAATCGCCAACACGCACGACATTGCCCTGCAGAAGATACTGGTAGACGAGCACACAAAGCTAAACGGCGTGGATATCCGCAGTTCCGGCATTCGCGAAAGCACCCACGGGCTCGTTGTGGGCATCGAACGGGACAAGGAAAGAATATTGAACCCCGACTCTACCGTTAAATTCGAGTGGGGGGATATTGTGTGGATCGTGGGCGACAGGAAAAAAATACAGGCTTTCAAC
>CAMPGT010000127.1 GCA_946885665.1 uncultured Chitinophagaceae bacterium | reverse complement strand
ATCCCGGTTCAATCAAGACGAGCCCTACTGGCCGCAATTCAATACGGCCACGTACAAAGAAGTTTGGGGTGCGCCGGCGGCACGTTGGCTTTCTTTGATTTCGGAATTTTAGCGAAGAAGGTAGATGGCGCTTATTTCTTTAACGAAGCCATGTCTATTACAAACCGGTAGTGAACATTACCTTTAAGTAAACGGTCATAGGCGTCATTAATGTCTTGTATGCTGATGAGCTCAATATCTGCCGTAATGTTGTGCTTGCTGCAGAAATCGAGCATTTCCTGCGTTTCTGCGATGCTGCCGATCGTAGAACCGGCAAAGCTCACTCTTTTGGGTATTACACTGAAAGCCTCGACAGGAAGCGGATTTTCGGGTGCGCCAACAAGCACCAGCGTGCCGTCAACTTTCAACAGCCTTAGGTAAGCGTTGATGTCGTGTTGACCGGAAACGGTATCGATGATCAAATGCAGGCTCCTTCTCTTTGCTTTCATTTGTGCTTTATCGGTCGATAACACCACTTCGTCGGCGCCCAGTCGTTTGGCGTCTTCAGCTTTTGAAGTTGAGGTAGTGAATACCACCACATCGGCGCCCATTGCCCGCGCGATTTTGATGGCCATGTGCCCCAACCCGCCGATGCCCACTACGCCCACTTTTTTACCCGGCCCTGCGTGCCAGTGTTTAAGTGGTGAGTACGTGGTAATGCCGGCACAAAGCAACGGTGCGGTGGCTGCAAGGTTGAGGTTGCCGGGCACGCGCAGTACGAAGTGTTCATCTACAACAACGCTTTCCGAGTATCCGCCATATGTTGGCGTGTCCAGGTGTTTGTCGGGTGAATTATAGGTGAGTGTGTTACCCGGTTCGCAGAACTGTTCCAGGCCATCGCGGCAGTATTCACATTCGCGGCACGAATCTACCATACAGCCCACCGCGGCCAGATCGCCAACCTTGAATTTCTTTACATGCTCGCCTACCCGAGTTACTTTGCCTACAATTTCATGACCCGGTACAATGGGGTAAGTTGTGTCGTGCCATTCGTTTCTGACAGTGTGCAGGTCGGAGTGGCACACACCGCAGTAGAGGATGTCGATTTCAACGTCGTGGGGTGTTGGAGTTCTGCGGTTGATGCTCAGTTGATCCAGGGGCGCTTCGGCAGCTGTTGCACCGAATGCCTTAACATTTTTCACTTCCATATTTCAATGCCTTTCTTAAGTTATTGATTTGTCGAAACATCTTTGCCTGTGCAAGGCGGTATTTCGGGGACAGTGAAGGTAGTTAATTCCTATTCGTTCCGCAAACTCTTTACCGGATTGGCAACAGCTGCCTTGATGGCCTGCAGGCTTAACGTTACAATGGCAATAAGCAGGGCAACGATGCCGGCCAAAGCGAATATCCACCAATGCAGTTGAATGCGGTAAGCAAAATCCTCCAGCCATTTATTCATCAATATCCACGAAACAGGAACAGCTACCAGCATCGCAACGAGGACCACTTTCAATAAACTCTCTGTCAGCAACGACACCATTCCCGACACGCTCGCGCCGAGCACCTTGCGAATGCCAATCTCCTTCACGCGTTGCGCAACCGTAAATGTGATCAACCCAAACAGCCCCATGCAGGCAATGTAAATCGTCAACAGTGTAAAGGTCAGCAATATCTTACCCTGCCTTGCTTCCGCTTTATATTGATCCGCAAAATTCTGGTCGAGAAAACGATAGGCGAACGGCGACGAGGCATCAAACTTTCTGAACGTCTGTTCAACAAAAGACAGTGTTTGCGAAAGATTTCGGTCATCAACCCGCACGTAGATATTATCGCGATCCTCGGCCCGTTCAGGCAGTTGCATGATTGCCGGCTCAATTTTATGTTGCAGGGAATAAATATGAAAGTTGTTCGTCACGCCTATGATATTCGCAAAACGAGCCACGCCGGCCGAGTCCCTTCCGCGCGAAATTCTTTTTCCCATGCCGGTCGCCCAGCCCTGTTTTTTGATAAATGCTTCATTGACGATCACTGCGGTACTGTCCGATGAAATGGTCTCGGAAAAATTTCGTCCTTCGAGCAACCGAACCTGCATGGCCGGTATAAAATCCGCATCGATCGTCAGTGCGTAGGCGAGGTTGCTGTGTTCATCCAGCACGCCATTTTTCTCGACGTTGTAATCCATCATCCCAATATTGTTATTGCCAATCGGGTTGCCGGCCGAAGCAACCGCTTTTACTGCAGGATTTTTTAACAGCGCGGTGCGCATTGCCCCAACTTTTTGCCGGGCATCTCTCGAGTCGAGATGAAAGGTCAGCAGCTCTTTTTTATTGAACCCAAGGTCCGTATTGAACACAAAATTCAATTGTAGATAGATCACCAGCGAAGCAGTTATCATCACCACCGTAACGGCAAACTGGACCATTACCAGTGATTTCCTGAACAACACCTGCGACTTCACATCGCCAAGCTGGCTCTTTAAAGCAGGTATTGTTTTGAACCGTGATAAAAACAGCGCGGGGTACAGCCCGCCGAGAAGGCCAACCGCCAGCGTAAACAACATGATGAGCAAAACACTGAAGCCAACACCGAATTGCCAGATGGACAGTTCCTTCCCTGTAACCTCGTTGAATAAAGGCATGACGAGAGAAACCAGCACAACACTGATGGTAGCCGAAGCAAAAATGGTAATGACCGATTCGGTGAGAAACAAACCCACCAGGTGGTTACGGTTGGAGCCGATAATTTTTCTTACGGCCACTTCGCGCAAACGAACCGACGCCCGCGCGGTAGTGATGTTGATATAATTGATAAAGGCAACGATGAGTATAAGGATGCCTACTATGGACAGTACGTATACATACTTTATATCGCGGTTCTCACCCAACTCATAACTCAGGTGTGAATGTAAATGGATAGCAGGCAGCGGCTGCAACTCCAGCCTAAAATCAATGTCGCGCGCATTCGAAGTAAGGTATTTAGTAACAAATGCGGGCAGTTTTGCGCGGAGGCGGCCGATGTCCGCGTTTTTCTTCAACAGGATATAGGTGTAAATGCTAAGGTTTGCCCAATCACCGGTGTAGTTTGCGGGCATCGTACGAATGGCATTGAAGGTAAAATGCGAGTTGCCCGGAACGTCCTCAATCACAGCTGTTACCAGCGCAGCATTATTGCCGATAAGCACCGTTTTGTTCAGTGCGCTGGCGGGATCTGAAAAAAGCTTTTGTGCGAGAGACCGGGTAAGCACCATGCTGTTGGGTTTATTTAGCGCATGTGCATCGCCCACGATAAAACGAAAAGAAAATATGGTGAAGAATGAAGGGTCGGCAAAAAAAATGGCATCGTCTTTTATTTTCTTGTTGCCGTATTCAAGAACTCCGCCGCCTTCTGCATCGATGCGCACCGCATCCTCCACTTCGGCAAAGTCGTTTTTAAATGCTTGAGCCGCTGGTGGCGGAGTGCCGGTGATGTCAAACTTTTCATCTGCCCACTGTCCGTGCGACGCTATCCTGTAAATTCTTTCTGCATTCTCGTGATATTTGTCGTAGCTCAACTCATCGGCAATGAAAAGGGCGATGAGCCAAACAGCAGTGAGACTCAAAGCCAATCCTGAAATATTAATAAAGGAATATACTTTTTGCCTCGTTATGTTTCGCCAGGCCGTTTTGAAGTAGTTTTTCAGCATCAGTTTCGCTTTGTGCAAACTATACCGAAGATAGGCCAGTTAAGCTTTGTTTTAATAATCAACTGGTTACGGCTTGGCATGCAGGCAGGGAATGTCCGCTTTTGATACGATACTGTTCGCGTTTGCTACAAAGCGTGCTACCGCTTTCATGATGGCCGGGCCGGCAGGCGGTTCTTTCTGTAAGAATTCTTAATGGCTATTTTGCCGTCTTTAAACGTGAATATGTCGCAGCCGGTAACTTCAACTTTTGTCCCGTCTGACCTGGTGCCGGTAAATATCCACTCGGAGAGTCCGCGATCTCGCGAGATGAAATGCGTGGCGTTGCTCCATTTGGCGTCGGGAAAAGCTGCAAATACGTCTTCGAATGATTTTGCGACTTGTTGCTTTCCGGTGAATTTTTCTCCGTCGGCGTTGGGGCCTGCTGAAGCATGGAAGATGCAGTCATCTGTCATGTGCGCCATTATGGCTTTGATGTCGTGAGCATTAAATGCGTCGGCAAACGACTGAAGAAAATCTTCTGAAACTTCTTTACCGGTCTGCGCCATAATTGACATTGATGATAAGAGAAGAAAAAGTAAAGTTCCTTTTTTCATACAAATTGTGGTTTTTTATTTTTCATTTCAATGTATAGTGCAGCTCTACGGTGTTTGCGTTCAATTGCTTTACAGATGACAGCTGCAGTTTGAAATCGAGGTTCACATTCCTCAACAAAGGTAATCCCGCGTCAAACATCACACGATCTCGCGTGGATCATTGTCGGTAAAAAGAACATTTTGGTTGGGCAATTCAGCGACAATCAAGGTGATGCACACCATTGCATTTGCCAAAAACTTCTGCTATTTTTGTCGCCACCCTGGACAATATATCGACACCTTACCCTTTTATGACGAAATATAACCCTACCCTCTTCCTGGCTTTGGCCGTTTCCTTATTTTCCTGCTCAAAAAACGACGGTACCCTGTCGTCTGTTCATATACAGGGTATCGCGATCAATGGCAGGGAGGATTTTCCTGCGAACATTGCGGTTGGACAAACACTCGTTCTAAGCCCGGTTCTTAATGATTCTCTCTCGCTCAACTCGTATTCATGGACGATCAGTCCGGACCACGACAGCGAATTCGGCAACCGTTCGGAAAAGCAAATCACGTGGCGGCCACAGGAAGTTTCTGCATACACCATTAAAGTCACGGTTTTCAACACGGTTACACGAACAATCGACTCTGCCAGCGTAAGTTTCAATACGCAGAAGGCAGATTTCAGGTATGAATTGTGGGGAAGTAATTACGATAATATTGCGTTGAATGAAAATGCAAATCCGTCCGATCTGCTATACGAGGACCCTTCGGGTTATTATGTGACGTACCGGGTGACGGATAAAGGCGCCTGGAATGGAAAGTCGACAGACCAAAGCCAGACCGGCGATTATGCGACGTATATTTTTACTGACGGGAAATTATCGGGGGGGATGGTAACCATTCCGCTTGATTTTGGCTCCGATGGCGACAAGTATCTCAATGAATTCTTTTTTAAGATCGAAGAAAGACTGGGCGAGTACGATTATCTCTACGAGGAACACGAATGGGGCACAGATGGCGCTGCCCAGGCGTATAAAAACGATCCCCAGTTATTGGCCACCGCTTTTGAAAAAGGATACGTGGTGCTGAAGGAATATTACGAGAATGCCACTTCCAATATCGTCTATTTCATGGAACGCACCGACGAAGGCGCCACAGTTACCATCGAGTATTCAGCCAAAAAATAGGAGCCGGGTAATTATGCGTAATCCGGGGAAACTTCATCTCAACGCAAGCTCACAGAAGCCACTTCATAACGCGCGGTTTTCGTGCCTTTGGGCGGTTTCGTTTTAAACTTAAACGACATGCTCGACCCTGCGGGCAGGGTGCCGTTCTGAGTGAACCGTTTGTTGCCCACGGGTTGACCGCTCGCATCGAGAAATGTTACTTCAATGGTTACGTCGCGCACCTGGCTGCTGTATCCATTGCGTATGGTTCCTTCGAGGATAGCCTCAAACACCAGGTTCTTGCGGTATGTACCCGTCACGGCGATGTAGCGTGCGGGGTTCACCCGTTCCGGTTCGCTACGCTTTGGAGGTGCAGGCTCATCGCGTGTGTCGTTCACCTGCTCGCCGGCTCGTTTTTTACTTGTTTTTTTCGGCGCAGGGGCTTTGGAATCTTTTTGATTTTCGGATGAAGAATTGCCGTTTCCAAAGCCTGGCAGGAAGGAGGGCACGGCATCGTTGGCAGTCGTTGTTTTGGTGTTAGATGACGTATCCCAGATGGCGCTTGCGAGCGAATCGAGGTTAACGATTTTTGTTGGGTTGGCGACGCTGTCGTCTTTTGAAGTTGTGTCGGCGGGTGGTGTTGCCACAACGCTGTCGAGTTTGCCGACGGTTGTCTCAGCATGTTTTGAGCCTTTGCGCCCGAATATAAAGATGGCGGCTGCGACGACGATGACGAGCAGTCCGCCTGCTGCGAGCAGGAGTTTTGTGCGGTTGCTTTGGGGTGATTGCAACGCCGGTGGGTTTTTTGTTATGGGCGGAGGCGTTGGGGTAAACAATTGTTTGAGTTCCGCAATGGCGCCAGCGGGAACCCATTCTTTCATTCCTTCTTTCCAAACAAGTGTTTTGGGTGTAATGCCGGCGTTTTTGAGCTCCTCGGTACTTACCGGCCCGACTTGCTCCGCCGCCTGGTTGAGGTAGTAATATTGCATGATGCTGATGAAGTTTAGGGGGGAAGATCAGCAGGAATTGGAGTCGCGGTTGATCGCATTAATTTACAGAAAAATCCTAATACGATGCGTTTTTGTTGGTTTGATATAAATCAATCTCGCGTTATTAATATTTGATCGATATACTATCTCGGCGCACTCCGTTTCAACTTCCTCGGCGAAAATGAATATCCCCCGCTGGCGGGGTGGCGCCGAAGGCGACGGGGGTGGACAAGCGGCGACTGCATTTGATTCCAATGCGGTGCGGCCTGAAAATTTTGTAAACGGGCGTGATTTCATAACCTTTTACAACTCCGTACATTTATCGTTCGTTTGGCAAAAAGGCGTTTTTGTACAAGATTTCTAACATCGACTGCATTTCATGTTTAAGATATATTTTAAAACAGCCTTACGGTCCTTTCAAAAGAACAAAGCGTTCAGTTCCATTAATGTAATTGGGTTAGCTATTGGCACACTATGTTGCCTGTATATTATTTTATACGTACAGGACCAATATAGCTACGACAAACATCATCATAATGGACAGAATATCTACCGGATCAATACAATTTGGACGGTTCAGAATGATAAGGGCAACTGGGCAACGGCCACGGCACCTGTTGCTCCTGCTATGAAGCATGATTTCCCTGAGGTGGAAGAATTTGCCCGAATTATTCCCGGCGTTGGCATGGACCATCATTTGCTTCGCTATAAAGAAAAATCACTGTATGCAAATGATGCTGCATACGCAGACTCAACCCTGTTCCGGATGTTCGATTTCCATTTTAATTATGGCAATCCGCAAACTGCTCTGGCATCTCCCAATACCGTGGTATTAATGAAATCCATCTCGGATAAATTATTCGGACATGAAAATCCAATTGGCAAAGTGATTCAGATTGGCAACAGGTTTGGCCTGAATAACTTTACAGTAGGCGGTGTAATGGATGAAACCCTCGGGAAAACGCACATACATGCCGATTTCTTTTTTTCAATGAACAGTGGCGGATATGGAGGTTATTTTAACGAACACGAATCCTGGACCGGCGACAATATTGTTATTTCCTACGTAAAACTACGGCCACACACCAACGTCGCTGAATTGGAAAACAAATTTAAGGCCTTTGTTGAAAAGCATGCACAGGAACAACTGAAGCGAGAAGGGATGACGAAACAGTTTTACCTTCAACCGGTCAGCCAGATTCACACTACCACCGGTTTAAAAGGTCTTCAGCTATCAAAGCCGGTCAGTCCCGTTTTTTTAAAGATCTTACTAGTGATAGCTGTTTTAATTCAGGTCATTGCCTGTATTAACTTCATGAACCTGTCTACGGCCCGTGCCTCAAAACGAGCAAAAGAGGTAGGGATACGAAAAGTGATCGGGGCAAGCAGAGCAGACCTGGTAAAACAATTTCTTGGCGAATCAATGCTGCTTTCATTCGCCGCATTATTGATTGCCGTACCATTGTTGATTGTTATGTTGCCCTATTTAAACGACATCACCGAGGCCAATATTAAATTGAATTTTCTTTCTGATTACCGGTTATGGCTAATGCTCTTCGTAATTATGGCAACAACCGGCTTGATCGCCGGCAGTTATCCTGCATTTTACTTATCGGCATTCAAAGAAATAAAAGTAATCAAGGGCGCCTTCACCAGTCATATTTCGAGTGTTGGAATCAGGCGCTCACTGGTAGTGTTCCAATTTGCATTGTCAATTATTTTGATTACTGGCATCATTGTAATTTATAGCCAGCTGCACTATATAAAAACCAGAGACCTCGGCTTCGATCCGAACCAGAAGATTGGTTTCACTTTTCACACAAACGAAGATGTCGCCAATATACCTGACTTTGTAAATGATCTGCACAAAGTGGCGGCCATAAGCTCAGTAAGCAGAACAGACAATATTCCCGGGCGGGATGTTCTTTATAACCTGCCCCTTTTTATTGAAGGCCAAAATATGGCTGCCGCTACCGACGCGAAGGCGATTGAAGCAGATGAACATTTTATGAAGACTGCAGGTATCAAACTGGCGGCAGGTCGGGATTTCAGGCCACGCGACTCCGGAAAAGTCATTATAAATGAAACACTCGCAAAGACGTTGGGTCTTGACATTGATCACGCGCAAGGAACTAAAGTATTCACCGAATCTCCTGATGGCAGTCGGGTGAGCTTTGAGATTGCGGGTGTCATGCGAGATTATAACTTTAATTCATTGCGCGACGAAATAAAGCCATTATTTATTCGGTATATAACCAGTTACATTCCGGAAGTTCTCATCAGCACGAACAGCAGCAATTATAAAGCATTGCTTGGAAAAATAGCTGTTATATGGCATAAGCATTTTGCAGGAGTTCCATTTGAATACACGTTCGTGGATGAAGAGGTGCATGAGCAATACCGTACGGAAATTACCTTATCAAATATCATCAATTCATTTACCGTCGTTGCTATTTTCATTTCCTGTTTAGGATTATTCGGATTGACGGCATTCAGTGCTGAACAAAGAACTAAAGAAATAGGGGTGCGAAAGGTGCTCGGGGCAAGCGTCCCGGACATCGTTCAGCTTTTGTCAAAGGATTTTTTAAAGTTAGTGATCGTTGCCATTGGAATCGGATTGCCGATAGCAGGCCGGGTGATGCACGAATGGCTGAAAAATTTTTCTTACCGGATTGATATAAGTTGGTGGATGTTTGTTCTGGCAGGCCTGATCGCGCTGTCAGTAGCGCTGATAACTGTAAGTTGTCAGGCAGTAATAGGCGCACTGACGAATCCGGTAAGGAGTTTAAAAGGAGAATAAGCGTTTTGCAGGAATTGTTGGTGTTCCGGCGAATCTATCAAAATAGCCAAATCAAATAAACCAACCACAATCCGTTATCACCAAGTCATCCCCGGCCTCGCCAGTTCCTCCACGTCTTTTCTGTTGAATAAACAAATACGGGGATTTGCTATTCTTCTTTTTTGCAAGTGTGATGGCAATAAAAATAAACATTGGTATATAAGAAGGAGGGAATGCTTTCCAAAACTGATTAAATTCTTCAACAGTTGTATCCTGTTGAGAATCGAACTTGATTTCTGAGGCTTCGGCTAACGAAATATTTGCCTTTTCATTGTTGCCTCGTTCCCGGCTACCGTTTTTGAGTGTGCCCACGCAGCTGACATAAAAAAGAAGAAATAGCGCTATTGAAAATTTTGTCGTTTTGCGTTCCTTAAAGTTTAGTATTTATTACGCTCGAATATCGAATTCTAAAAATCAACGCGAATACCGCGCGATAAAATACCAGGTAATAAGAATTTGAAAAAGAATAAAGGCAGGCAACAAAAGTGGATGATGAATAAAAATATCGAGTGAAGATCCTGAGGCCAGCATGATCGGGAAGTCCAGAATGTTAAAGATAACAATGACAAAAAGCAGCTTCTTGTTCCCTTTGTAATACCACCAACAAAAGATCCCGTAGCAAAGCTCCAAAATAAAATTGACCACCGGGTACCGGATAATGCCCAGCCCCCAGGAAGGCCCTTCCGTAAAGGGCCAGAGATGGATATCTCTTTCATGAAAAACTACATCCAGAATGAGGTGCGACAAAACGCCAATGGCAAAAGGCAGGGCCAGTGACGGGTTACGGAGCACCCAGCGAATAAAACTGTAGCCAAGCAGCGAAAGTAAGAGGGCTGAAAGAACTGAATGGGAGTAAGGAAGGAAGTCAAGGTGTAATTGCTCTTCGATAACAGAGTAGTGTTCAATCCCTGTGAAGTTGAAGAATACCCAAAACAGTTCCATGAGTTGGGTGGAAACAAGAAGGGGAAAAATGGGTTGCGATGGCGCTTTCTTTTTCAGCAATAGCGCTGTTGCTGCATGGTTAATGGCGTACATAGCTGCTTACTTTTTAAGCAGCAAAACTTCCATTCGTTGACGGATTTTTTCTTGATATAAGTCAGAATAAAATTGAAAGGCCGTCTTTTATGATTGCGGTAATTTTGCGCCTTCACCCGATAATCGCAAAATGTTGATTGATGCGTTTTTGACAGCCAATGGTTTGGCAGATGATGATTTGGCCGCTTTTAAGGCGGCACTGCAACCATTGCATATCAAAAAGGGAACGGAATGGATCCACTCCGGACAGGTTGCGCGGCATATCGCGCTTGTAGAATCGGGATATTTGCGCACTTACCATTTAAACGAAGCGGGCGAAGAAATCACGACAACCTTCAATATACCCGCTACCTTCTGTGGAGCATTTCACAGTTTTTATACGCAAAATCCTGCTTTTGAATACATCGAAGCGATTACTGAAAGCGACGTGTATTTATTAAGCTATACGGCATTGCAGAAGATGTATGCGAAAAGCTTCCGCATCAATGTGTTTGGACGGAAGATATTGGAGCAGTCCTGTATTGAAAGAGACCTGCGCCTGAAAAAAATTCTTCATCTTTCTGCGGTGGAAAAATACAATTGGTTCATGGAGAATTTTTCTGCCGTTTATCAAGTGGCCAAAGTCGGCTCCATAGCGTCATTTCTCGGAATGAAACCGGAAACGCTGAGCCGCGTGCGACGCAAGATGCTGCCAGGCCAACCTGAATCCATCCGGGTAGCAACAAATAAGAAAGGACCGAAATAATTCTCCACAAATTTTTCGGGGAAATCACCGGCGGGTAGTCGGGGAAAGATCAACAATTTGACGTTTCCCCCGCTGGCGGGGGTGGCGCCGAAGGCGACGGGGGTGGACGAGCGGCAATAGACAACGTGACACTACATACCTTATAAAAAACTCTTTCGAAAATTCTTTGGCCTGCGTTCTCTCTACCTTTATCTTTGCCGTCCATTTATGGAGAGGGTCACTCCCTTTTTGTAGACGGATCGGTAGTTCAGTTGGTTAGAATGCCGCCCTGTCACGGCGGAGGTCGCGGGTTCGAGTCCCGTCCGGTCCGCTGAAATTGTACTTAAACCCGCTCTGGTAGCGGGTTTAGTTTTTCAGGTGCTGCGCTTCTTCAGCGAGGGTTTTGTCCACCCCCGGCGCTTCGCGCCACCCCCGCCAGCGGGGGACACCTTTTGCCCATTGCCTATTGCCTATTGCCTATTGCTGGTCCACCCCCGGCGCTTCGCGCCACCCCCGCCAGCGGGGGACACGTTTGC
>CAMPGT010000126.1 GCA_946885665.1 uncultured Chitinophagaceae bacterium | reverse complement strand
TATATAGAATGAAGCTGACGATCTTCCTTTCTACATTAATTACGGGCACCCTTTGCCAGGCAACGCTTTGCGCTCAGGATTTTCAGTGGGAGAGAAACGTGCCTGGCCGCCTTTACCCCGCGAAGCATTCGAGCGTTCCCGGGTTTAAAATAGATGCTGTGTACGACGTGATGAACGGGATACCGGCACTCGCTCATCCAAAAGGCTTCGATGTGCAGCAATGGTACAGCACAACAATAAAAGGCAAGCCGTATGCCGCCAATCTCAACATCAATTTCTTTCGCTTCTACAAACAACAGGACGGCACGGTAAAGCGCCAGGATCAAAACGCTCCCGATCTTATCATTGCCATCAACAACAGCAAACGACTCATGGATAACCAGTCGGTAATGTTCAGTGAAGAAACAAACGCATTGAACATCCCGAAAATATTCACCGACACTTTTCCACTTTCGTACAAAACAATCAATGGTTGTCGTGTAGGAGAGGGGATTAACACCGAATACGGCAGGCCCGTAAGGTTTTTGATGTTGAATCCTTCGAACCGGCCGGTTTTCCGGCCAGTAACTGCGGAGCAATATATTCGCGTCTTCCTCGTACGACTAAATGCTGAAATCGCCGAAGAGTCAAAAGGATTGGAAGAAAGTGCGAAAACGTTTGAGGAGCTGGCCAAAAACCCGGCGTTGAAAAGCTCGATGGCGCAGCTTGAAAGCAGCCGCAACACAATGGTAAAATTGGTTGAACTCAAGAAATCAAGAAAGCAATATTTTGAAAAGAAGCTTTCGACGATGACCCCCGGCGAAAAGAAGGCCCCTGCCAGTTATGCGATATATAATGAATCACCATCATCGAAAGAAGCAAACGCAAGGTTGGGCAGCCACTTGTTGTATGAACCGTACCTCGACAACAGCGCCGATACGCTGGCCACGAAAAGGCTGTACACATTTTCGTCCGACTTCTTTGATCCCAAGGCGCCCAAAACTGCTTTTCAACTCATGGTGATCAGTGAACCGTTCCGTGTAGACCAGGTTAACGAATTAAAGGACTACTTAAGTAAAGAATTATATCCCGTGTTGCCATTAAAAGAGCTGAGTGATTTAATGTATCGGTAAATCATATAGCCGTTTCCAGGCAGCTTCATACTTGTCATCTTTTATCCAGGCGGGCTGAGCAGGGTTGTCGGCTATATTCTTTGCCGCGAGGATGTATGCTTTGATGTATGTGAGCGCATATTTTAAATCGAAGCTGCTTACTTCATCGGTTACCTGGTGATAATATTTTCGGATAACCGAGTCGAAGCTGGTCACGCCCATACCAAACGTGGGCGCAGGTATTCCTTTCGCCGCGAGGTTAACATTGTCGCTGCGGTCAAAAAGGTTTAATTCCGGAACCGGATCGGCAATTGCCTCCACGCCGTAATCCAGGCAGGCTTTTTTAATGTCGTCGTCAGCAGATGTTCGTCCGAGGCCTATCACGGTGATTATGGTCGTATCGTTGTACCCGCCATTGTCGCAATTGAGGTTATAGACGATTTTGTTCAGCGGTAATACAGGGTGTTCCGCAAAGTAACGGCTGCCGACTAAACCCATTTCTTCGGCGGTGAACAGTATGAATAGTATCGAACGCCTGGCAGGATGTTTTGCAAAATACCTGGCCGCGTTCATTACGGCTGTCACGCCAATCGCATTGTCGCGTGCCCCGTTGTAAATACTATCCTTTTTACCATTCACGCTTTTTGGAACCGGCGCCACGCCGAGATGGTCATAATGCGCGGAAAGAACGATGAATTGTTTCTTCAGTGTTTCATCGGTGCCTTCAACCATGCCCATAACGTTTTTTGCTAAGATCGGTTTGGAGTTGTTTGCCGGCGTTAAAACGGGTCGTCCGATCACTTTAGGGGTGACGTTATTCGTGGTGTCGGTTACCAATTCAAACGGCTGAAAGTAATCGTCCAGTGTCTCTATTTTCTCCACGCCATACACCCTGAATTGATCGGCGATATAATCGGCGGCCAACTGAATCTCCGGCCTTTTGGGCGACCTGCCCATCAATTCGTCGGCTGCCAGGTAACGCAGGGGTTTAAGCGCTGATTCGCCAGTTATGATGTTGTCGATATCCTGTACCGCCCCGGTTTGGGAATAGCCTCGGGCAAATGAGGCGGCAATCGTGATAGCCAGAAGTAAACTTCTCATAAATACACATTGATTTTTATGCATTTGTGTTGAACCGTACAGTCAATTTTTTGACCGTTCCGGGCTATTTTATTCTTCGTTTGCGGGCGATCTTTCACTTTCAATGGGCGTGTGTGCGCCTGCAGTTTTTTCACCCAAAAAACAAATAGCGATGATACAGAAAATTCTCATCACAAAATTCAACTACAGCCTGCCCCATCATGAATTCCGGAGCCTCCTCGCTTCTGTAGCCGACAAATTTGCCGCGGTGCCGGGTTGCCAATGGAAAATATGGCTGATCGATGAAGAAAAAAGGGAAGGTGGCGCCGTTTACCTCTTCAGTAGTGAAAAAGCACTCGGAACGTTTAAAGAAAGCCCGTTAGTTCAATCGGTATTGGCGCATCCTGCCCTGAGCAATTTCGACTTCAGGGTTACGGATATCGTTCAGGAGCCAACTGCCATCACACGGGGGCCCATTTTAGAGGCCGTTGCGGGATAACGAGGTCATTAGCAGGGTTAGAAGACCTGCAGCTGAAAAAAGCCGCCCATGCTGTCTCGCAAATTTCGTAACTTAATCATACACCGGGCAGCTTATGTTTCGCCTCTTTGATATTATATATGAGAATTGTCTTTTCCGGCAGTTTAAGGTCAACGATCTTTTATTTGTCGAATACAAATGCCTGAACGACGAACAGAAACTAAAGGTCTTCTCTCTGCACAACTTTTTTATTTACATTTTAGGAGGAAAAAAGATCTGGCAAACCCTTTTTTCAACTTACCAGGCCACAGTGGGCCAGGCCGTGTTCGTAAAGAAGGGTGCGAATATCGTCCATCAGTTTTACGACCGCGAGTTTTGCGCCCTGATTATTTTCGTTCCCGATCACTTTATTGTCGAGACAATCCAACAATATGAAGTGCCAATGGCGTTGAAAGCGGCGGATCTGCCATCAGACTCGGTAATTCCCGTTGAGCCGGATGCCGTTCTTGACACCTATTTTCAATCGGTGTTTAGCTATTTCGGGCAGGAGCAGAAGCCGCCTGCTGCGCTTCTCGAACTTAAGTTCCGCGAGCTGATCATGAGTGTTCTTTCTTCTGCAAAAAACCAAAGGCTTTCCGCTTACCTGCTTTCACTGTGCCGGAAGAACAGGGTCTGCCTGCAGGAGGTCATGGAAAAAAATTTCATTTACAATATGAAGTTGGAAGAGTTTGCGAGGATATCGGGGCGGAGCCTCGCCTCTTTCAAAAGAGATTTCATTGCTGTTTATAACACGACGCCTGCCCGGTGGCTGCTTCGAAAAAAGCTGGAGTATGCGAAGCAACTCTTGCAGGTAACCGATAAAAACATTAATGAATTATCGTTTGACGCGGGATTTGAAAGCGCGTCCCACTTTATTCGTTCGTTCAGGCGGCAGTATAACGTAACACCTCTTCAATACAAAAAATCGCTACTGGGCCATTCAGTCAACCGCGGTGATTTTCAAATGCCCGTAAGCGGGCAACAACCTGTATCATAAGCGAACACCTTTAGCAAAACGGGCTTATTAGCGCCTGACTACCAAGCCGATAGCAAATGGCATGTTATTGCGGGCTGTCAAAACATGATCATCAGGAACTACGCAAAAGTGGCTTATCGCAACATACTCAGGAATAAACTGCACTCCCTGATCAATATACTGGGTCTGGCCATCGGCATGGCTGCCTGTTTCTTTATCTTTCAATATGTACATTTTGAATCGGGTTATGACCGGTTCAACAAAAACGCCGACAGGATCTACCGGATTCCCATTGCGTATTCAGGCAGCTTTTCCAATGTTCCGACCACCGCTGCCAACCATCCCGCTGTGGGGCCTGCAATGAAGGAGGAGATTCCGGAAGTGGAGGCATTTACAAGGGTGGTGCATCCCTCAATATTTTTCAACTCATTGACCTTTTCCTATAACGACCCCAACGGCACCAGCAGAATATTTAACGAAGAAAGGACCTACCTGGCCGATTCTTCGTTTTTCTCGATGTTCACCTATCCACTGATGAGTGGAAATCCTTCGGAAGTATTGACCGAGCCCAATTCGATGGTCATTTCAGCGTCGACGGCCAAAAAATATTTCGGAAAAGAGAATCCTATTGGCAAGAGAATGCACCTGAACGGTTCATTGGATTTTCGGATCACAGGAGTTTTCAAAGATGTACCAGAAAATTCGCATCTTAAATTCGACGTGCTGCTATCGTTTGCAACATTGCCGCCAAATATGAGGATCGATGATAACTGGGCCTGGCCCGAATACTACAATTACATTATGCTGGCCCGGGGCGCCGATCCCGGGAAAGTGGAGGCCGCGTTTCCGGCTTTTGTCGAGAAACACCTCGGCGCCATTCACCGCGAGCTGAAATTCGGGAACACATTTTACCTGCAGCCATTAACAGCTATTCATCTTCATTCGCATTATTTGAAAGAAGCCGAACCGAACGGCAGTCAAAAAGAAATTACATTTCTTTCCATTATTGGCATTTTCGTGCTCGTCATCGCCTGGATAAATTATGTGAACCTCTCCACTGCCAAATCGCTCGAGCGGGGCAAGGAAGTGGGTCTCAGAAAAGTTGTCGGCGCCCAGCGAGCACAGCTTGTGGGACAGTTCCTTTTTGAATCTGTTCTGATCAATTTCTTCGCGCTGCTGCTTGCTGCCATAATCGTTATTTCCATCACTCCTCTATACAACGATTTTATAGGCAAAAATCTCAGCAGGGGATTTTTTACATCGGGTATGGGAACGGTGCCGCTGTTTTGGATAACATTGTTCCTGTTATTTGCTGCCGGCGCGTTCTTAGTGGGCATTTACCCGGCGTTTGTGCTGTCTGCATTTAAACCGGTGGCAGTATTGAAAGGCATCCTGGCAAAAAGCAATTCAGACATCTCACTCAGGCGAATTCTCGTATCGTTCCAGTTTGTATTGTCGATCATGCTGATAGCCGCTACGATTATTGTATCGCGACAGCTATCGTACATGCGGAAACAGGACCTCGGTTATCAAAAGGACCAAATGCTGGTGATCAAGGCGCCCGCTGTCTTTGATTCGACGCTGGCTAAAAAAGACTCGTATTTCCGGAACGAAATTTCACGAAATCCGTTTGTTCAGCAGGTAACATCGTCGTCTGACATACCCGGCAGATCGATTCTTTCCCGCAACAGCATCAGGAGAGCGGAGCAAGATAAAACGCACAATTTTGTGGTGTACCAGATGGCTGTAGATGACCAGTTCTTCAAAACATTCGACATAAAGATTGTAGAAGGAAGAAACTTTAGAAGGTCCGACACAAGTTTCATGAATAACCAAAAAGTGACCAACGTACTGGTCAACGAGGAAATCGTGAAGGCTCTTGGGTTCAGAAACAACGAAGAAGCCCTCAACAAAGATGTTGTGGTTATTTTAAATGCCCATGAGGTGGATTGCAATATCATTGGCGTGGTGAAAAATTATCACCAGCGTTCTCTTAAGGAAAAGTATGATCCCATCGTATATTATTCTTCCGGAGAGCCCGACTCGAAATATTACGCAGTGAATATCCAGGCGTCGAACCTCGACCGTAACCTGGATAAAATCGAAGACGTTTATAAAAGCAGCTTTCCCGGAAACCCATTTGAGTATTTCTTTCTCGATGATTATTTCAACCAGCAATACCAATCAGACAAACGACTGGGAAACGTGTTTGCGCTGTTTGCATCGCTCGCTATAGTCGTTGCGTGCCTGGGGTTGCTGGGTTTGTCGAGTTTCGTGATTAAACTGCGTACAAAGGAAATCGGCATCCGGAAAGTATTGGGTGCTTCTTTGTCGAGCATTATTATCCTGTTTTCGCGCGATTTCATAAAGCTTGTTATACTGGCATCTGTCATTGCCATTCCGCTGGTGTATTTCGCTGCCGACAGGTGGTTAACGAACTATGCCTTCAGGATGAACCTGTCGTGGTACATATTTTTCATTCCCCCCATATTGCTGTTGGTAATTACCCTGTTTATTATTTGCATACAAAGTGTAAAAGCCGGCCTGGCCAACCCGGTAAAATCGTTAAGGGATCAGTAAATTTTACAGGAAAAAGCACTCTGTACACGTTGGAACAACATTGTCGCCAACAGGGAGTATATTGCCAATAAAACAAAGTGAATCACATGAAGGCAATAATCGTCGTTTTCGCAATGCTAATGGTATTTCAAGTGAGCGTGTCCGCACAAAGAAAAACGGACCCTGAAAAGAAACTGAAGGAACTGGGAATAGTGTTGAAAAATGCTCCGACTCCTATCGCAAATTACCTGCCGGCGGTGCAGACCGGTAAAATCGTGTACCTCTCCGGCCAGGGCCCGCTGAAGGATGACGGTGAACTCATAAGGGGAAAAGTGGGTGGGGAGATCTCGCTCGAGGAGGCTCAGCAGGCAGCCCGGCTCACCGGCATCCGCCTGCTGGAAGCGTTAAAGGCGCAAATCGGCGACCTGAATAAAGTAAAGCGCGTTGTGAAGGTGCTGGGCATGGTCAATGCCGTACCTACTTTCGAGCAGCAACCCCAGGTGATCAATGGGTTCTCTGATTTTATGGTTGAAGTATTTGGCGAAAAGGGCAAACATGCGCGCTCGTCAGTAGGCGTGGGTTCTTTGCCTGGGAATATACCCGTCGAGATCGAAATGATTGTTGAGCTAAAGTAGCGTGGTTTTTGACGTCTTCAATTGACCGTTGGTCGCGTACAGCCTATTTACAAAGTGGTTTTAATTCATACAGATGTATGCCCGTGGCAGTTACAGCTTCATGGATAGTCAGGCGCATGGCACTGGGTGGCACAAGAATTTAATGTACTGTCCCCGAAAGAATATTTCTTCACGAAAATTTGAATTATGGGAAGCTTACTTTACATTATCGCAGTGGTACTGATCATTATCTGGGCAATCAGCTTTTTGGCCATGCACGTAACCAGCGGCCTTATTCACATTCTGCTCGTTGTGGCCGTGATCCTTTTCATCATTAAACTCGTTTCGGGACGCAGTGTTTAGCGTTTGGCGGCGATCCGGACGTTGATGCGGATCAATAGTGCCACCTTACGAATGCCTCCATGGCCGCATATTTGGTCATGCCCAACTGGGCATAGAGGTTCGCGGTGTTGCTGTTCCTGTCTTCCGCTCGTTGCCAAAATTCCCTGTTATCCGATCCCTGGAAAGGCACCATGTCCTTTTGGGACTGATGGATGAAGATGCCATATCTTTTTTTCATCACCTGGTCGGGACTCATGGGCACCGCCATCTCGATTTCGCTGATGTCCCATTCCTGCCAGGCGCCTTTGTACAGCCACATGTAGCAGTCGTTTATCCAATCATCACCATCTTCCTTTATCCTGCGGAGTGCCTCGAAAACTATTTCCAGGCAAACCTTGTGCGTGCCATGCGGGTCGGCAAGGTCGCCGGCGCAGAATATCTGGTGGGGTTTTATTTGCCTCAGCAGTTCAATGGTGAGCCGGATGTCTTCTTCGCCCATGGGTTTCTTTTCAATGGTACCCGTTTCATAGAAGGGCAGGTTTTGAAAATGACTGTTATCGTCAGGTATACCCACGTACCGGCACGTGGCCTTCGCTTCGCCCCGCCTGATCAGGCCTTTGATGGCGCGAATTTCGGGGGTGTCCACTTCATTAGACTTTTTGCTTTCGAGATAACGTTTGGCCGTCTCGAGTATCTCTTCTGATTTTTTGCTGTCGATATTGAACATATTCTCAAAGCCAACGGCGAAATCAAGGAAGCGGGTTACAAATTCGTCGGTGACCGCAATGTTTCCCGACGTTTGGTAGGCCACGTGCACGTCGTGTCCCTGGTCGTGCAGGCGCTGAAAGGTTCCTCCCATGGAAATGATGTCATCGTCGGGGTGGGGAGAAAAGATGATGCACCTTTTGGGGTAGGGCACCGAGCGTTCGGGGTGGTTTGGTAGGTTGACATCCGGCTTACCGCCCGGCCATCCGGTGATGGTGTCCCTGAGCATGTAATACACTTCCAGGTTGATCTCGTAGGCATCGCCACGTTCCACCAGAAGATCGCCGAGGCCGTTGTCCTTATAATCGGTGTTGGTAAGGCTGAGCAGCGGCTTGCCAATCTTGAGCGCTATGTTGACGACAGCCTTCTTGATCATTTTGGGCGTCCATTCCAGTTCGCCTGTGAGCCACGGTGATTTAAACCTCGTTAGTTCGGCAGACGCGGCCTCGTCGAGAATGAAGAAGCAGTCATTATGGAGCTGCAGTTGTGACGCCGGTATTTGTTCGGTCACATGTTCTTCGACTGCTTTTTGTATTACCGGCGCTTTCGACTGCCCCCAGGCCAGGAGAATGATCTTCTTCGCCTTCAGGATGGTGCTAATGCCCATGGTGATGGCCAGCCGCGGCACCTGTGAAATATTGGTGAACTCGTAGGAGTTGGCGATCCTGGTTGAGTTGTCGAGCGCCACCAGCCTTGTTCTTGAATTCAGGTTTGAACCGGGTTCATTAAAACCGATATGACCGTTGTTCCCAATGCCCAGTATCTGCAGATCGATACCGCCGGCGTCTTCAATTTCCTTTTCATAGGCTGCGCAATGTGCCTTGATGGCGTCCTTCGCTATTTCGCCGTTGGGTATGTGAATATTCGCTGCGTCGATGTCGATATGATCGAACAGGTTCACTTTCATGAACCGGTTGTAACTCTGCAATGCGTCTTTGTCGAGTGGGTAATACTCGTCGAGGTTGAAAGTGATCACATTTTTGAAGCTGAGCGCTTCCATCTTGTGGAGGCGCACCAACTCTGCATATAGTGTTTTGGGTGTACTGCCCGTTGCGAGACCCAGCACGCACTTTTCATTATTTTTTTGCTTTTCGCGAATCAGTGCGGCAATCTGGTTGGCCGCGAATGCAGAACCGTCTTTCAGGTCGTGAAAAATTTTTACAGGTATTTTCTCAAATGAATCAACCATGCTCATAAATACAATTGCTTTTGGTGAATTTCCATAGTGGCAGGCATTAATTGATTTTTATTTCGTTGCTGTTCCAGGTTGTGCTTTCTCCGTTTGGTAAGCGCGGCTGTAATTGGTTCCCCACAAATCGTACCTCTTCAACTGAAGGGGAAGTCTTTTCTTAAAGTCGTCCCAGTTGCGGCTCTTTGCAGGGCTCCACAAAACTTCGCTCAACGCTGCCACCCTGGGGAAGATCATGTATTCGACCTTGCGCGGATTGCTCATGTATTCCGTCCACACGTTAGCCTGTCCACCTAAAATTCTTTTCTTTTGCGCGTCGTTAAGCACCTGCGGCACCGGCTCGTAGCCATACACCTTCTCAATGGGCAGGTAGCCGCCGATGACCAATGAATCTTCATTCTTCTGCTGCGCGTAGTCAAAATAAACGTAGGTGGTCGGGGTCATGATCACATCATGGTCCTGCTTTGCCGCTTCAATGCCACCTTTTTCGCCTCTCCAGCTCATCACTGTTGCATTTGGGGCAAGACCGCCTTCCAGGATCTCATCCCATCCGATGATCTTCTTGCCTTTACTGTTGACATATTTTTCAATGCGCTGAATGAAATAGCTCTGCAATTCATGCTCATCTTTCAGGCCCAGCTCCTTGATTCTTTTCTGGCATTTCGGACACACTTTCCAGGCATCCTTCGGACATTCATCACCACCGATGTGAATGTATTCGGACGGGAAGAGTTCCATCACTTCATCGAGCACACCTTCAAGGAAAGTAAATACTGAATCATTGCCAGCACAGTAAACATCCTTGTGCACGCCCCATGTTTGGCTCACCTCGTAGGGTCCGCCGGTACATCCGAGGTAGGAGTAGGAGGCGAGCGCCGCGCCGGCGTGACCGGGCATTTCAATTTCGGGGACGACCGTTATATGTCTTTTCTTCGCGTATTCCAGTACATCCTTAATTTCCTCCTGCGTGTAAAAGCCACCGTAGCGGATATTGTCGTTGCCCGTTCCGGGATGGTGGCCAATGATGGTGCCATCGCGGTAGGCTCCGACTTCAGTAAGTTTCGGGTACTTCCTGATCTCTATCCTCCATCCCTGGTCCTCGGTAAGGTGCCAGTGAAAGGTATTCATCTTATGCAGCGCGATGTAATCAATGAACCGCTTTACGTAATCAACGCCGAAGAAGTGCCTGCCCACATCGAGCATAAGCCCCCTGTATCCCAGCCGCGGCTGGTCGTCGATAGATACCTGCGGTATGGAAAGCGACGTAGCCTTTGCCGGCGGCAGCAGTTGAATCAGCGTTTGCGTACCTCTGAAGGTGCCATCGTACGAGTCGCCGGTAATGTCAACGCCCTTCGATGTCGAAGTAAAGGTGTAATGCTCCTTGTTTTCCGGCGCTTTTACAAACGTCCTGGACGAAAATCTGATATAATTTTTTTGAGCCGATTCAGCCGTGTTCAGGTTGAATCCGTAATAGTCTTCCAGGTATTTGTTGAAAAAATCTGCTGCATCCCGGTTTCCTTCATCAGCAACGATCACCGTGTTCCTGTCGATGCGAAATGTGCCATTGTTCGTTTTCAGGCTCACTGGCTTCGGAATAATGCCGGAGGCATTGCCTGAACTGTTTTGCGAATAAAGAGACGGAACAATAAACAACGTAGCGATTACCGCGTAAAGCCTGAACTTCATTTGTGCGTGGGTTGGTTTAAGTGATAAATGTACTATATAATTGTCCTATACTATCTTTCCGTTTTTCAGAACCACAATATTATTGCAAATTTTCAAAGCTGCGTCGCTGTGACTGATAATTATCACCGTATTTCCCTGCTTATTGTACCACTCAATCGTTTGCATAATTTTGTTTTCTGTTTCTGCGTCCAGCGAAGCGCTTGGCTCATCCAAAATCAGCACAGGCGGATCCCTGTAAAGTGCCCTTGCAATGGAGACGAGCTGGCGCTGTCCGCCCGAAAGGTTTGTGCCCTGTTCATAAATTACCGTTTCCAATCCCTGGGAGTCATTTTCAAAAAAATTGAGTACCCCCAGCCGACTGGTGATGCTGTTGAGTTTTTCTTCATCACAGGTTTTGTCGAGGATAATATTCTCCCGGACTGTGCCATTGAACAGTTCAGTGAATTGCGGCACCGATACCACCAGCGACCGCAGTGCTTTGTTGTTGATCATTGAAAGATCAATGTTATTGATGGAGATGGTGCCTTGCAGGGGTTGGTATAATTTCAGCAGCAATGCCGCGAGTGTTGACTTGCCCGAGCCGCTTTCTCCTTTTATTCCAATACATGAACCCTTTGGGATAAACAGGTTCATCTCGTCAAGGATTATTTTGCCGTTGCCGTAGCGGAAGGATACATTTCTAAATTCGATGTCGCCTGGTCCACCCCCGGCGCTTCGCGCCACCCCCGCCAGCGGGGGATA
>CAMPGT010000125.1 GCA_946885665.1 uncultured Chitinophagaceae bacterium | reverse complement strand
AAACGGGAAACGTAAGACTGGAGACAGTATCCCCCGCTGGCGGGGGTGGCGCGGAGCGCCGGGGGTGGATACAAAAAATATACGAATGAAATATTTTGTTATAAGCTTTTTCATTTTTCTTTCGTTCGAAACGCTTCACGCCCAAAAGAAAAGAGCCATATTCATTATAGCCGACGGCATACCGGCGGATGTGATCGAAAAAATCAATACCCCGAACCTGGATAAAATCGCAAAGCAGGGAGGCTACACCCGGGCAATGGTGGGCGGTGAAAAAGAGGGCTACTCACAAACGCCAACAATATCCGCTGTTGGGTATAACACTGTGCTCACGGGCACATGGGTAAATAAGCACAATGTGTGGGACAACGATATTGCCGCGCCCAACTATCATTATAAAACCATCTTTCGTTTGCTCAAAGAACAATATCCCGCTAAAACAACGGCGATATTTTCTTCCTGGCTGGATAACCGCACAAAGCTGGTGGGCGATAGCAAACCCGAAACCGGCAATATTCCTGTGGATTATCACATTGACAGCCTGGAATACGACACCGTGAATTTCCCGCACGATGAAGAAAGGGATTTCATGCACAAAATCGATGAAACGGTCACCGACACTGCCGCTGCTTACATCAGGTCGTCGGCGCCGGATCTTTCATGGGTATATCTTGAATACACCGACGACATGGGCCACCAATATGGCGATGGCCTGCAGTTGTATCGCGCCGTGGAACTGATGGATAAACAGGTCGGACGGCTGTGGGACGCCATTCAATACAGGCAGCGTGCATTCAACGAAGACTGGCTCATCATCATTACAACGGATCATGGCCGCGATTCGCTGACGGGCAGGGATCATGGAGGTCAGTCGCCACGCGAGCGCCTGGGCTGGATAATCACTAACGCGAAAGGATTGAACGCTCACTTTAAAAAGGGCAGCGCCTCGATTGCCGACATCATGCCGACGATCGCGGAATTCCTGGATGTCAACATGCCACGGGAAGATGCCATGGAAGTGGATGGTGTTTCCCTGACGGGTAAACTCGGCGCCACTAATGCATCGGCCGCTATTGTCAATAATGAATTGGTGGTACGATGGAAAAAAGCGGCAACCCGGGGCGACGCGAAGATATGGGTGGCCAATTCGAACAACTACAAAATGGGAGGAAAGGATGAGTACCGGGTGATGGCAACGGTTCCCATCAGCAGCGAAACGGCAGTGATCCCCATTACGGGCGAGCACTCATCCTTCTATAAGGTGGTCATCGAAACGCCGGCCAACTTTCTGAACCGGTGGATCATTAATAAATGAGCCTCAACGCTTCGGCGCAGCGTATTTTTACGGTAGCGAAGAAAGGGTATTCGTCCTCTTTATCGGGAGCGCATGAATTTCTACTTTTGAAAAAGAATACCGAAAGAAATCCTATCTATGTCGACGCCAATACACAACGAATCGTGGGCCGCTTATGAAAAGCGCAAGCTGCTCAGTGGACAAAATCCGAATTGCTTTTCACCCGAAGAATTATGGGAGTTTGATTACCTGGTGAACCTGATCCAGAAAGCCAAGCCGCACCTGGACCTCATCACTGTGATGCTCGCCGTTAGAGAGGGCATGCGCAGGACTGTTGCGCCAAGGTTAAGAAATCACTTTGTAGAGCTCGTGCTGTGCAACGTTGAAGAACGCGAAAACCGCTGGGCAGAGGTGATCAACACAAATTGAACAAACTACTCCGACTCTGATTTATAGTTTTTACGCTTTCAATTGCTAATTGCAATTTTAGTTTGGTAACTCGGTTCCTGTCCAGGAACCGTTTTTTTTTCTGTTTGATGTGCCTCTTTCAGCATTATTTCCTGTCTTTTCCCGCTTTGCTTTTTTTTACGATTCAGACGTGCAGCTTTGCACTGCTTATCTTAATCATACTGCTAAACCCTAACATTTTTTTTCTCATGTCCTGTTAGGCATACCCGAAGGCCGTTTCTACGGCTTTCGCTTTTTGTACCACGTGTATCAAAACCGGACAATAATTTCTTGTCATTTTGTTGTTTTTTGCTGATTTGCAATACGTACCATTATTGGTACTCTGTTAGCACCATGAATTCCAACTTAACCACGCATTATGCTGAAGAACTATCTCAAAGTGGCCTGGAGGCACCTGGTGCAGCACAAGGGGCTTTCCTTTATCAACATTTTCGGATTGGCGATAGGCATGGCCTTCGCCATACTCATAGGCCTTTGGATACAATATGAAACGAGCTTCGATAAATTTCATGTTAACCGCGACCGTGTTGCGATTGTTCTTAAGAACACACTGTTCAATAACCAGAAGAACACCCAGAACTCCACTCCGTTGCCATTGTATTATGCCATGAAGTCGGAGTACCCCGAAGTGAAGCATGCGTCACGGATGAGTTGGAATAACGATTTCAGCCTGGCTGTCGGAGACAAAAAGTACAAAAGACAGGGAATACATGTAGACCCCGACTTCCTTCGAATGTTCACGTTCCCACTGGTAAAAGGAAGCGTACAAACAGCGCTTAGCGACCCAAACGCCATTGTCATTACTGAAGCTGTTGCAAAAGCGCTGTTTGGCAGCGCCGACCCGATAAACAAGATCATCAAGGTCAATAACGAATATAATCTGAAGGTGACCGGCGTGTTGAAAGATGTGCCTGTCAACTCTTCCATACAATTCGACTTCCTCGCTCCCTTTGAACGTTTGATGGCCGAAAATCAGTTCTATCGCGATAACAAAAGCAACTGGGGCAACAATTTCCTGAGGAACGTTGTGGAATTGCGTGAAGATGTTTCCATGAGCGATTTTTCTGCGAAAATCAAAAACCTGAATATCGACAGGGATAACACGCTGAAAGACCTTTACCTGTTCCTTCACCCACTTGCGAAATGGAACCTTTATAACGACTTCAAAAACTGGCAGAACACGGGCGGAAAAATACAATACATAAGGCTATTTGGCGCCATCGGCATATTTGTATTGCTCATCGCCTGCATCAACTTTATGAACCTTGCCACTGCGCGATCGGAAAAACGCGCAAAAGAGGTGGGCATCAGAAAAGCCATCGGCTCGCTGCGATCGCAGCTCATTACCCAGTTCCTTGCCGAAACGCTGCTTACCTCGTTGCTCGCATTTTTGTTGGCGCTGATCATCATTCCGCTGGTCCTGCCGCTGCTAAATGACATCGGTTTTGAAAATATTGAGTTCCAATTCAACAACATTCCATTATTGCTGGGCGCGTTAGGTGCAGCCGTGATCACAGGTTTGATTGCCGGCAGCTATCCCGCCCTGTATCTTTCCTCCTTCAGGCCTGTGAAGGTGCTTAAGGGATTGTTTAAGCAGGCACAGAGTGCCGTCGTTTTCCGCAAGGTGCTTGTTATTTCGCAGTTTGCCATTTCCGTGGGATTGATCATCAGCACCGTAATCGTTTTCCAACAGATCGAGCACGCAAAAGACCGCTCGCTGGGGTACGATACCAATAACCTGATCAACGTGTCGATGAGCAGCGATCTGGCGAAAAATTTTGTGCCGCTAAAAGCCGACCTGCTAAATACACGCTATTTCGAAAGCGTTGCGAAAGCGTCGTCACCGCTAACGGCCATCTATAATAGCTGGAGCGACTTCTCATGGACCGGAAAGGATCCAAATGCGCAGCAGGTGATGGATGTAATCATGACCGAATGGGATTATGAAAAGACTGTTGGACTAAAATTTTTAGAGGGCCGTCCTTTTTCCAATGATTATAAATCCGATTCTAACGCTGTTATCCTTAATGAAACTGCGCTGAAGATGATCGGTTACGAGAATCCCATTGGTAAAACAATAAAAAATGGCAATCAGGACCTTAAGATCGTCGGCATTATAGAAGACATGCTTATCCAAGACCCGTTTAAACCGGTAAATCCCACCGTGATACTTTTCAACTCCGGTGCGGCGTCGAATAATATTTACCTCCGGCTGAAGCCAAACGTTCCTGTGAGGACGGCACTGGCTACCATTCAGCCCATCTTCGAAAAATACAATCCTGCCTATCCCTTTGAATATGGTTTTTCGGACGAAGAGTTTGCACGGAAGTTCAGGGTGGAGAACCAGGTGGGCAAGCTGGCGGCCATCTTTGCGATACTGGCGATCATTATCTCTTGCCTTGGTTTATTTGGGCTCGCTGCGTTCATGGCAGAGCGCCGTACAAAGGAGATAGGTATTAGAAAGGTGTTGGGTGCATCGGTGATCAATCTCTGGTCGCTGCTGTCGAAAGAATTTGTGTGGCTCGTGCTGGCAGGATGCCTGATTGCATGTCCGCTGGCCTATTGGTTGATGAGTGGATGGCTGCAGGGGTATGATTACCGCATCACGATCAATTGGTGGATATTTTTCGCCGCCGGCGTCGTGGCAATCGCTATTGCATTGCTAACCGTCAGCTCGCAAGCCATTAAAGTAGCCATCGCTAATCCGGTGAAGAGTTTGAGGACGGAGTAAGTTTATTGTAAGAACTCGTCAATCAGCCTCACGTATTCGTCCGGCTGTTCCAAAAAGATATTGTGACCCGCGTTCTTCACGAGCACAAACTGGTGCACTGGAAAAAACTGCAGGTATTCCGCTGTATAACCCCAGGGTTGATTGTCGCATTGCGCCTTCATCACCAGCACCGGCGTTTCTAATTTTTTTATCACATCTCGTGGGTCCCTTACTTTTCCGAGGCTCCTGGAAGTCATGTACTGCACGTACATTCCTTCCGTGCCTTCGGCCTCTGCCGCATTGGCCGTATCACACACCATGCTTTTATTCAGTTCGTTCGTGAGGTAGGTGGCAAATGCATCAGCCTGTTTATCGCCGGCCAGCTTAATGCCGTGTTTGGCCAGGTAATACATCATTTTTGTCCGGATTCCGGAACTTTTCATTTGTGCGAGCCTCTCCGAATGGTATGGCGACCGCAAGTGCAAACTGTCCGGCGCCTTCACAGCTTCCATTGTTTTGTTTGCGGGTTGTATGGGAGCCGGTGCAGTGATGACGAGCCTGTGTACTTTCGAAGGATTTTCTGCGAGGTACATCACGGCCAAAATGGAACCCCACGATTGTCCCACGAGTATCACTTTCTCTGCATTTATCTTCTTCACGATCTCTTCCAGGTCGCGCCTGTGCCGGCCAGCGGTGTACTCATTGATATTTTCGAGGCGTTCCGAATGTCCGCAACCCACCTGGTCGTACAGGAAAATGTCGTAGCCTTTTGCCGCGAGCTTTTTGTAGGTTTCAATTTCACGGCCGGTGATGCCGGCGCCCGGCCCACCGTGCAAATAGATCAAAGGGTAGGGATGATGCTCGCCTGTGCCAGCGAGGTAAGTATAGGCGATCCGTGAACCGGTGGGCAGCTCCCAGTAGCGGGTACCGTCGCGTTCAGCCAGTTGTTTTACCCCGTAATGGCGGGGGCTAAACAACAGCCATACAAAAGTTAATGCCGCGGCCACTACCACCAGCAACAGCCACCTGGAATATCTCTTCATAATTAATGTTTCGACAGTGAAATATTACGGTCGCATTTGCCCTTTCATATTGACGTATTTACACCCTGTAATTTAATTGGATTCAGTGTACGTTTGTTCAGTCTATGATTGAAGTATTTATCACCAATGTCGATGATCCCGGGCACGCCACCATGCTGGTAGAACGCATACACCAGCAGTTCGGCCATTACCGCGCAAACTTCGATCTCCAGGATTGCGACAGGATCCTGCGTGTTGTTAGTTACCGGGAACATGTCGACAGCGCTACACTCATCTCACTGCTCAATGATCATGGATTTCATGCGGAGGTGCTGCCCGACAAATAAAAATTACGCAAACGTTTTCGTATGCCCGACGCAATTATTTAATTGGTATTGATAATCAATTGTTCTACTTTTTAAAAATAATTGCTGCGGCGTCAATCACGGCGCTGCCGGAAACTTTTCACACATGAGCACAAACAAAAATATTCTTTTACTCGCAGCCTGCCTTTTAACTATGGGCGTTACGAATGCCGCAATATCCAAACAAAATCTTATGGACACCACTCACAATGACGCCGTTTACCAGGTAAAAAAGCTTTCCGGCCCAATAACCATTGATGGCAACTGGAATAAGGACCAATGGAAGGATATTTCCGTCATCAAAGTGGAAAAGCACATGGGCGGGATGCCGGCGTTCGCGCCCACCGTAGAGGCGAAGATGACTTACGACAATGAGAATGTGTACGTCATCTTCCAAGTGCAGGACAGGCACGTCAAAAGTACTGTTACCGACATCAATGGCCCCGTTTCAACTAACTCGTGTGTGGAGTTTTTTTTCTCGCCCGACAGCCAGCAGCCGCTTCATTATTTCAACCTTGAAATTAATGCAGGGGGCACGCCATTGCTATTTTATATTACCAAACCCTGGACCGAAGTAACCAAGTTGAAGGATGAAGAAATCCGGCAAATCGAGATAGCCCATTCACTTCCTTCTGTTGTGGACCCGGAAATGGAAGGGCCGGTTACCTGGACGATAGAATACAGGATCCCGCTGGCATTGCTCAAAAAATACAGCAACGTTACACAACCGGCGCCCGGCGTTCAATGGAAAGGAAATTTTTATAAAACGGGCAGCAAAACGTCAAACCCCAATTACATGACGTGGTCGTTTGTTGACAATGAGAAACCTAACTTCCATCTGCCCCGGTTTTTCGGCACGCTCATTTTTCAATAAGTGGTGGATCAACTTCGTAATAACCGGCAGGTAAAATAGTAGTTCACCTATTGCACCTGTAAGCGATTCTTTTCACCTTTACAAAAGTGACCAACGCTTCACCGGTCACCTTTCATCTTCCAATTTCCTCTTCTATCCAATACATTCGGGAAGGCCACAACTATCCACTGTTCCTTTGATTAAGGTTTACCAATTTCTGTACTTAAAAATTTCTCTCATGAAAACCTCGAAGTCAAAGCATCACCGTCATGTACATGCCGAATACATGACCAATTCATTTCTCACCATCTTCTTTTTCCTGCTGGTATTGTTTATCACCGCAATTTCCTTCACTTAGGGTGAAGAAATTTATACAAGGTTCTTTTCAGTAAGGTTGTATATTTTCTGGATGTTTTTCAGCATGGCCGGAAAATCGAGGTGCAGGTCGGTCAGCAAGCCATTTTGAAGGTCGAATACCCAGCCTGCCACCTGCGGATAACCGTTTTCGAGGTACGATTGCTGAACAGCGGCCGTTTTAATGACGTTGAGCGCCTGCTCCTGCACATTCAGTTCAACGAGGCGCCTGTACCGCGCTTCCTCATTTCCGATGGCATCAAGTTCCTGTTCGTGAAAGCGGTACACGTCCCTGATGTTCCTGAGCCATGGGTTGAGGATACCAAGGTCCTTCGCCTGCATGGCTGCCTTCACACCGCCGCAACCGTAATGGCCGCAGATGATGATGTATTTTACGGAAAGTATCCTCACGGCGTAGTTGATCACCGACATAACATTCAGGTCCACGTTGTTTACGAGGTTGGCGATGTTGCGATGCACGAACACTTCTCCGGGCTCAACGCCCATCATTTCATTGGCGGGCACCCGGCTGTCGCTACACCCGATGTACAGATAGTCGGGATTCTGTTCGCCCGACAGCTTCAATAAAAAATCTTTATCCGTCCTGGATTTCTTTTCTACCCACAATTTATTTTTTTCGAATATTTCCTGGTAACTGGTCATGCCTAAAAGTAAGAACGAAACTTGTTTTTGGAGTAAAAATTAATATTTCAATACATTGCCGGTAAAATAAAGGTTATGAAAAGAACCGGCTTACTCGCTCTGATATTCGTTTGCTTTGCCTGGCAACCGCCCGCAAAAAAGTTCATTGATCCGGCCAATATGGACGTTTCTATAAAACCGGGAGATAACTTTTACCGCTATGCCAATGGTAACTGGATCAAAAATAATCCAGTGCCGCCTTCAAAGGTGAGATGGGGCAGCTTCGACAACCTGTTTGAAGAAACTAGGAAAAGGCTGCAGACGCTGCTCGAAACCGCCGCCGCCAAAGCTTCAACCGACCCGGCATCGCAGAAGATCGGCGACTTCTTCACCAGTGGTATGGACAGCCTCACGATCGAAAAACGCGGCTTCGAACCCATCAAGCCCGAACTGGAACGCATCAGCCAGGTAAACGATGTAAACGACGTGCTCGAAGAGATCGTTCAGCAGCACAGAAGTGGCATCAATTCAACATTATTTGCCTTCAGCGTTGACCAGGACCTGAAAAATGTGAACGTGTACATTCCGCAGTTCGACCAGTCGGGCATCCTCCTTCCCGACAGGGATTATTATTTCAAGAACGACGCAAGATCCATCGCAATAAGGGAGGCGTATGTGCCGCACATCAGGCGCATGTTCATGCTTATTGGCACAGACAGTGCCGCGGCGCAAAAACAGGCGGAAGCGGTCATGCGGATGGAAACATCGCTTGCCAAAACGCACCTCACACGTGTTGAGCTGCGCGACCCGCAAAAGATCTACCATAAATTCCTGGTCGCCGACCTTTCTTCTTCAACACCGTCCATCAACTGGCAAACGATGCTGCAGGCATTTGGTGTTACGGCGAAGGTGGACAGCATACTCGCCAGCAATCCCGTCTTCCTGAAATCGGCGGATTCATTGCTGACATCGGCATCCATCGACGACTGGAAAAGCTACTTAACCTGGCACCTGCTCAGGAATACGGCTTCCTACCTGAGTTCTCCTTTCGTTGACGAAAACTTCGCGTTTTCCCGGGTATTGTCGGGTCAGAAAGAACAGACACCGCGATGGCAGCGTGTCAGCAACCTGATCGACAGGCAGCTCGGCGATGAGTTGGGAAAATTGTACGTCGCGAAATATTTCAGGCCCGCCGCAAAATCGAGGATGCTGGCGCTTGTCAATAACTTGCAGGCCACCTTTGCTTCGCGCATCAAAAGGCTCGACTGGATGAGTGCGGAAACGCAACAAAAGGCCCTGGAAAAGTTGAATACATTCACGAAGAAGATCGCTTATCCGGATAAATGGAAAGATTACAAATCTGTCGTCATTAAAAAAGATGCTTTCCTTTCGAACGTCCGTAGCGCGGCTGCCTGGAACTACAATGATATGATCCGGAGGTACGGCCAGCCGGTTGACAAGAGCGAGTGGATAATGACACCACCTACAATTAACGCCTACTACAATCCCACCAATAATGAAATTGTTTTTCCCGCGGGCATACTGCAATTTCCCTTCTTCGACTTTGAGGCGGATGATGCCATCAACTACGGCGCTATCGCCGGCGCCATCGGTCATGAAATGACGCATGGCTTCGACGACCAGGGAAGGCAGTTCGCTGCCGATGGCAACCTGCGCGACTGGTGGACAGAACAAGATGCAACAAAATTCAAGAAGCTGGCTGATAAGGTGGTGAAGCAATACAGTGAACTGACCGTTCAGGACACGATTCACGTTAATGGGCAACTCACATTAGGTGAAAACCTTGCCGACCTGGGCGGCCTCGCGATTGCGTACGAAGCATTCAGCCACACCAAACAATTTAAGGAAGGCAGGAAGATCGACGGGTTTACGCCGCAGCAGCGTTTCTTTTTGAGCTGGGCACAGGTGTGGCGGACAAATATTTTACCCGAAACAGAGGCGCAGCGCATCATTATCGATCCTCATTCGCCACCGCAGTACCGTGTAAATGTTCCATTGTCGAACCTGAACGAATGGTACGATGCATTTAATGTTAAAAAAGGCGACAAGATGTTCAGACCGGCGGATGAACGAATAAAAGTGTGGTAAGAAATTTTATCAGGAGAATAAACAGCAGATGAAGATGAAATTGTTGATGTTAGCGGTCGCAGCCTTTAGCGGCATCATAGTAAACGCGCAGCAGTCGCCGGGAAAATTTGATGCGTCGCATCTGCCAAAGCTCAGAGGGCACCACCTGGAAGAATATAATTTTGATGTATCGGTACATCCTGAAAAATGGAACCAAGGCCAATCGGGTTTGCACGCTGCTTTCGGCTCGGCCGACCAATTGTATTTCAGAAAAGAGGTGCCTGAAATCGCACTTGCCGGGCAGCAGCAGCTGGTAGGCTGGAAAGGGGAGAGGGTGAACATGCAGGTACTCGTGTGGAGCAGCGACACGCTGGAGCAGGTAAGATTGCGCGTTCACGATTTTATTAGTGATAAAGGAGGAAAGATCGGCAGCGAAAATGTTGAGACGAACCTGGTGCGTTACGTCATTTCAAATTATCCCTACGGCGCAAAGGATGCTGTGTGCGGCAACTCGCCTTACAGCGATGGCTACCTGATGCCCGACAGGTTTGAAAAGTTCGACCGCTTTGATGTTCCGGCCAAAACGGCGAGGCCCGTATGGATATCATTGAACGTTCCTGCTGATGCGGCTGCAGGAAATTACAAAGGCACGATAGACGTGCTGAGCACGAAAGGAAAGCAGACGCTGAACATTTCAGTGCGCGTGCAGAACAAAATCCTTCCGCCGCCGGCAGAGTGGAAACACCTCCTTGACCTTTGGCAGAATCCCTGGGCCGTGGCGTGGTACAACCATGTGGAGCCATGGTCGGCTGAGCACAAGGCGCTGCTGAAAAAACATCTGAAGCTTTATGCCGATGCCGGAGGCAAATACATTACCACCTATGCCGTGCATTCTCCCTGGGCGGATAATTCTTACATGATCGAGGGAGGAATGATCGAATGGATAAAACACAAAAACGACCAATGGACGTTCGATTATTCCATCTTTGACGAGTACGTGGAACTGGCGATGGAATGTGGGATAGACAAAGCCATCACGCTATACACACCCGTACCGTGGGGAGAAAGGTTCCGGTATAAATCTGCCGAGACAGGAAATTATATGTACGAGCAATGGGTGCCTGAGTCGCAGCTATTCAAAACCAACTGGAATATCTTTCTGACGGATTTGATGAAGCACCTGAAGCAGAAAGGCTGGATGAAGATTGCTTACCTGGGCATCAATGAAAATGCGATGAACCAGACACTTGCGGCGATTAAGGTGATAAAGGCGCATAGTCCGGAATGGCGTATTACGTATGCGGGCGACTGGCACGAAGAGCTCGATACGTTGTTGAATGATTATTCTTATTTGTACGGCAAGGAGCCGACTGAAAAGGAATTAAAGAAAAGGAAGGCGCGCGGCGCCACATCTACCTATTACGTGTGCTGCAATCCTCCTTATCCCAATAACTTCTTGTTTTCGCCACCCATCGAGGGAAGGTGGATCAGTTGGTATTCGGCGGCAAGCGGCTACGACGGCTTTTTGCGGTGGGCGTACGACGCATGGCCGGCGGACCCTGAAAGGGATGCGCGGCACGGTTCGTGGGCGGCGGGCGATTGCTATCTCGTTTATCCGGGTGGCAATAGCTGTATTCGTTTTGAAAAGTTGAGAGAAGGAATTGTTGATTTTGAGAAGATCAGGATATTAAAAGAAGAGGCAGCTGCGGGCAAGGATAAAAAAGTGCAGGAGTTATTGCGCCAGCTCAACGAACATTTGAAAGTGTTTACAGCAGAGAAAGCATTTGATACGGAAAAAATAAAGGGAGATGTCGATAAGGGAAGAAAGTTGATTGAGGAGTTGACGGTTGCGTTGAGCGGGTGAGGCGGCAA
>CAMPGT010000124.1 GCA_946885665.1 uncultured Chitinophagaceae bacterium | reverse complement strand
AAAGACGCCAAGTTTTCCCGCCGGCTATGGCACGAGAAGGACCACGTATCCCCCGCTGGCGGCGGTGGCGCGCAGCGCCGGGGGTGGACCTGCAAAGAGGAAGTTAGGAACATGTTCTTCTCTGGTATATCACTCAAAGCGCTTTGTATATGCTCTGGTATAAGCTCAGCTTATACCAGTCCTATGAGAGAACTATGCTTAGCTTATACGAGAACTTGTCAAGTGATTGATTCGTAAGCTTATAGCGGTAGCACTTACAGGGTCCCAAAGCGCCCGACGGCAGTTGTGGTTGTTCGGGTTTTTGTATTGATCTTGCAGATAATAAAAGCGTATATGCAAGCCGGAAAGATTATCGCTTTATGGATAGTAGCTGTTACCGGGTTCAATACATCCCTTCACGCCCAGCATCCCCTGCCCGATGAAGAATATTATTCCTCCCTTCTTCACGAAACATTCGATACGCAAAATGTCATGAAGACCGTGGCATTCGTTGAGCGTTACTTTCGCATAGCAGGCAATGCCGGCTTTGACAGCAGCATCTACTTCGTTGAAAATATTTTAAAAGAAGCAGGCTTTAAAAAAGAAGTGAACAATGAGCAGGAAAACTTGCTGACGTACAGAATAGAAAGACGGCCAATGCGCCGGCCCACCTGGGAACCCGTTGACGCCTCATTGTCGATAGAAGGAGAAGGAACTCCGTTGCTTAGCTTTCGCACGAACAGAAATATGATTGCCATCAATTCGGCGTCGACACCAGAATCCGGCATCACAGCAGAAATTGTGTATTGTGGAAAAGCCACCGACAACGAAATAGAAAAGCTGGATGTAAAAGGCAAGATACTCTTCGCCGACACGCGCATAGACACGGTATATGCCCAGGCGATAAAATACGGCGCCGTCGGTGCCATCGCCTATTCCATTCCTTTTTACAATGAGCCGGAAAAACATCCGAACGGCATTTCCTTCTTTCACATACCGTACAACATCAAACACCCCGAACAGCAAAAGTGGGGACTAATGTTGTCGTTTGCCGCGCGAACGAGATTGCTCGCCGCATTGGCACGCGGCCCCGTCATGGCACATGTGAATATCCGCACAAAAATTTATCCGTCAACAGAGCTTACCCTGCTGGCCAGCGTAAGAGGAACAGTAAAACCTGAAGAGAGAATGGTCATCAATGCGCATGTGCAGGAGCCCGGCGCGAACGACAATGCCACAGGCGTTGCCACGCTGGCTGAAATGGCACGCCTCACGGCGCTGTTCGTTACCGGCGGAAAAGTAAAACCAGCCCGTACCATCACATTCTTATGGGGTGATGAAATAGTTTCGCCGAAACGCTACATCGCTGAAGATCCGGTTCGTGCAAAAACCATCAAATGGGGACTGAGCCTCGATATGGTGGGAGAAAATACGGAGAAAACCGGCGGTGTGTTCCTGATCGAAAAGATGCCGGATCCCTCCGCAATATGGACAAGGGGCGCCGATCAGCACACCCAATGGGGAGGGGAGCCGATGCAGGAAAAAGATATGTTCCCGCATTACTTCAACGACTTTGTTTTTAATCGTTGCCTGCAGGAAGCAAAATCAACGGGATGGAAAATAGCGTTTAATCCATATGAAGGCGGCAGCGACCACACTCCTTTTCTCGAAGCTGATATTCCCGCGGTGCTGATGTGGCATTTTACTGATGTTTTCTACCACACCGACGAGGATCGTTTGGATAAAGTATCGGCAGAGGAGATGGAACACGTTGGTGTAAGCGGAATGGTAACGGCGTATTTATTGACGGCTTCAAATGAAAAAATTGCTATTGCCGCAGTGAAAGAATTATCCGCAAATGCTTTGAAACGCCTGCAAACCGAGTTTCAACTGAGCAGGGAAGCGATAGCAAACGGAAGCCCGTCAAAAAAAGAAAAACACATTATCGATACCTGGAGAAACTGGTACCGGGCTGCGATCGGGCGCACGGCAGACATTCATGCAACCGGCGTAACTCCCGCGATCAGCAAGGCGATCAAAAAAGCGATGAAGCGTATCAATGCCACCACAGAGAAATATCTGCGACAGTTATAAGTGGTCACCACCGCCCGCGATAAGCCGTCTAATAATCAGGATTTTGTTCGAGGTTACTGTTGATGTTGATTTCATTAAAAGGAATCGGCCATATCCAACTGCGTGAGTCAGGACCAACTGAACAAATATCGGAATGCGTTCCACCGGCGCTTCCACATTCGTTCCTGGTAATGGCTCTTGTTGTCCGTTTGATGTCGAACCACCTGTGGCCCTCGCCAATCAACTCCAGCCGGCGCTCGTTCATGATTGCCGTCCACACACCGGCGCCTGTTTCCGTTCCTGTGGCGGCACCGCGCGCATCACGCAATGCGTTCACATCATCGAGTCCTTCGCCCATATTCTGCATGTACTTGCTTTCCGCACGTATCAAATACATTTCCCCTGCACGGAACACTTTGAAATTCTTCGTTCCGTCGTATTTGAAGAGTAACGTTCTCATTACACCTCCAATCCCTTCAATATTGGTTTGTATAAGGTCAGGATGGCTTCTCACGCCTCCGGCTGTCGAATACACGAGGTCGCGGAAGTCGTTGGCAACGCGGTACGGCGCATTGTCGCCGGCGGTGGCAAAGCCGGGCTGCATTTCCTGGTCGCTGGGCACCTGCCATACAATTTCCGCAGTGCTGTTGTCTTTCCATATTTCAGGAAACTCCAATTGGTTGGCGAGCGGAAAATGATCAATGATGATTGTTGCCTCGGCTTCCGCTTCGGCGTACTGGCCATTATATAGATTGATACGTGCCAGCATAGCATGTATCGCCATCTCATCAATATAAAAACGGTTGTTGTTATCGATGTCGCCGTATTGATCAAACAGCGCCTGTGCTTCGCTCAGATCAGCATAGATGCTGTCGTAGCACTGCTTCACCGTGTTACGTGCCGGTCTTGCTTCGAGCGGGTTGTCGGGACTGAACGCCGTTATGTACGGCACGCCCAGGCTGTCTGAATTTCGTTGATAAGATTGTGCGAAATAACGCATCAGGTCGAAGTGGCAATGCGCGCGCAGCGCCAGCGCCTGTGCCTGTATCTGGCCGGCCCCTGCTTCGGTTGTACCGCTTTTAAAACGATTCACATTTTGCAATACATCATTTGCACTGGCGATGATGCGGTACGCTTGTGCAAACGCCCCGGCAATGATCCCTTCGTCGGTATTGTACCTCCATTCTGCCATCTGCCGCCAGTTTCCTGTCGATTCCAATGCTTCTACGAAATCGTCGCCCATCAAATCGGGAAGGCAGCTCCATGCCATCGGCGTTAAGAAGTTTCCGCCATAATATTCTTCGGCTTTCAGGCCGTTGTATGCTGCCGCAAGCGCAGCCTGCAGGTCGGAAAACTTATCGATGTTCGTTTGGAACGTCTGCGGCGCCGTGTCCAGGTTTTTCATGCATGAACAGAGCGTGATCGAAACGAACATTATCAGGAATAAATAAAGTTTTATATGCTTCATACAATCTAATTAGTGGTTAGAAACTAACGGACAGGCCGAAGGTGACGGATTTCAATGGGGGATATTGTGCGCCGGTGATGTCGGCACTTGAATTTTCATCGAGGTTGCTGTTGATCGTTGAGATTTCCGGATCGAGTGCAAGCACGTCATAAATTGTGGTGAGGTTTTGCCCCTGCGCGAATAATCTTGCGGAGGCTATTCCGAGTTTACTGCACCAGCGTACCGGGAGATTGTAGGAGACAATAACATTGCGAAGCCTCCAGAACCTGTCGTTCTCCAAATACCTTGTTGTTTTGTCTTCAAAAGGATCGTTAAGACTTGGAAAATTGGTGATTTGTCCCGGCGTGGTCCAGGCATTCATCGCCCTGGCCGAAAAGCCTGCCATCGCATATCCCGGGTATTCAATATTCGTGAGCGCATAGTTGTAAAGATGGTTGCCATAGCTGAACACCCAGAAGAAACTAAGGCTCAGATTTTTGAACCGCAGGTTATTGGTGATGCCGCCATTAAACGGAGCATCACTTGTACTCATCGTTACGCGGTCGTTCGGATCGTAGTCGTTCGTCATCGTTTTTCCATCTTTTTTCAGGTAAATGGCCCTGCCGGTTTCCGGATCAACTCCGAGAAACGGTACCAGGTAAAAACTGTTGAGCGGCTTGCCCACCTGCAGTATCTGGTAGCTTCTGTACAACTGAAAATCCTGCCCTTCGGGTAACGACAGCACGGTGTTGCGGTTTACGCTGTAATTGGCGATGATGTTCCAGTTGAAATGCTTTGATCGTATCACTGCCAGGTCGAGGTTGGCTTCGATACCGCGGTTACGCATACTGCCTGCATTTCCTAAAACGGAACCCGGGCCACCGCTGGTTGATGGCGTAGTGAGATTGAAGAACAGGTTCTTTGTTATCGAATTGTAGAACTCCAGTCCGGCCGTTATGCGGTTATTGAACAGCGCAAATTCTATCCCTGTATTGAAGGTGCTTCTTGTTTCCCATTTCAAATTTCTGTTTCCGAACGAAGCCAGCCCCAGTGATGAGCCTCCCGCAAAAGTTCCCGACGAATAGTTTTGCAGGTACGGGAAATCGCCTATGCCTTCCTGGTTTCCTACCGTTCCATAGCTTGCTTTTACTTTCAGGAAACTGACAGGAGCAATATTCTTGATGAAGTTTTCTTCGGATAAAATATAAGCACCGCTGATACCTCCATAGGTCACCCACCTGTTTTCTTTTGCAAGACGTGATGAACCGTCTCTTCTTACCGATCCGCCGAATATGAATTTATTCAGGTAGGTGTAGTCGGCAATCGCGAAGAACGATACGATTCCGTTATCTGGCGAATAAACGATGTTTTCGATTTCCGGGATGAAGCCGTTGGTGGTTGTGCCCGCCACGAGGCCGGCCGCATTACGGAAGGGGTTGAGCAAACCAAAACCCCTATAACCAAAACCTTCGGCACGGGTGCGCACGGTTTCGTGGTAGATCGCTGCGCTGAGATTATGCTGCGCCGCCGTTCCAAATCGTCGTTTGTAGGAAAGATAATTGGTGATGGTGGAACGGAAAAGTTTGGTGAGCCCCTGACGCAGGTCGCCGTTTCCATATTGTGGCCCGATGTTCATACCACCCTGTATCGCAGACTGGGTGCCGTTTGCAATGATGTCGAAGTATTCGCGCTGGCCGTAATCTCCACCCACATTCGTGCGCCACGACAGTCCTTCTACCTGCGGAAAATTATATTCGACGAATGCATTTCCATACGCCTTCAGGAAATGCCTGTGCCCCACGTTTTCAGTTACGTCTTCAACAGGATTGGTCCACGTTGAAATGCCCTGTATGCTTTCTGTGTAAGCACCTGTAGCGGTGAAGGGCACTTCGTACGGCAGCGCCCATATGAAGTTGTTGAGCGGATTGAAGGTGTTCTGGTTTCCCTCAGATATTTCATGGGTCTTCGTATATCCTCCCGCAATGTTGGCCCCGATCCTGAAATGATTAACAGTATGATCGATATTGAATCGTCCGGTGTACCGCTTCAGGCCGGTATTGATGAGGATACCGTCCTGGTCCATGTATGAAAGCGATCCGAATATTTTTGTTTTTTCATTTCCTCCGGCGAGCGACAACTGGTGCTGCTGCATGGGCGCGGTTTTATAGATTGCATCCCTCCAGTCGTAATCTATTCGCTTCAGGCTGTCGGCCTGTGCTTCGGTCCACCCGTAGGGATTGTCGGCCATGTTCACTTCAAAATCAACTTTCTGCTGGCTGTTCATCAGGTCCATTTTTCCTTCAGGAAGTTTGGAGTATCCGAATTGTCCGTCATAGGTGACCGTCATTTTACCTGCACGTCCTTTTTTGGTGGTGATCACAATCACCCCGTTCGCACCGCGCGAACCATACAGACTTGCAGAGGCGCCATCTTTCAAAATACTCACGTTTTCAAAATCAGCCGGGTTCATGGCAGCGAAATCTGCCGCTTCTACCTGTACGCCATCAATAATATACAAGGGTGTGGTGGACCCGTTTATCGATCCTCTTCCTCTTATCACTACATCGGCGGCCCTGCCGGGCTGGCCGCTTCCCGATTTTACGTTCAGCCCGGTTGCCTGGCCCTGGAGTATCTGGTCGAATGAAGCCATGGGCTGCAGCGAAACCGATTTGATGTCTACTGTAGCGATGGAAGTGGCGTCCATTTTTCTTAACCTGGTTTGGTAGCCCGTTACAACAATGTCTTCAAGACTGGTTGATGCTGCCGACAATACGATCGACAGGGAACGCTGTTCACCTACCACCATCTCTTTTGTTTCATAGCCGATGATGCTGAAGCTAAGTACCGCCGAACCATCATCCACACTGATTGTAAAGTTTCCGTTTTCGTCGGTAACCGTTCCGCGCCCGGATCCTCTCAGCGTTACCGATACACGGGCCAGCGGGTTACCGAGGCTGTCGGTCACCCTTCCCTGTATTTCGATCGCCGCTTTCATCGGCGCCGATGTGCCTCCGCGCCTTACAGCCGAATCTTCCCTCGGTTTGATGACAATTGTTTTCTCAATGATGGAGTAGGTGAACCGCTGGTTTTGAAAACATTCGCGCAGCGCATCTTCCAGGGTGCCTTCCCGGATATCCATATTGACGGTTTTCGCCGCCGCGATGATCGCATCGGAATACGCGAAGGTGTATCCTGTTTGTTGCTTAATCGTGCTGAATACTTTTTCTATCCGCATGTTCTTTCCTGTGATGTTCACTTCCTGCCCAAAACATTCGGCGGCAATGGGAAAGAAAATTGCCAGGAGCATCCCGGGAATTACTTTCGTAGAGGTAAAAATGATTCGCATGACCATTAATTTTGGTTGATTGCTGGTGTGCAGTCTGACTGTTGATTAATTGTTGTTGTCCCGGTTATCCATCACCGTTACTTTTTTTCCTTCAATTTTAAAAGAAACGCTTCCCGTTGTTTGCAGTATCCTGAGCATGTTCGACAGGTTCATTTCCCGGCTGGTTTCAATATGGAACCTGTCGGCGATCTCGCCATTGTAATGCACTTCAAGTCCATACCACCGCGAAAGTTCACGCATCACTGTTTTTATATCTGCGCCGTTAAAATCAAAAACTCCTTTCTTCCACGCGATTACCTGTTCGACGTCGGCATTATTCAGCACGCGCACAGGTTCGTTCCCGTGTATGCTTGCCGTCTGTCCGGGTGTAAGGATCACTCCGCCTGAGGGGGCTGCAATCTGCACCGATCCCTTCAGCAACGTTACTTTCATTGCTGATTCATCATCGTAAGCGTTCACGTTAAACTGTGTGCCGAGTACTTTGATTTGCTGAGCGCCTTTCGTAACGATGAAAGGCTTTGTTGCATCATGGGCGATGTCGAAAAATATTTCTCCCGTTATATTCACTTTACGCTCACCGCCGGAGAAGGCTACAGGATAAGTGATTGAAGAACCCGCGTTCAGCCATACCGTGCTTCCATCCGAAAGCGTTATGCTCGCTATCCTGCTGCCTACGGGAACCGTAAGGGTGTTGAAAAGAGTTTCTGCCATTGCGCCGCTGCTGCCGTAAACGATCTGTCCATCCGCGACTTTAACGATGTTGGTATTACCCTGCTCAATGAGGTGGCCGTTGGCCGCGCTATCGAGAACGATCTTTTCACCGTTGGCGAGCGTGAGTACGGCATCGCTCGACAATGGCGGCGCCACATCCGAAACCGCCACCATTTCAGTTTGCTGCGTGCCCTGCTGCCACAAAAAATACGCTGCGCCGGCAGCGAATAAAATAAGGATTGCTGCTGCAACGCTGCGAACCCGGATGCGTGAGCGCATAGGTACAATTTTGGTGCGTGGCGATTCGTGAATTTTGTCTTTTTCAAGGATGGCCGACAGCAGCGCGCCGGCTTTTTCTTCCGTGAGGGAGCGGTTCAGTTCAAAGTTCTCCCACGAATGCTGCAACATGGTTTCAAAGGCAGCCTTATTGCTTTTGTCTTTAACCCAGTTCGACAGGATCACTTTTTCCTCAGCGGTGATGGTGTTGCTGAAGAACCGGTTGAACAATTCTGCGATATAGTTTTGGTCCATATTTTTTGCCGGATGAGCTCTATCCGTACAATGAAGACGAACGAAAACCGATCTGCTCCCAGTTATGCGGGAATATTATACGAGGCAGAAGATGCCGGAGATGATCATTAGCCAGACGGAATGATAGAAATGTCGCATTTCCTGCTTCAGCGTGCGCAGTGCCTGCGTCATGTGGTTCTTAACGGTTGATACGGAAATGTTGAGCAGGCTGGCGATGGTATGTTGTTTTAATCCGTCTTCGCGGGTCATCCTGTACACCTGTCTTTGCTGGGGAGGCAGCTTGCGCAGGGCCAACTGGATCTTTTCGTGAAGCTCTTTTCGAAATACGATTTGTTCGGGAGAATCTTCCAATGCCGTAGAATTCTTTTGCAGTTCGGTGAGGATCAGTGTTTCAAGTGATATGCGCCGCATGCTGCTGCTGATCCTGTTTCTTGCCGCTTTGTAGAGATAAGCCTGGAAATTTTCGATGGTTGCGGCCGATGACCTGTTCTGCCAGATTTGCGTAAACACATCCTGCAAAACATCTTCCGCAATCTCCGGCGACCCCGTCAATTTGAGAATAAAGAAGAATAACCTGTCGCGCCATTTATGGAACAACTGTGCAAAAGCCTTTTCATCGCCATTAGCAATGGCTGACAGCAAGCCGGTTTCATCCATTGTTCGGTTAAGCGGCATCAGACATGGGGTTCAAAAACTAAAATTATTATTTTTCTTTATCAAATAACGCAATTCATTCGGCAGTCTGTACAGTTCATGCAGTAAGCGCTTTCCTTTGCTCTTGCATCGCTTCATTTTTGAATAAAAAACAAAAATGAAAAAGATTTTATTCGTCGCAGGTATTGCGGCGCTCGTGACATCCTTTGGCTACAACAGCGACCACAGCAGGAAAGGTCTGTACAAAGGCGATGAGGTGACCGTTCATGGCGGAAAGGCGTGGACGTGGACCACCATCAACAAAAAAGGCGAGCCTGAAAAAATAGGCATCACGCTCACCGATGCGGCATTGAATTCGTTGCCCGTTGGCCATGGCGCGGGCCACGGCCATGGCAAAGCCGGAGAAGATTATTGGGTCGTGAAATTCAACGAGGTAGCGAACACTATCCTTCCGTTCAACTTCGTATTGATGAACTGGAACCCGAACGGGCATGAGCCTGTTAACATTTACGACAAGCCGCACTTCGATTTCCACTTTTATTCATCAACACCCGACGAGGTGCTGGCCATTGGAGCTTACGAAGGAGACAGCGTGAAGTTTCAAAATGTTCCTTCGTCGGAGTTTTTACCCGCTTCGTATGTCAACACGGGCCACAATATACCACAGATGGGCGCGCATTGGGTGGATGTAACATCGCCGGAGCTTCATGGCAAACCCTTCACCGAAACATTTATTTACGGATCGTATGACGGGAAGGTTACCTTTTATGAACCCATGATCACACTCGACTTTTTAAAGACGCAGAAAAATTATGAGCGAAAGATCCCTGTTCCTTTAAAGTTCGGGGAAGAAGGTTGGTATCCCACCATTATGCGTGTGGTGAAGCACAAAGGAGAAACTGATATTGTGCTCGACGGATTTGTTTACCGGAAAAAATAATACTCCCGGACTGCCAGGTTGGTGCCGGCTCCTTTCGAGCCGGCTTTATTTGTTATCTTTTGTTTCCATTCGTGTTTCAATCGGTAAACAACCAACTTTATGCATAAGTTCATTGCGCTGTTTCTTTTTATTTCCACGTTTTGCACTACGGCTTTTTCTCAATTTGCCGATTCGGTGCAGGGCCAACGGCCCAAAGTCAAAAATGTTATTTTAATGATCGGCGATGGTATGGGCGTGGCGCAGATATACGCGGGGTTGACGGCCAACAAGGGTTCGCTCAACCTGGAGCGGTTCAGGTATATTGGTTTTTCGAAAACGAATTCGGCAAACCGCTACATTACAGAATCTGCGGCCGGCGCCACGGCTTTGTCGACCGGCGTAAAAACGCATAATCATGCCATTGGTGTTGATTCATCGGATCGCCCGGTTGCAACCATACTCGAAATAGCCGAAAAGAACGGTTTATCCACCGGCCTGATCGCCACTACTTCCATCACTGATGCCACGCCTGCGGCCTTTACGGCGCATGTGCCCGACCGTGCGATGCAAGACGACATTGCCCTGGGCTTTTTACAGTCGGGCGTGGATATTTTTATAGGCGGCGGCAAGGGTCATTTTACGAAAAGAAAAGACGGCCGCAATTTAACAACCGACCTGAAAAGGCAGGGATTTCAAGTGCTGTACAACATCGATGACATTGTAAAAGTTGAGGACGGAAAGATAGCGGGTTTTGTTTCGGATCAACCGTGGTCGAAGGGTAGAGGGGACCAACTGATAAAGGCATCCCTGACTGCTTTGAAAATACTTGATAAGAATGAGAAGGGATTTTTTCTGATGATAGAGGGATCGCAAATTGATGATGGCGGGCACGAAAACGACATTAAACATCTTACAGAGGAGATGGTTGATTTTGATAAGACGATAGGCGCGGTGCTGGACTTTGCTGCCCGCGACGGCCAAACACTGGTGATCGTTACCGCCGACCATGAAACCGGCGGGTTGACGCTGACGGGTGGGAACCTGCACACCGGCCAGGTGGAAGCTAAATTCAGTACAGGGGACCATACCGCCGTGATGGTGCCGGTTTTTGCCTTTGGTCCTGGCGCAGATCAGTTTGGCGGCATCTACCACAACAATACCATTTTCGACAAAATGATGACTGCTTTCGGATTTAAGAAGTAGTTACTGAGGCGGTATCTTTTTTTGATGATAATTTATTGATGAGGCAGGTGATGACATTTTATATCGTGTATCGATATAGTGATGAATCATTACTCCCAAACCAATTAAATCAACATCATGAAATCGATCAAACTGGCGGTATTTTTAATTACTCTTGGCTGTTTCGTTAGCTGTTCAAAAGGTGGAGAAGATGAGGGAATGGCGTGCGAAGAAGAGAACACTACTTCGGTGAAATTCACAAATGGCGGAACGTTGCCGATGAGGGTGCAGGTGGCTGTTCAGTTGACGCCTCAATTTGAGCCTATTGATCCCGTTGTAACATTGGACCTCGCCGCGGGCGAATCGGTGGTCAAGGAGATCCTGGCGCAGCGATACATGATTGTATGGAAAAACGGTTGTCCCGACAACTGCAACCTCGCCACTTCGTACGCCAAAACCTACGAGTCGTGCCAGGAATACACTGAGCAGTTGGCAAATTAATGGTCCTTTTTATGCTGCGGCCGGCGCGGATGCGGAATTGGGCAGAAGATGCTAAATGGCTTCCTGGAGCTCGATGCTCATTCACATACTACGTTAAACGACGAAGAACTGCTGGCCAGGTTCAACGAGGGCGGAGAACGTGCGTTCAGGCAGCTCTTATAATAAGCAAAGTTTTGTCGGAAAAAGCCAATCTCGCATGGGGTCTACTCCATTGGAAAGGCGATAGTTCGGGTAATTTATTCTTCAGCCGTGAAAAAACGGTTATAATTTGTGAAAATACTGTTCGTGCGTGTTTGCTGCTGCATAGTTTTGAATGCAGAAAGTAGCATATGCCGAACAAGTTTGACAGGGTGATACAGGAAAATATCCAGGCGTTGACAAAGTCGCTGGTGC
>CAMPGT010000123.1 GCA_946885665.1 uncultured Chitinophagaceae bacterium | reverse complement strand
TCCGAGCACCGTAACCTTCACGTTATTTGCATGAACAACAAAACGTGCGTTAGAAGAAAGATGCTTTACTTTAAAAAACCCGTTGCCTTCGAGATAAACCTCGCGCGCAGCCAGTCCATTTTTTATTGCATATAATGACGATACCGGGTTCAGTATCACAATGGAGCTGTCTTCAAGCATCACCTGCTTCACCTGCCCCGCCTCCGATGAGGCCAGAAGGATCATACCGTTTGGCGGCTTCTGGCTGGCGCGAAAAACCAGCACTCCTGCAATGACAAGAATGCTGGCTGCCACTGCGATCATCCATGCAGTCTTACGTGAAAAAGAGGCCGGTTCCTTCTCCTCATCGGATAACCCGAGTCGTTGAAAGATGTTTTGCTTAAGGTTCTGCCTCTCTTCTTCCGAAAGATTTTTGAAAGGTTTGCGTTCCATCCACCTATTAGAGAACGAAATGAGGATTCAATACTCAAAAAAGAAAGACTATTTTCAGAATAATTCTAAAAAGAGAATAACCAGCGGCGACATTGCACCGCGCAGACGCCGGAACGTGCGAAAGGCTAGATTATTTACCGACTGGTAGTTCATTCCAAGTTTGTCGGCAATTTGTTCGTAGGTAAGACCCTGGTTAAAGCGCAGATCGAGAATCAGCTTTTGGCGCGCCGTTAGCGATGAAACGGCATTATGCAAACGTGAGTGCCGTTCGTTCTGTTCGTCGCTGCAAATGATCTGCTCTTCGATGCTTTCAGCACAAAATTTGATCGCCGACGCCGGAACCGCAAGCGTGCGGCGGGCCAGGGCACGCTGCTTTTTGTATAGTATGCGCTTCAGAATAGTGGTGAGATAGGCCAACGGCTTTTCAACTTCGGAAACGCTTTTTCGGTAGTTCCACAATTCTATAAATACCTCCTGCAAAGCATCCTTTGCCATCTCGCGATCCTGCGTAACATACATGGCTGAAATAAAAAGCCGGTCAACATATGAATCATATAGGTAACCCAGCGCGAGAGGATCGTCCTGTTTAAGTCCGTTCCAGCAGTTAGCATCAGTATATTCGATCCGATCAGCCATCTTACCTTTTTGGTTTTGATGCCGGGAATGTTTCTCCTAAATTAATAAACAACCAAACATTAAATCTATATTTAAATATTATTTTTTCATAAACGATTTGGCTGCAACCATGATAAAAGTTACAGGACATCGTGAAAGGTGAATAAAAACGTATCTTATTCCTGACAGGAAACCACTTCGCAATGGCCAACCTCCCTTTGATTGATATTATTGTCATTGCTGTCTATTTATTGGCGATGATATTGACGGGATTTTACTTTTCGCGCAGAAATAAAAACCCGGACCAGTTCACGAAGGCATCCGGAACTATTCCCGGGTGGGCCATCGGACTCTCCATTTATGCCACTTTTCTCAGCAGCAATACGTTCCTGGGTGTTCCCGGGAAAGCTTTCGGCTCCAACTGGAACTCGTTCGTGTTCAGCCTGTCCATGCCCTTCGCAGCATGGATCGCCAGCAAATTCTTCGTGCCCTTCTACAGAAGCACCGGCGAAATTTCGGCATACACTCATCTTGAGCGTCGCTTTGGTCCATGGGCGCGCACTTACACCGTACTTTGCTTTTTGCTCACGCAACTCGCCCGCATGGGCTCCATTTTCTTCGGCATCGCGCTCAGCCTGCAGGCGCTGCTCGGCTATTCGATGGTACCGATTATGATTGTGATCGGCATATGCATCATTATCTACACGGTACTTGGCGGAATGGAAGCAGTAATTTGGACGGAAGTGGTGCAGGGTATTGTCAAAACGTTTGGCGCATTGCTGATCCTGTACCTCATCATCCGTGAAATTCCGGGCGGCGTTTCGCGGATCATTGAAATCGGCGAACAGAACAGCAAGTTCAGCCTCGGCACCATTTCACCCGATTTCACAGAGGCCAGCTTTTGGGTGGTGCTGTTTTACGGCTTCTTTATCAACCTCAACAATTTCGGAATGGACCAGAATTACGTACAACGTTACCATACTGCCGCATCACCGAGGCAGGCGGCCAAGTCGGTGTGGTTTTGCGTAATGCTGTACATCCCTGCTTCGTTGCTGTTCTTCATCATCGGTACGTCGCTGTTTGCCTATTACCAGTTGCAACCCGAATTGCTGGCAACGGTAAAAAGCCAGGCAGTGAATGAAAGAGCGCCCGGCATAGGAGCCGCAATGCAGGCGCAGCTTGCCGCAGGCTTGACGCCTGCCGATTATGGCGACAAGGTACTTCCGCATTTTATGGTCACCCGGGTGCCTGTGGGCCTGATGGGACTAATCATATCGGCCATACTTTCGGCCGCCATGAGTACCATCAGCTCCGGAATGAATGCCTGCGCAACGGTGTTTACTGTGGACATTTACAAAAGACACTGGAAGCCCGGTATAAATGATAAAAAGCAACTGCTGATCCTGCGCGTGATGACGGTCATTTTCGGAATGATGGGCCTGGCCGCCGGCATTGCGATGATTGGCAGCAAAAGTGTGCTCGATACATGGTGGGAGCTTTCAGGAATTTTTGCGGGCGGAATGCTGGGGCTTTTTCTTCTCGGCATCGTAAGCCGGCGAACCAGCGGTCATGAGGCACTCGCGGCAACGATTATTGGGATCGTGGTAATTTTGTGGATGACCTTTTCGTACCTGCTGCCGCCCGAATATGAATTTCTGCGGAATCCGCTCAATGCAAACATGGTGATCGTGATCGGTACATTAACCATCTTTCTCGCCGGTTTACTGATTACCTCTTTCAGGAGATCTGCACGCCTGGGTGTGCAGCAGTGAATATTAAAAACGAAAGTTATGCATACGAATGAAAAAAAATTTGTGCCGGTGATGATCACACCGTTCAACCTCAAGGCCAAAGTTGACCTTGACGTGGTATCGAGGCTTGTCGAATTTTACCTCGCCGCAGGAGTGAAGGGTCTGTTCGCCAACTGCCTGAGTAGCGAAATGTACAGCATCAGCGAAGATGAGCGCCTCGAGCTCACAAAACATATTGTAAAACAGGTTCGCGGCCGTGTGCCCATCGTGGCAACCGGTTCATTCGGTTTCACGATCGCCGATAAAGCTGAGTTTGCAAAAAAAATTTACGACACCGGTATCAACGCGGTGATCCTGATCACCGGCCACTATGCCAACGTGGACGATAGTGACGAGGTGCTGATCAGGAACTTTGAAAAAATGTTCCGCCTTACGCCGGGCATCCCGCTTGGACTATATGAATGCCCGGCGCCGTATAAACGGATATTGTCGCCCGAAGTGTTTAAGACATTGCTCGCGTCCGGCCGGCTGGTATATCACAAGGATACTTCCATCAACATTGAATTAGTAAGGGCCAAGCTGCAGCTCGTGAAAGACGATCCAACGCTCGAATTCTTCGACGCCCATACACCCAACGCGATGTATTCATTGCAAATGGGCGCAAGGGGCATGTCGTCCATTTCCGGCAATTTTTATCCTGAAATACTGGTGTGGATGTGCGCAAACGCAACGAATCCTGAAAAAAGCGAGGAAGTGGCCTGGCTGCAATCAGAACTTACACGGGTTGATCCGCTCATCCATGTGGCATATCCCATGAGTGCAAAATATTTTTTGCGCAAGCGGGGGGTGCCGGTGCGTACCATCAGCAGGTCGCATGTGCTTGAGCTCACGCCGGAACAAAAAAATACACTCGATAATATTTATGATAATTTCCTTGGGTGGTGCGACCGGCTGCAAATAAAACCTGTAGACCCCACCGAAATTGCATTGTCGCCCGAAAGACTCGACCCCGCTATTTAATATTATACGATGAGAACGATCCAATTGGCCGCCCTGTTACTTTTATGGAACATTCAGGCAGCGGCCCAAACACCTACTTCGAAAATTTCAATTAGCACCACTTCGTACGAACATATTTTTGGAAAGAACCGGCCCTTTAAACAGTGCCATGCCTCCACACTGATTGGTCTTAAAGAGGGACAATACCTGTTTGCATGGTTTGCCGGTACCGAAGAAAAAAACAACGACGTGGGAATATGGATGGCGAAGGGCAGACCGGGTAACTGGTCGCCGCCGCACCTTGCGGTGAAGATCAGGAACGAACCGCATTGGAACCCTGTACTCTTTAAAGACAACGGAAAAATTTATCTCTTTTTTAAAGTAGGAAAAGAAATAGACTATTGGGAAACGTGGATCATGGAATCGGCCGATGAAGGAGAAACATGGTCCACACCGCGCGAGCTGGTGCAGGGCGACAAAGGCGGCAGGGGGCCCGTTCGCAACCAGCCGATAATTCTATCGGATGGCACATGGATTGCTCCCGCTTCGATTGAACGCAACCGCGTATGGAACGCTTTCGTGGATCGAAGTGAAGATGCCGGCAAGACGTGGACCGCATCGGACACCTTGCCAATAGACAGGAAAGCGATTACCGGCGAGGGAATTATTCAACCGGCACTATGGGAGTCGGCACCCGGGCACGTACACATGCTGCTCAGAAGTTCTGCCGGCGCAGTTTGCCGGAGCGACTCGAAAGATTATGGAAAAACATGGAGCCCGGTGTATAAAACAACCCTTCCCAATAACAACAGCGGGATCGACGTGGCACACATCAATGGCGACACTGTTGCAGTTATCTACAATCCGGTTGACAAAAACTGGGGTAAGAGATTTCCGATTACCGTAAGTGTTTCAACCGATAATGGCAAAACCTGGTCCTATCATTTCGATATTGAAAAAGGAAAAGGAGATGATGAACTTTCCTACCCGGATATGTTTTATGAGAATGGAAACCTGGTTGCCTGCTACACGTGGAACCGGGAAAGCATCGCATTCTGGAAGGGCAAAATCAGTTTCGGAACGGCGCAACGCAACAAAGCATTCGTGACAGAGCAACTGATATTTCCGCTGCAGGAAAAACATGTGCATGGCAGCACGATAGCAGGCTTGCCCAACGGCGACATGCTCGCAGCCTGGTTTTACGGCAGCGGTGAGCGCACCGCCGATGATGTAAAGATCATGGGCGCACGTTTGAAAAAAGGAGCAAAGAAATGGTCGGCGCCCTTTGTGATGGCCGATACGTACGGGTTGCCCGACTGCAACCCCGTTTTGTTTGTGAACAAAAAAGGAAAACTGTTTCTCTTCTGGATCGCCGTGCAGGCCAATCAATGGGAGCAATCGCTATTACGCTATAAAACCGCCACCAACTTCAAGGGCGATGGCGCTCCGGCCTGGAACTGGCAGGACAATATTTTGCTGAAGCCCGGGATTGATTTTTCAAAAGAAGTAAACACGAAACTGAAAGCGCTGCCACCAAACACAAATGGATGGGCGGCTTATGCGCCCCGCTATGACGACATGATCAGGCAAGCCAGCAGCGAGCCGGAGAAGAGAAGTTATGGTTGGATGACAAGGATACAACCGCTGCAGTTAAAAAACGGAAGAATATTGCTGCCATTATATTCCGACGGGCTCAACATGTCTATCGTGGCCCTGTCCGATGATGACGGTGACACGTGGAAGCCGTCGCTGCCGATTGTTGGCAGGGGTCCTATTCAACCGGCGCTCGCCATAAAAAATGATGGAACGATCGTAGCCATGATGCGCGACAGCGGAGATGAACCCACACGCGTGCAACGCAGCGTTTCGACAGATAACGGTGAGTCCTGGTCAGCCGCAATGAAAACCGGTATTCCCAATACGGCAAGCGTCGAATTGCTGAATCTCCAGGACGGTAAGTGGGCCTTCGTGGGTAACGATGTGGATGATGGGAGATACAGGTTGTCCCTGTTTATTTCGGACGACGAAGGCGTCACCTGGAAATGGAAACTTCCACTTGAACAACATGAAAAGGAAGATGGGAATTATTCGTACCCCGGCATGTTTCAAACGGCCGATGGTTTGCTGCACATCACTTATTCCTATCATCCGGGCAGTGCAGCGAAATCCATCAAATATGTCGTCATCAACCCTGCCGCCGTTCAGCCCTGATTTCCGGATTTTGTGTTTCCAGCTTTTGCGACAGTGAAAGTAAAAGTTTTTTCAACTCCTCCACTTCCTTCGCCCCTGCCAGCGGCGCATCCTTCTCTTCGGCATCCCGGCCGATAAAAAAAGTAGCCAGCGTGGCCGTAACATATCCGAATATAGCATAACCAAAAAGCGAAAGTATGAACGCGAGAACACGGCCCTCGGCTGTAATGGGCCAGAAGTCGCTGCCTGCGGTGATCACCCGCATTGATGTCCACCACAGCGCCATACCATAATTTTCAAACCCGGGATTGTTTTTTTCGATCGCGAACATTCCCGCGGCGCCGCCGAATGTAACGATCAGGGTAAGAAGCACGACATATCCAAATCCACGGCGGTTCATGGTTGCGCCAAGGCTTCTCATGCTGCGGTTAAGGGAAGCCACCACTTTTACCACTCTCACACCACGAAACAATCGCATGACTCTGAATATGCGAAGAACACGAAAGGCAGGAATGATGAGCGATACCGCGGTGAGCCAGTTCTTCTTCAGGTATTGCATTTTGACCGGCGCAATAAAGAATTTCAGCAGAAAATCAATGATGAACAGTGCCCAGATGATGAGACTGCAGGTTTCCAATACGGGGCTCAAACCCCACACCAATTCAATCACTAATAGAACGAGCCATACAAATCCCAGGAAGACCATAGGACCCTCCAACAAATGCTCGATCAACATCACCAGCTTACTTCTTTCCCTTCGTATTTGCTGTTTCATGAAATTTTTCCTTATTCTACAGATAATTTCATTCCACCCTTGTCTACCGTAGCGTTACCGGCTTTGTACCGGCTTATCCGTTTTGCGCCGCCTTTAGCACTTCATAGCTGTGAATACGCGCGCCGGGGTCGTAAATATGGCTCGTCACCATCATTTCATCCAGTTGCGTCTGTTGCTGGAACAAAGAGAGTTCATTGTTGATTTTGTCCTTTCCGCCAACGAACGTGTATAGCATCATCTGTTTCACCATTGCCTCCTGGTATTCGTTCCACAAGTTGTCCATATTGTCAACGGGCGGTTGCAGCGGCTTCCTCATGCCCGTTACCAATCCAAGCGCCAACTGGTAAAAAGACGTTACCAAACGCTCCGCCTCACCGTCGGTGTCGGCTGCTATCACGTTGATACAAGCCATCATGTACGGTTTATCGAGGTACTTCGACGGACGGAAAGTGTTTCGATAGATATCCATCGCGGCAATAAATTGCGTCGGCGCAAAGTGGCTGGCAAAAGCATAAGGCAGACCGAGCAATGCGGCCAGTCGTGCGCTATCGGTACTCGAACCCAGAATCCATATCGGAATGTCGAGGCCCTCACCCGGAATGGCGCGGACCTTCGCCGTGCTGTTTTCCTTCGAAAAATAATTTTGCAATGCTATGACGTCCTCGGGGAAGTCGTGCACAGATTCGATGCGGTTGCGACGCAGTGCCATCGCCGTTAGCTGGTCGGTGCCTGGCGCACGTCCCAGCCCCAGGTCTATGCGGCCCGGATACAGCGAAGCGAGCGTACCAAATTGTTCGGCCACCACCAACGGCGCGTGGTTCGGCAGCATGACGCCGCCACTGCCCACACGCATGGTCGTTGTGCCGCCGGCGATGTATCCTATCAACACCGCGGTTGCCGAGCTGGCCACACTTTCAGTGTTGTGATGTTCTGCAAGCCAGTACCGGTGGTATCCCAGTTCTTCGGCACGTTGCGCCAGCAGTAAACTGTTTTTAAAAGTTGCTTCGGCCGAGTTGCCCGCAGTGATCGGGGCCAGGTCGAGAATAGAAAGCGGAATCTCCTGTAGTTGTTTGCCTGTCATGACTGCAAGTTAGGCAGCATCAAAATAACGGCAAACCCATCAGCGCCTGAACCAGCACCGCCACCACCAGGCCAACGTAAAATGCGGCAAAGGTGATGGTCGTTTTGCTGCTGGTGGCGATGTAATATCCAAACAACGGAAATATTTGAAGTGAGTGCATGCCGAGAAAATGCGCAATGCGCAGATCGCCATGCTCCTTGTTCCAGTTGATCAGCGGCAAACCCTTACCGCCATCGTCACCCCCTACGGTATGTCTTAGCAGCGCGGCCATTACGCCTCCTTCCAAAGCAAAAAACACAAAACACAAAATGCCGAGGCGGATGCCCCAGACGAGCGGCATCGGCAGTGTCCAGTCTTTCTTCTTAAAAAACAATATTCCGATATAACCGGTCCAGAATGTAAGAAAGACGATGGCCATACCCATCAGCCTGAACAGCCAGGCATATAAAACAGTATCGTTATTGAAGTGCGACAACCTGCCGTTTGCAGCCTGCCACGTAATCACAAAAATCTCAAAAGTAAACACGATCACTGCCATGATGTTGTAGGCTCTCACCTTCGAAGGTCTTTGCAGGTAGTGCAGCAGCCAGCCCATCGTCCAGCAAAATATTGCAATAGACAAATAAAACTTAAGCGGCTTAATAAAAGCGTTGATGTTATTGACCCGTATTTCGGTTGTTTGTATTAAAAAGATACATACGGCTGCGCCCGCAAAATTCAGCGCACCATACCAAAACAATACCGGGTTCTTTCTTCTTAATTCATTGATGAAATTCATAGCGGAATGTTTTATGATTTCGATACAAATTTCACTTGCACGACGGTCGTTTTCGTTGATAAATGTTAAGAAGGTTCGGAAGCGGCCCTTATTGATGAATATCAATGGCTGCTCATCTTTTTACGGATGCGGCTGAGGTGTTCGGGTGTAACGCCAATCCAGGACGCCAGCATATACTGCGGCACCTGTTGCAATAACTGCGGATTGTTGGCAATCATATTTCGATAGCGGTCCTCGGGCGTTAGCGCGAGCAATGCGGTATTGCGCTGGTTAAGTGAAATGAAAAGAAATTCTGCAATCTTTCTGCCGAATTCCTGGAAGGCGGGGTTTTCCCGGTACAAACGCTGCATGTCGTCGAAAGCAAGATCAATGACCTGTGCATCGCTCAGCGCACCAATATTCTGTGCAGCAGGTTTGCGCGTAAGAAAACTTTCATATTCGGCGGTATAGTCGCCGGCAGCGGCGAAGCCTATCGAGATATCTTTGCCATCGATGGTGTAATAGAGTCGTACAAGGCCCTTGTTTACAAACGACACGCATTTGCACACCTGCCCTGCCCTGACAAGGAAGTCTCCCTTTTGTATATCGCGAACACTAAGGCATTCTTCCAGCGCAGCCAAATCGTCGTCAGACAAGCGCGGAACCAGGTTACGATAATACGCTCTTATCGCTTCAAACATAACAGTACAGGTTTTCAGTTATCCATCCGGTTTCCGAAGATAAATAATCCGGCAAGAATGTGCATGCCGAATCTCTTTATGGTTGTTTGATGACTGGTTAATATATTCACATATAAATAATTTTTCCCTTCTCCTCTATCTATATTATATGAGAAAATTATTAGCACTCGCATGGCTGGCTGTTTGCGCCACCAATGTATTATTCGCGCAGATTGACGAAAAGCTGAAAGCAGATATCCGCAAGACAGGCTACGTGCATGCGCCATTGCCGCTCGATTACAGTAAATCATTCGAATCGTTTGGACTCACCAAAAAGGTGCTCACATCAGAAATGCTCTGCGATATGGAGAGCATGAACAAGTGGACGCATAAAGGAATTGGCGGAGTGTCGCTGTCGTCTGAAAGAAGCATTTCGGGCAAACACAGCCTCCGGTTGGTCGCGCCTACCACTTATCCTCAATTTTTAGGATGGGGCCTGGGTTTTGGCACGTCCCTCGCAAGTTTCGACGTGGGCGGAAAAAACTGGGAAAAATATAACCGCATCAAACTTTACATCTATCCCAATTGCGAAGGGGCGCGCAGCATTTATCTCAATTTATATGTGGAGAACGACGGTAAGATCAAAGTGCCAGACAAGTATGAACGTGAAGGATACCATGAGATCAACCTGATCAACGGACAGTGGAACGAGTGTTTTGTTGAAATGACCGGGTTACCGCGCGACAAAGTCACAAAAATATCTTTTGCGATAGAAGTATTCGGAAAAGAGCGCACCATGGGCGATTCGTTAAAGTTCGACATTGATGCCGTGACGCTGGAATCCATTGAGAATCCCGAAGTGGTAACCGGTTGGGTGTCCGCAGAAAACCGGATCATTTATTCCACCACCGGTTACGGCGTGCAGAGTGAGAAATCAGCGATAGTACGCGTAAAGAACAACAAGGGCAGCTTCCAACTGGTCGACAATATATCTCACGGTGTAGTGTACGAGGGTAAAATCAATTCGGAGAAGACACCCATCGGTAATTTCGAGTCGATTGATTTCAGCGATTTCAAAAAAGAAGGTCAATATTATATTCGTGTGGGCGATATTAACAGCGCGCCCTTCTACATCAATCGCAATATTTGGGACAATTCGGCGTGGCGCGTGCTGAATTTTATTTTTTGTGAACGCTGCGGATACCCTGTGCCCGGAAAGCATGGCGTTTGCCACACCGATCTCAACGGCACATACAACGGAAAACTTTTTGCATTTAACGGGGGGTGGCACGATGCAGCGGATATGTCGCAGCAGGCGCTGCAATCCGGCGAGATAGCTTACTCACTTCTTGAAATGGCCAACAGGGCAAAAGAGAAAAACAACATGGACCTCTATCACCGTTTGATGGAAGAAGCAGAGTGGGGAATTGATTTTGTGCTCAAATCGCGGTTGAGTGATGGCTATCGCGCGCAAACGTGGGGAACCAATTTGTGGACGGATGGTTTTATTGGTACCGGCGACGATTCTACCGCGCGCCGCAGGGTTCGCGTGCACAACCGGGCATTTGAAAATTTCGTGTATGCAGGAATAGAAGCGTACGCTTCTATGTCCGTAGAAAACGATAAAATGCTGAAGGAAAATCTCCGCAAAGTGGCCATGGAAGACTACGCGTTTGCCAGGAAACGATTTGATGAAAAGGGATTTGATGAAATGAGTGGTGGGGGTGGCGGCGATCATGCTGCCATGGCTTCCAACAGTCAGTACATGGCCAACATTTCGTTTGCCGCAAGTTTGCTGTATAAACTAACGGGGGATAAATATTATGCCGATGAAGCAGCTAAAGCCATACGATACACTTTAGATTGCCAACGTAAAGAACCACTTGGCGATAAGGATAAAATAAAGGGATTCTTCTATCGGGACCTGACCAGGAAATCTATTGTGCATTTCACGCACCAATCGCGCGACCAGGTGTACATGCAGGCATTGACGGCGCTTTGTGAAACGCAGCCGGATCATGCTGATTACAATAAGTGGAAACAATCGATCACCATGTATGGCGAATACCTCAAAAAAATCATGAAATATGTTGAACCCTATGGCATGGTGCCGAGTGGTGTATACCACATTGATGAGGTAAAAGATTCAGTTAACTTTTATAAGGTACAGGTAGGAATTCGGAGCGGTGCAACGCAAGATTATAAAGAACAGCTTGAAAACGGTTTCAAGCTGGATGATGAGCACTACCTGCGTGTTTTTCCGGTATGGTTCTCATTCAGGGGAAATGCCGCCGTCCATCTCTCCACGGGCAAGGCCGCCGCGCTTTGCGGAAAATTTCTGCAAGACAAAGAACTGACGAACATTGCTGAGCAACAGTTATTCTGGATCGTTGGCAAAAATCCTTTCGGGCAGTCATTGATATGGGGAGAAGGAAGCAACTACCCGCAGTTATACACGGCATTGCCC
>CAMPGT010000122.1 GCA_946885665.1 uncultured Chitinophagaceae bacterium | reverse complement strand
GGCGGTGGTAGCGAAAGGTGCATTATACCCCCCGCTGGCCGTGGTAGCGAAGGTGCATATATCCCCCGCTGGCGGGGGTGGCGCGAAGCGCCGGGGGTGGACAACGTCTGTCAATCTGCCCATTTTAACTGCCAAAACTGCCTCGGTTTTACTAACTTTGCACGCTCAAATGAGGCGATGCTGAACGTTACCGACCATACAGTGCACGATGAAACACGCCAGGGAGAAGCCTTTGCGCCGTTCGCCCTGGAAGTGAACCCCTATCAGAAGAAATTTTACATCGAGAGCTACGGCTGCGCGATGAACTTCGCCGACAGCGAAGTAGTGGCTTCCATACTCAATGACAGTGGCTACGGGGCCACCCGCGATTACAAAGAAGCCGACCTTATCTTCCTGAACACCTGCTCAATACGTGAGAAAGCCGAACAAACCGTTAGGAAGCGGCTGAGCGCCTTCAACCTTATCAAGAAAGAAAAGCCTTCAGCACTCATCGGCGTGCTGGGCTGCATGGCCGAAAGGCTGAAAGCGAAATTGCTGGAAGAAGAGAGACTGGTAGATCTCGTCATAGGCCCTGATGCCTATCGCTCCCTGCCCTCACTTATCACCGGTGCAGAAGGCGGCACTAAAGCGGTCAACGTCTTGCTGAGCCGCGAAGAAACTTATGCAGATATTTCTCCCGTAAAGCTCGATTCAAATGGCGTTACCTCATTCGTGAGCATTATGCGCGGCTGCAACAACATGTGCGCATTTTGCGTGGTACCCTTCACACGCGGAAGAGAAAGAAGCCGCGACCCACAATCGGTAATTCGGGAGTGCAGGCAACTGTTGGACATGGGATACCGTGAAATAACACTGCTAGGGCAGAATGTGGACAGCTATTATTGGATACCCGATACACCCGCCGGCAAACCGGTAACATTCGCGGCGCTCCTCGAACAGGTGGCACTGATCGATCCCGCGCTGAGGATCAGGTTTTCCACCTCTCACCCAAAAGATATAACCAATGACGTGTTGTTTGCAATAGCACGGCACGAAAACATTTGCAAATACATTCACCTTCCCGTGCAAAGCGGGTCGAACAGGATATTGCAATTGATGAACAGGAGTTATACGAGGGAGTGGTACATCGCGAAAGTCAATCGTATTCGCGAGGTTATTCCCGGCTGCGGCATCAGCTCTGATATCATTGCCGGATTCTGTACGGAAACAGAAGAGGACCATCAGCAAACGCTCGCCCTCATGGAACTGTGCGGATACGACTTCAGCTACATGTATTTTTATAGTGAACGCCCGGGCACGCTCGCAGCGCGACGCTATGCCGATGATGTGCCGGAAGAAACGAAAAAAAGAAGGTTGGCAGAGATCGTATCACTGCAAAATACTCTGTCGAAAAAAAGCAACTACGCCGACATTGGAAAAACATTTAAGGTATTGATAGAAGGCGATTCGAAGAAAAGCGATCGCGACTGGATGGGCCGGAGCAGTGAAAATAAAGTTGTCGTTTTTCCGAAAGACGGCATGCTCAACAAAGGTCATTATGTGAACGTGCTGGTGACCGGTTCAACCGGCGGAACATTACTCGGCACGGCAGTTAAATAAATACGGATGGATATACAAAGCATAAAGAACAGGTTTGCAATCATCGGCAATTCGCCGGCACTCAATTATGCGTTGCAGGTGGCTTCGCAGGTGGCCAATACCGACCTTACCGTGCTGATATTCGGAGAAAGCGGCGTTGGTAAGGAAGTCTTCTCCAATATCATTCATTCTTTGTCTGCCAGGAAACACAATCCTTTCATCGCCGTAAACTGCGGTGCGATTCCGGAGGGAACGATCGATTCAGAATTATTCGGTCATGAAAAAGGTTCCTTCACTGGTGCCGTTGACAGCCGCAAGGGATATTTTGAAACTGTGAGCGGCGGCACGATCTTCCTCGACGAAATCGGAGAAATGCCATTGGGCACGCAGGCCCGCTTGTTAAGGGTTCTGGAAACAGGAGAATTCATAAGAGTGGGATCGTCAAAAGTGCAGAAAACGGATGTGCGCGTTATCGCCGCGTCCAATAAGGATCTTCTGGAATTGCACCAGCACGGCCGGTTCCGCGAGGATCTTTACTACCGCCTCAGCACGGTACCCATTCGCGTTCCCGCTTTGAAAGACAGGAAAGAAGACATCATTCTTTTATTCAGAAAATTTGCAGCAGACTTTTCCGAGCGTTATAAAATCGCTCCCGTACAACTCGACGAGGACGCGAAATCTATGTTAATTAACTACACCTGGCCCGGCAATGTCCGTGAATTGAAGAATATTGCCGAGCAGATTTCGGTGCTCGCCACAGACAGGTTTGTAACGGCAGGCGAGCTGAAACGTTTTCTTCCTGTAAGAGAAAACAGGTTGCCTGTGCTGGCGCACGGTCACACACCGTCGCCGGATTTTGCCAATGAAAGGGAGATATTGTACAAGCTGTTCTTCGACATGAAAAAGGATGTGAATGAATTAAAGAAGATGTTTTTCGACATCCTGCAAAATCCTTCGATCGCTTCGCAACATCCCTCGTTCATGAATGACATGAAAGAGTTGCACCAGCAGGAAATGATGCAGCATGGCGGAATACCACAGAGTTCTTCACCAGTGCTTCTTCATCACAATGATGGCGACATCCATCATCATGAAGAAGTCGAAGAATCGTTGAACATCATGGACAAGGAGAAAGAGTTGATAGAAAAAGCGCTGAAGAAACACCGCGGAAAAAGAAAGGATGCATCTTCCGACCTCGGCATCAGTGAAAGAACACTTTACAGGAAACTAAAAGAGTACGACATCAAAGAGTGAAACTACTTCATGAAACAAACAACCATTTTACTGTTGTTGCTGGCAACGATATTTTACAGCGGCTGTTATTCATTCAAAGATGTGAGCATTCCGCCGGAAGTGAAAACGGTGCACGTGAATTATATCGAGAACAGGGCAACGTACGTTAACCCGCAGTTGAGTCCGCAATTAACGGACAGGCTGCGCCAGAAAATCAATAACCAAACGAGGCTCACCCTCATTCCCGGCGATGATGCACACTACGACATCAGTGGCGCCATTACGGGTTATTCAGTTTCCACAGCCGGCGTTTCCGACCAGGAAGCTTCCACCAACAGGCTGATGGTGACCGTTCATATTGTTTTTAAGAACCGCCTCGATGAAAAAGCCAATTTTGAAGCCGATATTAGCCGTAATTTCGATTTCAATGCAGGGCTTAGTCTGCAGCAGGCTGAAGCACAGCAATCGGAGGATATACTGAAGAACCTCACCGATGAGGTCTTCAACAGGATTTTTTCAAACTGGTAAACTGTGCCATGACAAACGAGATCAGCCTGATAACCCAACAGCTTTTTCAAAAAGCGAGTATCGAGGAGGTAACCGTAGACGAACTCGAATCGTTTGTAAACAGGTTTCCTTATGTGTCGGTCGCGCGTTTCCTGCTGGCCCGGAAACGGCACGATGCGAACCCCGGCGAATTGCACAAAGACGTTATCACATCCGGCCTTTATTTTCACAACCCACTTTGGTTCCAATGGCAGTTGAATCTCGACCTGCGCGAAAAAGCGGTTGAAGAGAAAACGCAGCCCGATGAACCGGAAAAGAAGCAGCCTGTCACAACCGGCGGAGCGGTATCGGGTAATGCCGGTAATGAAGACATGGAACCGATCGCTTTCCAGTCGTACCACACGATAGATTATTTTGCTTCGCAGGGCATCAGGCTCCAGCAGGCCGATCTGTCGAGGGACCGGCTGGGGCAGCAGTTGAAAAGCTTCACCGAGTGGCTCCGCAGCATGAAGAAGCTGCCCGCTGCCGAAACAGAAGCCATCCGTAACCCCGAAGACGATACCCGCCAGCAGGTGGTGCTTCGCAACGCCGCCGACTCGATCGAGGAAAAAGAGGTGGTGACGGAAGCCATGGCCGAAGTGTGGGCCAAGCAGGGAAACACCGAAAAAGCCGCCGACACCTACCGGAAATTAAGTTTGCTCAATCCCGCCAAAAGCGCTTATTTTGCTGCCAAAATTGACCAATTAAAGTAGTGTGACATGGCGATATTTTTCCTGGTGCTGATCATCCTCACGTCGATCATCATTTCATTTTTCATACTCGTGCAGAACCCGAAGGGCGGTGGCCTTTCCGGCAGCATTGCAGGATTCAACAGCCAGTTCATGGGTGTCAAGCAAACGACGGATGTTCTTGAGAAAGGCACCTGGGTACTGGCTGCGCTGATAGCCATTCTCAGCATCGCCTCTCCTGTGTTTATCGGTGGCCGGACCTCCGTGGCGGAGCCTAATCTGAGGCCAACCACTACGCAACCGGCACCCGCTACACCTGCACCGGCGTTGCCGCAGCAACCCACTCCTACTCCCGCTCAACCTTAAATAGCCATTTTATAATGTTTTCATATAAACCCTGCTTTTGCGCAGGGTTTTTTGTTTATTTACACAGCAATCAATAACCTATGTTAAAGAAATTCCTGTTTGCGTTAGTAGCGATTGCACTGATCGTCATTGCGATAGTGGGCAGGTTCCTGTTTTCAAATACCGCTTTCCCCGAAAAAGCAAAATATCTCTACATACATACGGGGCATACTGCAAAAGATGAGGTGATGCGCTCCATCCGCGATCAAAAACTCCTCAAAAATCCCGAATCATTCCTGCTCCTGGCCAACCAGATGAAAGTATGGAGATCCATCCGGCCGGGAAAGTATGAGATCCGCAAGGGAATGGGGCTGCTCAACATCGCCCGGATGCTCCGCAACGGCAGGCAGAGGCCCGTGAACCTGGTGATCACGAAGGTGCGCACCAAAGAAAACCTCGCGGCGCTGGTCGGGAAGAAATTTGAAACGGATTCGGCAAAGTTCCTCGGCTTCCTCAACAGCAACGACTCGCTGAAAACCTTCGGCCTGGATACCAATACCGTGATGACCGCCGTGTTCCCCAATACTTACAGGTACCTGTGGACCGCTTCCCCCTCGGGCATTTTCAGAAAGCTGCAGGCGGAGTATAAAAAAATATGGAACGCAGAAAGAAAAAAGAAAGCTGAGGCGCAGGGACTCAACCCCACGACCGCTTACGTCCTGGCATCCATCATAGAAGAAGAAACGAATTACGATCCCGAAAAAGGATTGATGGCGAGCGTTTACATCAACCGTCTTGCCAGGAACATCCCGTTGGGCGCGGATCCAACCATCAAATTTGCGCTGCGCGATTTTGGATTGAAAAGAATTTATGCGAAACACCTGGCGATCGAGTCGGCTTACAATACGTACCGGAACAAGGGCCTGCCACCGGGCCCTATCTGCACGCCCACACTGACGACGCTGGACGAGGTGCTGAACGCACCAAAAACAGATTACTTGTTTTTTGTGGCAAAGAAGGATTTTTCGAAGGGACACGTATTTACCTCGAGTTACAAGGAACATTTAAAATACGCGCGCGAATACCGCGAGGCGCTCAACCAGGAAGAAAAAAAAAGACGCAAATCGGCAAGCGCAGAAGTTGGCGATGAATAAACTGGAAACATTTATAGTAAACACGCCGCTTGCTAAATACATCCGGTCGAAAAGCAAGCAGATCATCCTCCCGGGGTTTGAAGGAGTACCCCTGTACGATGTGGCGATCTTCTTCGTGCACCAGATGAATAAAGTGGGATTGAACGACCGGGCCGCGGCCATATCCTTCAATTTCCTGATGGCGATACCCGCCGCAACGATCTTCCTGTGTACACTCATCCCCTACATGCCCATTTCACGGGAGATCACCATCGAGTTGCTCGATCTTTTTAAGATGATCGCACCCGACGAAAAAACCTACGGCCTCGTAGCCACTTTTCTTAATGATTTCTTAAATACTCCCCGCTCGGGATTACTTTCCGTCGGTTTTTTGCTTGCCGTATTTTATGCATCTAATGCGGTGATGGGAATTATGCGCTCCTTTAACAGGTCGCTGCATCAACACAAGGAAAGAGGATTTTTTGGCGACAGGTGGACGGCCATCAAGCTTACCACGATGCTGATCGTCATCCTGATGGCGACAATCACCCTGCTGGTAACGCAGGGTACTTTGTTTGGGTACCTGATGAGAATAATGGATATCACGAATGTTTTCGTGCGGCAACTGATTCATTCGGTAAGGTGGGTCATCATCATTTTGCTGATCCTTTTCTCCATCGGCTACATATACAAATATGCGCCGGCTATCACAAAACGGTGGAAACTGGCCTCTCCGGGTGCAATATTTGCAACATTTCTCGTGGTGCTGTCAACTTTTGCCTTTTCGTTTTGGGTCAATAAATTCGGCACTTATAACAAGGTATATGGATCGATAGGCACGATATTGATACTTATGTTCCTGTTATACATAAATTCGCTGATTTTATTAATTGGTTATGAACTAAATGTATGTATTCATTCGTTGAAGGCACTTGCAGGGCAAAGACATGAAGACAGGAGCCCCGAGCACGTGCGCCTCTAAAATTTAAATATCCATCTATGAAGAAATTCCTCAAGATTACCGGGATAACAGTATTGGTAATTTTTATCATCCTCTTCACGCTGCCTTTTCTGTTCAGGGACAAGATTATCCAGGTCGTAAAAACAGAGATCAATAAAAATATTAACGCGCAGGTTGATTTCGCTGATATCGACCTTTCACTGATCAGGAGGTTCCCGCGTATTTCAGTGGCCATAGAAAAATTGCAGGTAATCGGAACCGGAAAGTTTTCTTCCGATACACTTCTTGCCGCAAACAACATTGATGCGGCGCTTAATCTCATGAGCGTGATCAGGGGCGACAAAATGACCATTTATTCGGTGGCCGTCAATAAGCCTCGCATACATGCCATCGTTGCCAAAGACGGATCGGCGAACTGGGATATCATGAAGCCCGACACAACCACTTCCACCAGCACGGAAGAAGAGCCCTTCAATATGGAGCTTAAAAACTATTCTATCAACGACGGATACATTTCTTATGTTGATTCGGCCGGCGACATGAGCGCTGAAATTGCCGGACTGCACCACGAAGGCAGCGGCGACTTTACCGCCGATAATTTTACGCTGTCAACAAAAACTTCTGCAGACGCGGTGAACTTTGTGATGGGCACGATTCCGTACCTGGCGGATACAAAAACTAAAATTGATGCCGATATCCAGGTCGATAATAAAATATCCAAATACACATTTAAAACCGGTGAAATTGCACTGAACGAGCTGAAGATAGCAACGGAAGGTTTCTTCCAGCTGGTGAACGACAGCACCTACAACATGGACATCAGTTTTAATGCGCCTTCCACCGATTTCAAAAACATCCTCTCGCTTATCCCGGTAATTTATCAAAAAGATTTTGCGAAGGTGCAAACGAAAGGGAAAGCAGTATTTAACGGTAAAGTAAACGGCACCTACTCCCCCACTAAAATACCGGCTTACAATATTAACCTCAATGTAAGCGATGGATATTTTAAATACCCCGATCTTCCTGCGCCGGTAAAAAATATCAACCTCGCCATGAAAGTGGATAACCCCGATGGGGTAACCGATCATACGGTGGTGGATATTCCAAAGGCACATCTCGAAATGGAAAACGAGCCGTTCGATTTCCGGTTGCTGATGAAAACGCCCATTTCAAACATGTGGGTAGATGCCGCGGCAAAAGGAAAGCTCGACCTTTCGCAGATCACAAGGATGGTGAAACTCGATAAGGGAACCGACATAAAAGGCACATTGAACGCAGACGTGAATGCGAAAGGTTCGGTGGAAGCGGCTCAGAAACAGCAGTTCGACAAATTTTACGCAGCGGGCACCATCGCGCTGAACGGATTTTCTTATGTTTCGAAAGATTACCCAGGTGGTGTGGCACTGCAAAAATTACTGATGACCTTCACGCCAAAAAACGTAACGCTGAACGAAGCAGCGGGGTCATATCTTAATACTAATTTTTCGGCAAACGGATATGTTAATAACCTTCTTGCTTATGCGCTGAAAAACCAGCCGCTCAATGGTGAAGTGAATGTAAAAGCCGATAAACTGAATGTAAACGACTGGATGGGAACCGATACCACATCATCGGATACCACAACAACCGAACCGTTTATCGTACCCGCCAACCTCGACCTCTCCTTAAACGCACAGGCGGGCCAGGTTACCTATGACAAACTGGTGATGAAAGACGTGAGCGGCACGCTTCACCTGGCAGATGAAGCCGTGAAGCTCGACAATGTAAAAGGAAACGCACTCGGCGGCACACTTGCTGTAAGCGGCTCCTATTCCACCCGCGTCAATAAACAGAAACCGGCCATCGCACTTACGTATGATGTGAAGGATCTCGACGTACAGCAAACCTTCAACACATTCGTGACCGTTCAAAAACTGATGCCCATCGGCAAATTCCTGGGCGGCAAGCTTTCGTCTAAACTGAACATGACGGGCTTGTTGGGAGAAAATATGTTTCCCGACCTGACAACGTTAACGGGGGAAGGAAATATTTTTCTCGTGCAGGGTTTACTGCAAAAATTCAAACCACTTGAAAAACTCGCCGACCGCCTGAACATCAATGAGCTCAAAAATGTTTCGCTGCGCGAGGTGCGTGAGCATTTCGAATTCAGCCAGGGTAAAGTATTTGTGCAACCGTTCAAAGTTACCGTTGCCAATATAGAAATGGAGATTGGCGGCACGCACGGTTTTGACCAGTCGCTCGACTACGCCATACATATGAAAGTTCCGCGTTCGATGCTGGGAACGAAAGGCAATGAGGTCATCAACAGCCTGGCGGCGAAGGTATCGGATAAAGGTGTGCCTGTTAAACTGGGTGAAACGGTGAACGTAAACGTAAAAATGCTGGGAACCATCAGCGATCCGCAGATCAATCTCGACCTGAAAGAATCGGCCACGAAACTCGCGGACGAATTAAAGGAGCAGGCCACCGATTTTGCGAAGACGAAGATCGACAGCTCGAAGCAAGTGGTGAAAGATACGCTTCAGTCGCTCAGGAAACAGGCCGTGAGCGAGGTATCGAGCAGGCTGAAGGACCAGCTTTTCGGAAAAAAGGACACCACGACGACAGATTCGTCAAAAAATAAGCCTGAAAATGCGGCCGACAGGTTGAAAGAATCGGGCAAGGGTCTCATCGAAAACCTCAATCCATTTAAGAAGAAAAAGTAAGGCTCATCAACCTTTTACCCTATTTTTGCCCCCTTAAAATTTGAATACGAAATACTGTTTATGGACAATCTGATCTATTGGGTTCCGTTGATGGGGGCCATTGGCTTGCTCTACACTTTAATCAAATTCAGTTGGGTATCAAAACAGGACGCAGGAACCGGCCGTATGAAAGAAATCAGCAATTACATTGCTGAAGGAGCTATGGCGTTTCTCAGGGCAGAATGGAAGATCCTTACATATTTTGTGATCATAGCTGCGGTGCTTCTTGCGTTTATGGGCACACGCAATCCCAATTCACATTGGGCCATTGCCGTTTCTTTTATCATGGGCGCATTCTTCAGTGCCCTTGCCGGTTATATAGGCATGCGCATCGCCACAAAGGCCAACGTACGCACGGCCCATGCCGCACGCACCAGCCTTAAAAAAGCGCTGGCCGTGTCCTTCACCGGTGGGTCCGTAATGGGCCTCGGTGTTGCGGGACTTGCAGTGCTCGGTCTCGGTGGACTTTTCATCATCCTTAAAGCAATATTCGCTCCGGAAGCGGCTGTCGATTCACCTGAAATGGTAAGAACCATCGAGGTGCTCACCGGCTTTTCGCTCGGCGCAGAATCTATAGCCTTGTTTGCACGCGTGGGCGGCGGTATTTATACCAAGGCCGCAGACGTGGGCGCCGACCTCGTCGGAAAAGTTGAAGCCGGCATACCGGAAGACGATCCAAGAAACCCCGCTACCATCGCCGATAACGTTGGCGACAACGTTGGTGACGTTGCGGGAATGGGCGCCGACCTTTTCGGATCGTACGTAGCAACGGTGCTTGCCACGATGGTACTGGGACAGGAAACGAAATCGGTCGATGCATTCGGGGGCCTCGCTCCCATCCTGCTGCCGATGCTGATAGCCGGTGTGGGAATTATTTTTTCAATCATCGGAACGTTCTTCGTAAAAATCAGCGAAAGTGCCGGCGTTAACACGGCAAACGTGCAGAAGGCGTTGAACATGGGTAACTGGGGGTCGATCATCCTGACGGCTCTTGCCTGCATCGGTCTCGTATATTATATTCTTCCCGAAACAATGGTGCTGCGCAACCTTGAATTCACCAAGTGGGGAGTTCTGGGTGCAATAGGCGTGGGTCTTGGCGTGGGTACGCTGATGAGCATCATCACCGAATACTACACGGCCATGGGTAAGCGCCCCGTGCTCAGCATCGTGAGGCAATCGGGAACCGGCCATGCCACCAACGTTATCGGCGGATTGGCCGTGGGCATGGAAAGCACATTTGTGCCCATCCTCGTTCTTGCAGCCGGTATCTGGGGTTCGTACGAATGTGCGGGCCTGTACGGTGTTGCGATAGCAGCAGCCGGTATGATGGCCACAACCGCAATGCAACTGGCGATCGATGCCTTCGGCCCCATTGCCGACAATGCCGGTGGTATTGCAGAAATGAGCGAACTGCCGAAAGAGGTGAGAGAAAAAACAGACGTGCTCGACGCCGTCGGCAATACAACTGCTGCAACAGGCAAGGGATTCGCCATCGCTTCAGCAGCGCTTACTGCCCTTGCGTTATTTGCCGCTTACGTGGGTGTGATCAACCACAATGGGTTTGAAATGACCGGCATCGACATTTATAAAGCTAAAGTACTCGCCAGCCTTTTCATTGGCGGCATGATACCATTCATATTTTCTTCATTGGCCATTCGCGCCGTTGGACAGGCTGCCATGGCCATGGTAGAAGAGGTGCGCCGCCAGTTCAGGACCATTGCAGGCATTATGGAAGGAACAGGTAAACCGGAATACGATAAATGTGTGGCCATCTCTACTGAGGCCTCGATTAAAAAGATGATGCTGCCGGGTGCAATTGCGATTCTTTCTCCGCTCATCATTGGATTTCTGCTTGGGCCCGAAGCACTCGGCGGATTTCTCGCCGGCGCCACAGTTTCCGGTGTGCTGATGGGCATGTTTCAGAATAACGCCGGTGGCGCGTGGGACAATGCAAAAAAATCCTTTGAAAAAGGAGTCGATATTAATGGGCAGACATATAAAAAAGGAAGCGATCCGCACAAGGCCGCTGTAACCGGCGACACCGTTGGCGATCCCTTCAAAGACACTTCCGGCCCGTCGATGAATATCCTGATTAAATTGATGTCCATCGTTTCATTGGTGATAGCACCTACTCTCGCTTCATTGTATGGAGATAACACGCACGTGGTGCAGAAGAAGCAGGATGTGAAGACGGAGGTAGTGGAGGCAGCAGGGAGTAGGTAGTGGGTAGTAGGTAGTGTAGTGTTTAAATAATTAAAAGTTCCGCCAAATGGCGGAATTTTTTTTGTCCCTCCTTACCACTCCCCACTCCCCACTCCCTGCTCCCTGCTCCCCACTCCCATTTTTACATTTCTTTTACGAAATATATCGTAAGTTTGATTCAAACTGCCCTCTATGTCCTCGATAAAATATATTAAACCAACTGAAAGTGAACTGGAGATCCTCCAGGTGCTCTGGTCAAAAGGAATGGCCAGCGTGCGGGAGGTGCACGAAGAACTTTCGAAAACAAAGGAAGCCGGCTACACCACCACCCTAAAACTCATGCAGATCATGAATGAAAAAGGATTGGTGAAGCGCGACGATTCCATTAAAACGCACATCTATCAACCTGCAGTAAGCAGGGAAAAAACACAACGGCACCTGCTGGGAAAAATGATCAATTCATTAT
>CAMPGT010000121.1 GCA_946885665.1 uncultured Chitinophagaceae bacterium | reverse complement strand
GGTGGCGCGAAGCGCCGGGGGTGGACACTAGGCAAGCAACTACCCGAAAAAAAATAAATCTCCTCCTTCAAATCAAGAAATGGGTTTGCGGCTGCCAAAGCGCGGGCACGCTCCAAATTGAGCTTTAAAAAATTTCTGTGGGCATCGGTATCCGGTTGAAAGGGCTTGTGCCGCTTCGCCATAACAATTTTTTCAATCTCCTCCGACAACTCGAACGAACGCTCATTGACGTAATACTTCATGAACTGCTCCAGCACGTATTCAGTGGCCTGGTAATTCGGATGCACCAGGTCGATGTCGTAAAACCGGTAATCCCGCAGCACATCGATGACGAGCTCATAAGCCGGAAAATAATGGATCCGGTCAAACTTATCCTTCAAATGATGCACCGCTTCCAATAACCTCGCCTTGCTCCGGTTATTCTCCACGATCCCATCCCTGACGTGCCTCACCGGGCTCACTGTAAATAAAATATTCACGTCGTTATTGAACTGGAAAAGCCGGTAAATGCAGGTATCCAACGCCGTTATGATCTCCTCCGTCCGCATCATATACTTGTTGAACCAGTTGCCCGGCGCCCTGTGACAATTCGCCACCGGCGCCGATCCCTCCAGCCTGTACGAAAACGCTGTGCCCAGCGTAATGACCAGCCATTTCGCCTTCTTCAAAAAATGATGCGCCCTATCCTGGGAGGCGTTGATGTTTCGCAGCACCTCGTCTTTATTGATTCCCGAAAACCTGCTGTGATGCTGCCAGCTTTGCCACAATTCATTGAGCAAAAAAAGGTCGCTCCCGCCATACACACGGTTATCTATATACGAAATGACGGCACTGGCAACAGATGACGGATCAAACAAAATACCATTGGGGTTCTGCAGCACCTTAAACTTCAAATCACGAAGATGATCGCCGATATGCTCGGTAAAACATGAGCCCATCATTATTATCCCGTCGCTGTAATCAATTTTCTGCGCGGGTCCGGTTATGTTTATGTCAAGAAGGAGCCTCATAAGAAAAAATTTCACTCGCCAATGCCGATGCCTCCGATAATGCCTCCTGGTCTATTCCATTCAGCAGTTTCAAATGCTGAAAATAAGGTACCAGCAACTCGGTGTTCATGTTGCCCACGAGGTCATCATTAGCCATCGGGCACCCGCCAATGCCTTTCATTGCGCCGTCAAATCTTCTGCATTTGGCCTCCAACGCGGCATCTATCTTTTCTTTCCAGTTGTACCTGCGCGAATGAAGATGCACGCCAATTTCAGTGTTTGGAAGCACGCTTACCAGCATTCGGGTAATATCATATACCTGCTCGGGCGTGGCAACACCCACCGTATCGGCCAGCGAAATAATCTCGATACCCATCCTGATCATCTTCTCCACCCACTTAAAAACGATTTCCTCCGAATACGGATCGCCATAGGGATTGCCGAAGGCCATGGAAATATAAATAACGAGCTTCTTGTTATTCTTCTCACAGATATCCTGGATCTCCTGCACCCGCACCAGCGACTCTTCGATGGTGCTGTTGGTGTTGCGCAGTTGGAAGGTGTCGGAGATGGAAAACGGAAATCCCAGGTAGGTGATGTTGCTGTGCGCAGCGGCCTCTTCGGCACCGCGCGTGTTGGCGATGATGGCCAGTAATTTCGTCCTGGTGCTGCTCAAATCCAGCTTATAAAGCACTTCGTCGGTGTCGGCCATTTGGGGCACCGCCTTCGCCGAAACGAAACTTCCGAAATCAAGGGTATGAAAGCCAACTTTCAGTAATGTGTTGAGGTATTTGACGATTGTATCCGTCTCAATTTCCCCCTTCCACCCCTGCAGGGCGTCGCGCGGACATTCGACGAGATCAATCAATGGTTTCTTTGGCATAGGGTTGCAAAGTAGAAATTTATTTTATCACCTTCATTATTATGAGCGCTTACGCATGACCCGGTACAAAATAATGCCCGCCGCCACCGATACGTTAAATGAATCGAAATCGCCCTTCATCGCAATACTGAACCGCTCATCAGCAGCCTTCGCGATGTACGGCTGCACTCCCCTTCCTTCGCTGCCCATCACCACACACGACGGAACGGTAAAGTCAATATCTTCCAGTTGCCTGCCGCCGTCCATCGCCGACACGAAAACTTTTATGCCATTCAGGTGCAGATCGTCGATAGCCTTCAGCAAACTGCCCACGCGGCAAACCTGCAGGCGTTCCAGCGCGCCGGCCGACGCTTTCAGCGCTTCTTCATTGAGCGCACCCACTCCTTTATCGGGAATAATCAGCGCCTGCGCACCGCAGCAAACCGCGGTTCTTGCCATACCACCGATATTTCTTACATCCGTTACACCGTCGAGCATCAGGAACAAGGGAACCTCGCCGGCACCCACCACCTGGTCAATGACCTGCTGGAGATCCATATAGCGGATCAGTGCAGCGAGCGCCACACACCCCTGGTGGTTCGACCTTGTATAAGAATGAAGCTTTTCAGCAGGCACTACCTGCACGGGCACGTTTGCACCGCGGGCAAGCTGCCTGATCTTTGCAATCACATCACCACTTACGTTCGACTGCAAAAGTATCTTGTCGATGGCTCTTCCCGCTTCAAGCGCCTCAATCACGGGTTGGCGTCCTATTATGATGGAGGGGCGCTTGGCGCCGTCCCTCTCAGGTGATCCTCCCATCGGTTATCATGAGTTTAACTTTTAAAATGGCAGCAACGGTAATGGAATCGCTTATCTCGCCATCTTCAACCATGCGGTAGGCATCTTCAAACCGCATCTTTTTCACTTCAAGCTGCTCCGTTTCCTCCGGCGAAGCCATTTGCTGCTCAAGGTTCCACGCAAGGTAAACGAAAGCATGTTCATCGGTAACGGAGTTGCTGAGATCCATCTCCAGTATCTTTTCCCACGAATGCGCAACAAGCCCCGTTTCTTCCTGCAGCTCCCTTTGCGCGCTGACAAGCGGATCCGTATGGAGGTTGCCTCCCCCTTCCGGGATCTCCCAGCTATATTTATTCATTGGAAACCGGTACTGGCCGACGAGATAAGTGTTGAGTAATTCGTCGAGTACGATGACGCCGATGGCGTAATTTTTAAAATGAACCTTGCCGTAGATGCCTCTCCCTCCGCCGGGATTGATAACGCCAAACTCCGTCACCCTTATCCAGGAATTATCGTAAACCTCATTTTCTGAGAGAACCTTCCAGGGATTGTCCATATTAAGTTCAAACTTAAAAGTTAAAAGTTAAAACCAAAGGCATTGCAACCAGTTAAATGCTGCAGGAATTTCTTTATTTAATTTTCAAAGGTCCAGGTTCTAAAACCCGATCGCAGTTATTTTTAACTTCTAAGTTTTAACTTTCAGCGTTTAAATTCCAAACGCCTTCTTAATCTTTCCCACGTAATCCAGCTTCTCCCACGTAAACAGTTCCACTTTCTTTTTGATCACCTTACCGTCGGGCGAAGAGAAAGTTTTTTCCACTGCTTCATTCTTGCGGCCCATATGTCCGTAAGCCGCAGTTTCACTGTAAATGGGATTGCGAAGCTTCAGGCGCTGCTCTATGAAATAAGGGCGCATGTCGAAAATAGATTCGACGGCTTTCGCAATCGCGCCGTCGCTGAGCTTCACTTTCGCAGTGCCGTAAGTATTGATATAAATTCCCATCGGCTGCGCCACACCGATAGCATAAGAAACCTGCACCAGCACCTCGTCGCACACACCTGCCGCCACCAGGTTCTTGGCGATGTGCCTCGTGGCGTATGCCGCCGACCTGTCCACTTTCGATGGATCCTTGCCGCTGAACGCGCCACCGCCATGAGCCCCTTTACCGCCGTAGGTGTCAACAATTATTTTTCTTCCCGTCAATCCCGTGTCGCCATGCGGTCCGCCGATCACAAACTTGCCCGTAGGGTTAACATGGTACCTGATCTTGTCGTTAAATAGCTTTCCGTACTTCTTATACTTTGCCTTTACGCGGGGGATAAGGATCTTTTTGATGTCATCGCCAATTCGCTGCTGCATCTTTGCCTCGGTGTCGAAGTCGTCGTGCTGGGTGGATACTACAATGGCGTCTATTCTTATCGGTTTGTTGTTATCATCATATTCGAGTGTAACCTGGCTCTTGGCGTCGGGGCGCAGGTACCTGATCTGCTTGTTCTCCCTCCTCAGCGCGGCCAGCTCTATGAGCAATTTATGAGCAATGTCCAGTGCAAGCGGCATGTAGTCTTCCGTTTCGTTGCTGGCATAGCCGAACATCATACCCTGGTCACCGGCGCCCTGCTCTTCCTTTTTCTTCCTGTCCACACCCTGGTTAATGTCTGCCGACTGTTCGTGAATGGCAGATAATACCCCGCAGGAGCTGGCTTCGAACATGTATTCACTTTTCGTGTAACCGATTTTGCGGATTACGTTGCGGGCAATTTCCTGCACATCGAGGTAGGCCTTCGACTTTACTTCGCCCGCGAGCACTACCTGGCCGGTGGTTACAAGCGTTTCGCAAGCCACTTTGGATTGCGGATCAAAAGCCAGGAAATTATCTATCAATGCATCTGAAATTTGGTCGGCAACTTTATCGGGATGACCTTCAGAAACACTTTCAGATGTAAATAAATAGGGCATGTTCAGTAATATTGAATGATAGAATTATTTGAAGTAGCGCAAAGATAGGAGGAGGTATTAAATCTTTGAATAAATTATTCGCAACCGCACCCTCTTCGGATCAGTTGATCCGCCGCCATACAGCACCACCCTTCCCGAGGCGACCGGGGTATTGACAATGACACCGAGTTTGCCGGATGGCTTGTCGGTGTATTCGGGTATGAAATTCGGCTGTGTGGTAAATGGCGCGTACACTTTCAACGTGTAGCTCGGGAACTTTTTGGTGACAATGCTTTGCACATAGCGCGAGAGGTTGAAAACATACTGGTCGTTCTTCAATGTGCCGCCCAGTGCGGTGAGATCGTAGCCGGGCGCCGCGTTCACCGGAATAAAGTCGTTACGTATTGTAAAGGCAGAGTCGCCGGTGGAACTTATCGCGTCAATGAACATGAGTGCAGGGGGGCTGTAAAAACCATCGTTGCCCGGATATTTTTCCAGGATGAGCTCGGCGCGGTGAATAACACGATTATTGAGTGTGTCAAGGCCGGGAATCTTTATCGTGGCGTAAGAACCTGGCGTACTCTGTATGTATAATTTTTCGTCATTCGGCACATTGTTCGTTACGTTGGCCAGGTAATCATTTTGGGGATCCCTCCTGATAATATTGGCGTGTGGATCGTTGGTATGCGAAAAGTAAGGTGAGATGGTGTCGGCCTTGCCGTTGTTCTGTATGCGGCAGTAAAAAGTTATCCTGGTTCGGTCGTCGTCGCTAAGATCGAAATAAGCGATCGCATTTTTTGTGGGCGACGTTTCTGTTGCTTTGATCCGCAGTCCACCGAAATTCTTTTTAAAGACCGTATCATCGCGGTAAGCTGTGGTGGTGTCGTAATTGACGAAGCGGCGCGCCCAGGAAGTATCGAGCTTTATGCGCAGCTCGTTTACGGTGGCAACCGATTCGTCAGAATTTTTATATTTAACGGAATCATTGAGCGTCAGAAAATTCACCGTGGCCGTTCCAATAACATCGTCTGCAACGGGAAATTCCGGCGCGGTCAAATAATATAATGAATCCGTAAAGGGAACAAAGCGGTTGTCAATTTCTTTTACCTCGAACTCCTGAACGGAGCTGCTGTCGCCATAAACACCGGCATAAGCAAGCGAAAGGACCACTGAGTCGATGATCACCGAATCTCTCTTCACAAATGGATAGGCCCTGTAGGCCTGGGGTGTGAACGAAGCATAGGTAAAGGCTTCTGTTTTACCGAATTCAGGGTCGTTGTCAATGATGCCGATGGCATGCGCCTCATCATCCAGCATTCTTGTTGTGTCGCTAAACAACTGGTTGTCGGTGATCACATCCAGCACCGTCTCAAAAGTGTTCACATTATCTGCTGCGGGAATGAGTTCGTTGCCAAGGTCGGTGGTATCAATTTTAGAACAGGAACCCAGCAGGACAGCAGAAAATGAGCACGCCAGTACAAAAGCCAGATGATATCTCGTCACGTAGAGTTAGATTATGATTTTGATGAGATTTAACCTATTTGGCAAGGTCGGCATATAACTGTAAATAGTCTGTTAAATCAGACTCTGCATTAAAATGAAGAACTTTTTTGCCTCTCACCTTTCCGAATTCATCGGTAAGTTTTTTATCGATTTGCCCGGCGCCAAATGTGACGGCATCGGCATACGTTGCTCCGCCGCGCATCATCGCAATATTATTGGCATCCTTGAAGGGTTCAAGATCTTTTTCTTTTAGCGCCCCGTTAATGTTGATGATCTTCAGGAAGTCGGCACCCAGCTTTTCCTTGAAGCTGGTGCTACCCAGCGAGTACACCACTTTGCTGTGGGCAAACACCGGTTCCTTTTTATAATAGGTTTTCAGGTACAACGGTATCAATCCCGTCATCCAGCCGCTGCAGTGAATTATATCGGGGGGCCATCCGAACTTCTTAACGGTTTCGAGGGCGCCTTTGCAGAAGAACGCTGTGCGCAGTCCGTTGTCCTCAAACCACTTTTCATCTTCGTCGTGAAAAATATATTTTCTTTTGAACAGGTCCTCATTGTCGAGAAAGTAAACCTGCAGCCGCGCATTAGGTAACGAGGCCACTTTGATTTGCAGGGGGTAGTCGTCGTTGTCGATCGATACGTTGATGCCGGAGAGCCTCACCACTTCGTGCAAACGGTGGCGCCTTTCATTAATGATACCAAAGCGGGGCATTATGCAACGTACCTCAAAGCCACCCTCGTTTGCCTTTATTGCCAGCCGATTGACGATCTCTGAAAATTCTGTGAGTTCCAGGTAGGGAGACATTTCGTTGGCAATAAATAAAATTCTTTTCTTTGTCACCATTATTGATAAGAATTGCTTTGGAAGAACTTAAAAAATTAGTTTGCAAAGGTAAGGGTTTTCATGAGAATCTGGTACCCTGGACGCCGCGCCCTCACATAACCGAGTGAAAATGACAATTATACACAAGCCCGCCCAACTTCATAAACACCTTCAGCAATACCGGCAAAAACAAAGTTCCATTGGGTTCGTCCCCACCATGGGCGCGCTCCATTCCGGGCATCTCACCCTCGTCGAACGCTCGGCGGCCCAATGCGACGTTACCGTTTGCAGCATATTTGTTAACCCCGCACAGTTTAACGACCCCAACGACTATGCCCGCTATCCCAACCGGCTCGGGAACGACATAAAAATGCTGGAAGCGGCCAATGCCACGGTGCTGTTTCTGCCGTCGGCAGAGGATATTTACCCTGATGGAACCGCCGGCCTGGAAACTTACGACCTGGGATACCTGGGAACCATCCTGGAAGGCAAGTTCCGGCCGGGCCATTTCCAGGGAGTTTGCCAGGTGATGAAACGCTTGCTGGACGCAGTGCAGCCCCATCAACTGTTCATGGGGCAAAAAGACTATCAGCAATGCATGGTGGTGGAGAAGCTTCTTGCGGATGCCAAATTCGATGATGTACGGCTCGTCAAATGCCCCACCCTCCGTGAACGCAACGGCCTCGCCATGAGCAGCCGCAACCTGCGCCTCACTCCCGAAGAAAGGGACAAAGCCGGGCTTATTTACGCAACGCTGGTTCATGTGAAGAACAGCATTCGCCCCGGCGACCTTCGCGATCTGAAGAACGATGCGGCATCGCGGCTTGAAAAAGAAGGGTTTCGGGTGGATTATTTTGAGATAGCCGACGCCGTTACACTAAAGCTGGCGGATGAATGGAACGGCACCGTCCGGTTGGTTGCGCTGGCCGCGGCATTTGTCGGCGAAGTGAGGTTGATTGACAACATGTTACTGGATGGTTAATCTGTATCAAGGTCGGTTGTTTTTATTAGTTTTGCGCAGCTATGCAGATAGAAGTACTCAAATCGAAAATACATCGTGCGGTCATTACTGAAGCCAACCTCAACTATGTAGGCAGCCTCACCATTGATGAAGATCTCATGGATGCTGCGAACCTCATCGAAAACGAAAAGATCACCGTGGTCAATGTCAATAACGGGCAGCGGCTGGAAACTTACATCATTAAGGGAAAGAGAGGATCCGGCGTGTGCTGCCTCAACGGTCCTGCAGCAAGGCAGGGCGCCGTGGGCGACGTCGTGATCATCATCTCTTATGCTCACATTGACTTTGAAAAAGCAAAGACGTTCAAGCCATGGATAGTTTTTCCTAAAGAAGGCAACAAACTATAACGACCATATGTCAAACAGCGCGGATGAATAAAAAAGCAGTCGCCACTCTCCAATACATTTTTTTCCTGGGTGTCGGAATATTTCTGTTGTGGCTCACGCTAAGGAAGTCCGACTGGAACGCCATCGTCAACGATCTGTCCGACGCAGAATACATCTATCTTGTTCCCGCAACGCTGATGCTCATCCTGAGCCATTTCATTCGCGCCCTGCGATGGAAGATACTGATTGAGCCGCTGGGCTACCGCCCCTCCACACTGAACAGTTTTTTTGCGGTGCTCATAGGGTACTGGGCCAACCTGGCCGTTCCGCGCCTTGGCGAGGTGCTGAAGTGCACCATCCTTTCACGCTACGAAAAGGTTCCGGCCGACAAGCTCGTGGGCACCATCGTCGCCGAACGCGCCATCGACGTATGCAGCCTTGTGGTGATCATGCTGATCACCGTGTTTTCACAATACCAACTGATCGGTGACTTTGCCGCTGAAATTTTCAGAAAGTTTTTCAGCTCACAGTCGGGAAGCTTTTCAGTGGTCAAAGTAGGTGCGGTGCTGCTCATCCTCGTAGCATTTATTTTATTATTCGTGTGGTTATTCCGGCGGCTCAGTCATCTGCCGCTGGTCAGCAAAACAAAGAACATTTTTCTCGGCGTATGGGAAGGATTGATCAGCATCCGCTTCATTAAAAACAAGGGGCTGTTCCTGTTTCATTCGGTGCTCATCTGGGCACTTTACCTGTACAGTACTTACATGGGTTTTTTCGCCATGCGCGACATGGCCCAGTACGGCATAAAAGGAGCGCTTTCAGCCCTCACCTTCGGCAGCTTCGGCATGATCATTCCTTCGCCCGGCGGTATCGGCTCGTTTCAGTACGCCATCCAGCAGGTGATGATCCTGTACGGCGTTACACCCGAAAAGGGCCTTTCGCTCGGTATGCTGATCTGGTTCGCACAAACCGGCATAGTGATCTTATTTGGTACCGTTGCCTTTCTTTTGCTCCCCGTAGTAAATAAAAAGAAATTAAAAGCTGATGAGAAACACTGAGGTTGTTAAGCAAAAAATATACACACTGCCGGCGCTGCTGCGCAAGCTCGAACAGTTGAGGCTGACAGGCACGACAGTGAGTTTTACCAATGGATGTTTCGATATTTTGCACAGGGGGCACATCGCCTCTCTGTCGCAGGCTGCCGCCGAGGCGAGCGTCCTCATCGTTGGGGTTAACAGTGACGCCTCAACGAAAAAATTAAAAGGAGAAGGAAGGCCCGTCAATGACCAGGAGTCGCGCGCGCTGCTGCTGGCGTCGTTGTTGATTGTAGATGCAGTGGTGATATTCGATGAAGAAACGCCGCTCGAACTGATCAAAGCCATCAAACCTGATGTCCTCGTAAAAGGGGGCGACTATACGATCGATCAGATTGTGGGCGCCAAAGAAGTGCAGGCCTACGGCGGTAAGGTGGTCATCAATCCCATTGTGGAAGGTTACTCCACCACCGGCCTGATTGCAAAAATTCAGAAATTATAATTATCGTCTGCCGTACAGGCGCTCCACCTCGTTAACAATGTTCTCGATCACCCTGTCCTGGTCGTTCGCATCATAGGCCTGCTTGAGGTTGCTGCCATAAACGAAGGCCACGGTTTGGAAGATGCGTGCATTAAAGCCGCCTTTGTATTCTTTGAGAATTTCGTAGCAATTGTTACCCGTTTGCCGGTTGATGAGTTTCATCAGCACCTTACCCTGATATACAGAAAGATTTTTTATTGGATCGCCGAATTCTCTCTTCAGATCTTTTTCTCTCGACTTGATGTATTTCTTTCTCGCATGCTTATTGGGTATCGAGGCAAGCTTGCGGTTGATGTCGTTGATGATGAACGCAGCTTTACGCGCATAAGGATAAGTAACATAAACGGCGTTCCTCAGCCTGCTCATCTCCTTTTTTCTTTTCAGCAGCTCTGGCGGGTAAGGAACGGAAACATATACCCATTCGAGGTTACCTCCGGGTATTAGCTCTCCATTTTGCACAAGCGCCGGAACGGGAATTGTATCATTTGGGCCGAGGACAGGCAAAGGTACGCCTGCCTGGTCATGCTGGTTCTCCTGCGCGCCGGAACGCTGCATCGACATCACAAACAGGCCACAAATAAGAAGCGGGTATTTTATCTTTCTCATCAGGTACATACGGAATACGAAATTAATAAGTTTTCGTCCTTACCAATAGCCCCGGTTCGTTTTTTATACTGAATACAGGTAAATCCTTAGAAATCAACCCTGTTCCCTTTATTCAGCTTTATCCTTCTTACCATGCTCATCACAAAGCCCGTCACCATGAGGATGGTGCCCAGCCATAAGAGGTTAATGAATGGAAACTGAAGAACCTTAAGGGCGATAAACGGTGTTAAACTGGACGATTCCTTAACGTTTACCAGGAACCTGTTATTGCCGTCGATTCCCGAAAGACCGATGGCCAAACCCTGTGAAAATACAGTGTCTATTTCATAGCGGGGCTGGCCGTCTTTGTAATAAAAAACGGGGTTCGCCACATAACTTCTGCCATCGGCATTCGCCACCTTTATTTTCGCCATGATCGCCGTGTCCGTTGGCTTGAAATCGTACTTGTCGTCGTTGGGGTTCGATATCACGTCTTCCAGTACCATCAACCCGGTTGAGTAGTAAAGTGTGTCGCCGGGTTTCATCAGCGTCTGCTTGAACCTTGAAGTGTCTTCCTGTACTGCCTCGGCGTAGGTTATGTAGGAGAATATGTCCTTGTTCCAGTAGTGTTTTGCATCGGGGTTGGCCGACATACCCTCCTGTCCCTTTGTGTTTTTGATGAGATCGGGTTTCAGCACGAAGGAGTTGCCGTTTTTCTTGTTTTCCATCTGGATATGGAAGAACGTCTTGTTTTTCCCCGCACTGTCTTTTTTGTAAGTGGCCCAGTACTTGCCCATGTCGATGCGCACGCCTTTGAAGAGAGTAAGATTTTCGGTTCCCTTCTGCTTGCTTTCGGGCGCAAAATTGAGCGGGTTCACCGTGTTGATCGACAGCACTTCCTCTTTTGAGGAAGAGATGAGAATGCCGACCAGCATCATGCCGAATCCCACGTGCCCGACAGACGCTCCGGCGGCTTTCAGCTTGCCGTTGAGCCCCGCCCAAATGTATCCGGCGTTGGCCACCACCGCGTAAATGGCCGCGAAGATGGCAACGTGAATCGCTGCCAGGAAACCCGCGCCAAACCTGATGTAGTCAATATCACCGAATATGCTGACGGCGGCAGATATGCCAGCGGCCACCAGCGACGGCACCAGGATTTTTTTCCAGAACATCGCCCTGTTCGTGTTCTTGTACCGCAGGTACTGCGTTACCGCCGTAAGCGCACCCAGCACGATGGCCACAAAAACCTGGATGCGGTTGTAAAAGAATTCGACCTCCTCTCCCACTGTGTACCCCGTACCGAATACCTTATTCACGAGCGGCAGCGAGGTGAATGCAATGATGAACATGGCCGAGAGAAATAGGATCAGCGAACCGATGAACATCCAAAATTCGCGTGAATAATTACTTTCCTCTTTCGCAACTAACGGTTTTTTTTTATTCCGCGCAAAATACAGGATGATGGTAGTGAGAAGATGTACATAATGAGTTGTTGCAAACAATCAGCTG
>CAMPGT010000120.1 GCA_946885665.1 uncultured Chitinophagaceae bacterium | reverse complement strand
GTACATACATATCCCAAATAACAATGAAAATTGCCAGAAAAATATAAGCGGCGGCGGCGGGGCCGCTTACAGGCGGTCGGAACGGTCGAGCATCTTGCCTGAGCCGGCGATTGCAAAACAGATGACGCCGAGCACCAGGTACACGATAGAATCGACACCAGGAAAAAGCAGAATGATGACTTCCATACAAAAAGTTTTACGGGTAACAAATTAGTCGTGCGATAAGATAATTGGGGAAACGGAGAGTCGCAGGAATGGAAGTGAAATCAAAGTACAACGGATTTTGCAGTAATCAAAGCCTGCCGGATTAAATTTGCTCTCCCGGTTGCCAACCGGCCATGGATCGGGCTTACAGGTCACGAAACAGGCAATTTTCTCCTCAATTCCCGCCCCTCCCGGCCGGCAACCGGGGGGCATCCGATTTGTTATACTACGCACAGACTGGAAAACCCGACATTATGAATTATCAATCGTTTATCGGCCTCCGCACGGAAGAGCAGGCTTATCATACATTCACATTCGGTACGTACAGGGGAACTAATCGAGAAGGTGATGATGTTTATGAATTGTACGACTTCTGGATTACCGTTCAGGAAAACACGAAGGGATTTTGCTTTACAGCAAGGACAGCAAAACCGGAAGGATTTATTGCATCAGAAGTGTTGAATTCCCAGGAATTGTAGCCGCTTCCGGCCAGGATGCAGATGATGCAGATTGGCTTTGAAACAGAATGGAAATGGCTTAAGAAGTACCGTAGTTCTACGGTTTTCGGTATTGCGGATAGTTATTAGCTTTGTTCCGCTTACCTTATTTAAGCAGTTAGTTTTGGTTGAACCCTTTCAGTGATGAAAGGGTTTTTTTACGCCGCTCGATACCGCAGCCAACTGTACCATTTCCGCTCCAGAAGATAACGGAGATTTTTTTCATTCTCATACGCTTCCTTCTCAAATGATATTTGCCGGTAGCCCCTTGTAATTAGCTCAAAGAGGTATAGCAGGTAAAACGGTATCACCAGCATTTCAAGCTGCTGCATCAGGTGAATTCGTTCATGATTGATGAGCACCTCGTCTGCTTTTTTCGTCCTGTTTACCAGGATGAAGGGAAACAGCGCCATTGCGGCGGTTTTATTGTTGAGCAAGCCCACCTTTATCTGTATTCCGGTGGCCAACACCGGTATCCTCTTCCTCAAACTATGTCGTTACTTTTTGCGGGTGAATTTGATTTCCATCGTTTTAAATTCCTGGCCACCTATATTATCTATCCAGGTGCTTTCGAACTTTTTTGCGTTATCATAAGCGACCGTGCCCTTCCGTGCCATAGGTTGCCGCATAAATCGCCCTTGAAAGTTTTACTAAAGTTATGTTTTTACAATAAAACTTTAATAAATTTACAGACGCAGCCGTTGAAAAACGACCTGCAAAGCAACCCCAATAACTCCAATAAATCCTTTAGAAAAATGAACAGAGCATCATTAACCGAGCTGCGCATGCACAATTCCGTTCTGGAAAATGGAACACGTGTATTTCCCGAAGTTTTCGCAGCCTACAGCACACACCTTTATTCAAGTTTATTAAAATGGTACAAGAGTCATGTAATGCCGGACCCCTCGCTGGCTCATGAAGCCGTGTACGAGGCACTGAAATATTACAGCGAACATCCGCGGGCGTATAATCCCGAAAACGGATCGCTGAAAAAATTTCTTGAAATTGGTGCCGACAGGGCCATGCAAAAGATCTTTGAAAGAGAAGGTCATCCGTTGAAACTTTCCTCTACCGCTCACGTGCTTGCAAAACATTTCGACAACGAACGCGACATGATCATCGCAAAAATGATCCTTAAGAACGACGATGACATGCCCGCATTTATTTCATTGCTCGATCTCGGCAGTTGCCGCATCAAACAGCAGCAAACCGAGATAAGAAGGCACACGGACAGGATCAGAAAGGTCCTCGAAAAAAATAACCTGTTGGCAAGGTTCGCAAAGAAAACCAGAACGAAAAAAATTTCGAAGCTCGAGGCCGGCGGTCTCTATTATTAAATTTTTTATCGCGTTCCGCCGGCTCCCCCCGATGATCCTCCTGAATCGGAACCAACACGCTGGCTCTCATCTTCCAGGCCCGTCCTGCGCTGGCGCGCAGCTTTTACCTGCGTGTTACCAAACCTGTAAGTGAAATTCAGCTTGAACTGCCTGCTCTCCCATCCACCCGCTGAATACAAATATTGTCCGGCAAAATTACTCTCGGCACCCCATCTCATCGTTTGGAATATATCGCTTACAGAAGCTTTTATGTTACCCTTTCCTTTCAAAATCGTTTTCTGAACGCCGCCGTCAACCGACCACATCGCTTTGCTCTTGAAGGTTCCCTGCCAGATAGACGGCGATGAATACCAGCCGCCAAGTTCCAGGGTCCATCCCTTACCCAGCCTCGCACTGTTTTGCATGTACAGGTTGTAAGCGTAAACGTCCAGGTCTATCTTTCTTCCCGCTCCAAAGTTTGCCTTGTAGTGCGAATAATAAGTATTGAGGTTCGCAAAAGCATTGAACCACCCAAGTTGCAACGGATAACTGATATTCAGGCTGACAATGTCCTGCGTGGCCAGGTTCTTTCTCGTAATAAAACTCTTTGAACGTTCTGCTGTATCGATCAGTTGCGTGAACACGTCTGTAACATGACTATAATTCAAAGCAGAAGTGAGTTTATATTTATACGTGTGTGACACGCCGAAGCTGTTGGTATATTGCGGCCTTAACTCTGTATTTCCTTTCTGGTACGTGTATTCGTCGAGCTTGAATTCGAAAGGATTCAGGTCCTGGTAGGCGGGCCGGTCAATTCTCCGGCTGAAGGTAATATTGAACTGGTGATCCTTGCCTTTCGCAAAAGAAATGGCAGCGCTGGGGAACAGGTTAATATAATTTCGCTCAAACGATGAGTCGTAAGCAACCAGCGCGCCGGCCTCATTTCTCATACCGTGCGATTCGCCTTTGGCAACAGTTTGTTCGGCCCTCACGCCTATCTGTAAACTGAATTTCTTAAATGGCCGGTTGTAATTGATATACGCCGCATTGATATTTTCGGTGTAATCAAAATCATTGCTGCGTTCGCGGTCAAGGTCCTTGACGTCATCGTACACATTGTAGCGTTGAAAATCATTGAGACTTCTTACATAAGACACTTTTGCGCCGGCCGACAGCCTTCCCTTTTTGAAATTTTGTTCATAATCCGTCTTGAAGGCATAAATATCAATATCGGTGGGCGCCACCATATTGTAAATACGGGTGTCGATGGGCGCACCGGCGGGGTTGAAATAAAAGTTGGGTTGCATTTGGTCGCTGCGTATCCTGAATAAACCATAGTCCGCATCCATGTTCAATGTCCGGCCCGACGTATCCGCGTAACGATAATTGATATTAAAGTTCGACTGGTCGCGTGTGGAAGCGCTATGGTTATCGGCAACCAGTTTTTTAACGTAAGTGTTCGTTGGTTCGTAGGTGATGAGAGTGTTGCTGACGTTACCAAAATCATTTTTTGAATAGGTTCCATTCATCATCACGCCGATCGTGTTCCTGCTGTTGATAAAATAATCCAGGCCGGCTTTAACGTTATGACTACTGCCCGTCCACTTCATCGTTCCGTCCTGGTCAAACAACGTATCCAATTGGCTTCTGTCAATATTCATGAAGCTTTCATTTATCCTGTTGTTGTAATTGTAGTTGCCGAACGCATTCACCTTCGCATCGCGATGGTTGAGCGACAAGCCACCATTGTATTTGGAATAAACACCAATGCCATAGCCAGCCGTGAGCGAACCATTGGTACCAAATGCTTTATTTTTCTTGAGCCGGATATTGATCACGCCGGCGTTACCTGCAGCATCATATCTTGCCGAGGGATTCGTAATGATCTCGATAGATTCGATGGCCGAAGATTGCAGCGTTTTCAAATAATCCGAAAGATCCTTACCCGACAGCGGTGTGGGTTTTCCGTCTATGTACACCTGCACACCGTTTTTGCCGCTAAGGCTGAGGTTGTCGTCGCGGTCAACCAGCACACCCGGCGATTTACGCAGCAGTTCCAATGCATCCTGTCCAACAGCGTTGATCGTTCCCTCCACGTTAAGCACCATCTTGTCGGCCTTCACTTCAATGATCGGTCGGGTAGCCGTAACCGTTACCTCCTTAAGATCAGAACTGATACGCGAGAGCATGATAGGCTCCAACTTTACCGCCGAGCCGTTGGTTGCAAATACATCGGAGTTGTGAACATTAAAGCCAACAAACGATGTATTGATGAAATATTTGTCCGAAGGCACTTCAGTGAAGGTGAATTGTCCGGCGGCAGTGGTGACCGCAATTTTTACAATTGATGAATCGGCCGACTTTTTCAGCGCAATGGAAGCTCCTGCGAGCGCTTTGCCCTCATCGTCCTTAACAATACCGGTAACAGATTGGGAAAAGGTGACCTGGAACGTGAGTAACAGGCACAACACAGCGAAAACAACTTTCATAAACAGTATTTGGAAACGCAAAGCTAATCACCCGGCGTTCATTTCCTGTTTAATATGTGTTAAATGGCAATCTATTACAATAAACGGTGCTAACAACTGTAAGTTTTATTGTTTGACAAAAATCAATTGTGTTGATTTGGCGCCATCGCTGATTTCGGCAATGTACATGCCGGGAGCCAGTGCGCCGATATTCAGTGTATTGCGTTCGGGAACAATTTTCTCTTTCTTCATCACCTTTCCATTCATGTCATAGATCAGCACAGTGCCGCCGGAATTTTTTGAAGAATGCACCACGGTTAATTGGTCATGCGCAGGATTAGGATACAGGTACGCTGCTGCTGAAAGCCCATAGCCGGCTTGTTTTACCGAGCTGTATTTAAAGCGCCCGTCGTTGTCAAACTGCTGCAGTTTGTAAAAATTATTTCCATATACCGGTGACGTATGTGTGAAAGCGTAGTATTGGCGGATATTTGTATTCCCATGTCCGCTTACAGTCGCGATTTTCGCGAACGTGACGCCGTCGGTGCTGTACAACACATCAAAATGATCGCAATTCGTTTCAGTTTCGGTTGACCACGCCACTTCAATGTTTTTCCCTTTTTGCCTCACGTTAAGCTGAAGACCGGTAACCGGCAAAATGGTTCCATTGATAATTGTGGCGTTGGCGCTGAGCGTTAATGCCGGGTCGGTGCTTAAGCCGCCGTATTCCACTACATAGCTAAGGCTGCCGGCGCCGTTAAGATCGTTCCATTTGCCGGGTGCGCTACCCGATGCATAGATCTCGCCATAATGCTCCGATCCTACGTTATTGGGTTCACCGTTGTTCCAGTTATTGTAAGCGGTTCCGTACTGTGTTCCGGTTCCGGATCCCGAGGCATTGGTGGTAGTGATTTGCGTTCCTTTTTCGGGGCCGGTCACCCAATACCATTTCCCTTCGGCCGCAGATTGCGAACCGTAGGTGTTGGTGCCCGTTGCCGTGTTAATTTGGTTATACTCGTCGCTGAGTCCTATCCATGCGTCGGTGCCCAGCTTTTGTTTGATAAACGCATTTTCTTCTGCAGAGGTGATGGTGGCCAGGTAACCCTGGAGACCGAGATAAGTTCTTGCCGCCGCATTGCTTTTGGCAGTAGACCAGTTGGCGCCACTATTGACTGATTCGTAAAAATGTCCATTGGTATAGGCCACCTGGTTGCCGACTGAAAAAGTGATGTCCCTGTTACCGACCGTTCCGGACGTTGAACTGAATTTCACCGTGCGCAGCAGCGATTGCCAGTTGGATGGTGTGGTGGTGCCTGTGAACGACAACACACCTGTAGAGGCGTTGTAACCGCCTCCGCTTACCGTTACTCCCGATGGCAGGCCCCCCGCGTAAGAGAGTACGTCGCCCGATTGAAAATTACCCGATATGGTGACCCTCGCATCAGTGATGTTTCCTGAGCTGTACACTGTCAACGACGGATCAACATATACGCTGGGTTGGCTCAGTACGTATGGGGAGCCACTACCATAGCTCTTGATTTCGGTGGCGATCATAGTGATGGTGCGCGAATGGAAGATATCCACGGCAGGTTCACCCGAAAGGCCACCAAATTCGAGAATATAACCTAAGGGGCCGCCCACCTGGCTGTCGTTCCATTTGCCGCCTCCCGCCCATGAATTCTCAGCGTAATGTTCGACAGTGGATGAATTGTTAGGCTCGCCGCTGCTCCAGTTCGCGTACGTGAACACTGATGAGCCATTGGAAAACTGTGTTCCTTTTTCCGGACCTGTTACCCAATACCATTTTCCTTCAGCATTCGATTGCGCCGGGTAGGTGGTAACACCCGTCGCAGCGTTGATTTCTGTGTAACTGTCGCTTGCACCTATCCAGCCTTTGCCGCTCAGGTTAGTCACAAAAGTGTTTTCTGTCGAATTGGTTACCGTTACGAGGTAGCCCGTCATACCAAAAAATGTTTGCGCCGCCGCGTTGGCTTTCGCGCCGGTCCATGAATAAGAACCGGAAACATACCGGTAGAAATGGCCGTTGTCTGTATTATAGCTGAGCGTATTGTCGCCGGCCCGGAACGTAACTGTTCTCACCAGGGCCGATGAAGATGTCGTGCTGAATGTAACCGTACGCAACAAAGCCTGGTAACTGGCCGCCGTCGCCGAACCGGTGAAGGTTAGAATACCCGTTCCCGATGAATAGCTGGACGTTACGCCTGGTGGCAGGGAGCCGGTATACGAAAGTATGTCTCCCGAACTGAAATTGCCGGAGACGTACACGGAAAACGCCGGTATCGTGGTGCCGGTAACAGTAATCGCGTTATCAACAACGATGGCAGGACCTTTATTTGGAACGGAGTTGGCTGTTGATGTGCCATTCACGGCGAGTTGGGTAAATGCGGGTACGCAGATGACCGCTGAAAGCGTAAGGATTAGCAGGGTTTTCATATCAATTGGTCTTAAAACTTACAGCCTGCAAAATAATTGTAACCACTTACCCAATCAATAGTTGAAGTAGGTAAAAACCCTTATCGTAATTATTATTTGACATTATACGACCTTTTTGACCTGCAGGCGGCTGTACACAATTTCGGCCGGTGTAGATTGCGAGGAAGCGAGAAGTTTGGAATGTTCGCTGCAGATTTGTTCGAGAGAAGAATTGATGTCGTGGTGGAAACTGCTTTTTGGATAAGCACAGAAAAGACAGAACATCTCGTTCGTACAGAAGTTGCTCCAGAGACGCTCCAGTTGCCCTGTAGCATTGCTATGGCCCTGTTGCCACAATATGGCTACCATTTCACCAAAGGCACGCACCTTGCGGTTATTGTTCCTTACTTTACGAATAAGGGAAGAAATAATTTCGTTGAAAAGTTTTTCATTGGGCCACCCGTTAACCATGAATTTTTCAAGGACCTTTTCGGCCACGAGCGGAAAGTATTGGGTGTCTGCAAGCCCGTCTGTATTGATGCCGGATTCGTTAAACAATGCATTCAGCGCAAGCAGATGATCGCTGGTGGCGATGACGATCACACCATCTCCATCTTCGAGCCCACTGATAACGAACTGTGCAAGTACATGTATAAAGTTTTGCTCATTCTCGTAGATCTGTACAACATGGTCGCACGGTGCTATCTTCCCCCAAAAAACACTGGCCTTGCTCCGGCGCCATTGTTCACCACCATATAATTTTTCAACCATACGGTCGAAGTTACAACATTTTGCATGCGCCATATGTTTAAATGACCGTATTTTCCGATTGTTATTAACGGCTTATTCCCAACGAATCGGGGTTTACTGCATTGCTGTCGGGAGATGGCGGAAGCGTCTTTACAGCAGATGTGTCAGCGGGTGGAGGTGTAACAACGGCTGGATTGGTATCGTTCAGAGACGACTCGTCCGCGGTGTTTGTTTTACCGGGGCCCCTGTGATTGCAGTCAGCAAGACTGATGCACACAATGCCCGCGAGTATCATTCTCGACATAATCTTTTTTCTCATCACATAGGATTTGAGCCACAAAGGTATGGCAAGTAAGGTTATGGATTTGCTTAACTTTCGCACTATGAAAATGGTACAAAAAGAGATCACACTGAAGGAAAGGAAACGGGGCTTTCACCTGGTAACTGATGAGATCGTTCGGGCCGTGCCGCAAATAAGTGAATTCACGACGGGTGTTTGCTTGGTGTTCATCAGGCACACCTCTGCTTCATTGACTATCAATGAAAATGCCGACCCAACCGTGCGAAAAGACTTCGAAACGTATTTCAATAAGTCGGTGCCCGAAAACGATCCGGCCTACGTTCACAACTATGAGGGACCCGATGATATGCCTGCGCATCTCAAAAGCTCGCTTCTCGGCTGTTCGGTGCAAATACCGGTTACCAACGGCAGGCTGGCGCTCGGAACATGGCAGGGCATTTACCTTTGCGAGCACCGCAACACAGGCGGATCAAGAGAGCTGATCATTACCATATGGGGCACTACTTAAATGAAAAAGGGCTACCGCAGTAGATGTGGGTAACGGGAACGCCGGCAACATTTTTATTCAGCCATTCTTTCATAAACTCCGATCCGGGATCTTCGCTGTCGATGTGCCCGAGAACAATGAGTGATAATTTCTTCCCTGACGCGCGGGCATCGCGAACATATTCCGCTGTTTCCCATTCCGATATCTCACCCACTATGGCCACGTCGGGATTCATTTCGCTTATCGATGAAATTTGTCGCTGTCCACCCGCCGCCCCGGGCATCAGCAATATTTTTTTGCAACGCTGCCCGTCATCGCCGATATATCTCAACGTGGAAATATTCAAGTTGCGTTTCAGGCTACTGATTAATTCCGACAGCGACGTTTCGGGCAGTTGAACGTTCCAGGGTGATGACAGGTCGGCATATTTGTTCCACCCGAGTTTTTTCAACAAACCGCTGTAAACACCATCGGGACGATGGGCGTGAATGTAATCGTGATTTCTCCAGACCGTAATATTGTTTTTATTGAGCAGGTCCGACTTATAGTGATATACGCCGTCATCCTTCAGCCAATCCGTTTTATCCAGGTGACTATAAAAAGTAGGCTCATGAGCGATAATAAAATTAGCGCCGGCAGCGATTGCCTGCTTTATCACAGGCACCGTCGCGAACATGGTGGTCACGATCCCTTTCACCTGCGTATCTTTCGAGCCCGATTTCAGCGTGTCCACTGTTGAAGGGAACGGCGCTCCATTAACTTCTTTCAAAAACAAATCCATTATTTGTCCCACGGTCCATGTCTTCTTATTGGCGGCACCAGCCGCGAAAGGTGAAGAAAGCAGGATGCCGGCGCCTGCGGCCGTCAACGAAATATTTTTAATGAATTTTCTCCTTTGCAAAAAGAGATCATCGAGCCTGTCGTTATTTTCCATCTGGATGAGTTGAAGTGTTTGTTTGATGTTTAAACCTAAACAATTATTTAAATATTTTATGGAAAAATATCGCTGCGTCATCTCAATTGAAATGATTGCTTATGTTGCCCCAACAAATCACCACCGCCGATTATCTCGATATTCTGTTTGAAGAAAAAAATAAATTATATGGCGCTTATCCTTTACGTAAGCATTATGCTGGCAGGTTGTTTCTATCGATGATGATTACCGCGGCCCTCGTTGCCGGCGCCATTCTTTCTTACTACGCGGGTAAATCAAATGATGCTGCTGCAACTGTCACTTACATTATTGATTCCACAGCTTTTATCGATCCTAAATTAGATGTACTCCTTCCCCCTCCTCCGCCCCTGCCGCCTCCGCCACCTGCAGAAAAGATAGCGACGAAGAAGTTCACCACACCACCGCAAATTCTGCCGGACGAAAATGTAAACCCGGAGGACCAGCCACCGGCGATGGAAGATTTGGCGAATAAAAAAATAGGTTCCATTATACAGGATGGAATTGATGCGCCTGATATTATTGCACCACCCATTTCGATAGCCAATGGAGTAATTGCAACACCAAAACAAAAAGATGCCGATGAAAAAAAATTTATTCCGGTCGAGGCGGAAAGCAGTTTTCCCGGAGGTATGAACGCATGGAGAAGATACCTGCTGAAAACAATCCGGTATCCCGAACCTGCAAAGGAAAATAATATCCAGGGCGCTGTTATTGTGAAGTTCATCGTGGATAAAGAAGGAAAGGTCAGCAATGCCGAGGCCATCTCGGGACCGGAAGAGCTGAGGGAAGAAGCGGTACGCGTGATCAGCAGGAGCGGCAGATGGACACCCGCCATTCAAAACGGAAGAAACGTGACTTCATACAAGAGCCAGGCGATCGTGTTTCAGTTAGCAGAATAGTCAGGCAAATTGGATGCGGAGTAATAACTTTATAACAAAAATGGAAAACAAGGGCCTGCTGTTCATCCCGGACATCAGTGGATTTACCCGGTTTGTCACGGAGACGGAAATCGAGCATAGCCGCCTCATCATCCAGGAACTGCTGGAGATCCTTATCAACGCCAATAGCATCGGGCTTGAAGTTTCTGAGATAGAAGGCGACGCCATTCTTTTTTATAAATACGGCGACCCGCCACCCATCGAAAATATCTACAGGCAGGTTGAACAAATGTTCTGCGCTTTTCACCGAAACCTTTTTTCGTATGATGCAACCCGTTACTGTCAGTGCAAGGCGTGTACCAGGGCTGTGGACCTTACACTGAAAGTGATTACGCATTATGGAGAATTCACGGGCTACAGTGTGCAACAGTTTCATAAGTTGATCGGAAAGGATATTATCATTGCCCATCAATTGCTGAAGAACGATATCAGCGAACATGAATACTGGCTCGTCACAAAAAACCTTGTTCGCGACGGAACACCGTCGGGCATCACGGAATGGATGCAATGGAACAGCAGCGCCAAGCAAACGGAAACCGGCGAAGTGCCCTTTCATTTCACTCAGCTCGGGCCACTGAAAACAAATATTGCTTCCGAGCCGATGGCGCCGCCCGATCTTTCAAAAAAACAAAAAGTCATTTCCCTGTCTCATGAATATGAAACCGGGCTCATCACGCTCTTTCATGCCACCGGCGATTTTAACCACCGCAGCGGCTGGATGGAAGGTGTAAAAAAGGTGGAGGAAGTGAACCATTACCTGCCGAGGGTGGGCATGAAATGCAAAAAAATTACCGACGATGGAAATGAAATTATCTATTCAAGCAGTTACTATTACACTGACGAACAAATAGAATTTTCAGAGACCGAAGAAAACAGCGGCAACATCACCTATTTTACGCTTCGCACATTGCCAGGCAATAAAACGGCGTTAAACATCAGCTATTACACCAACCACAAATTTCCCGACGGATTGTTGTTCAGGATCTTCCACAAAAAGGAGATGGAAAACAAGCTGTCGGTGTCGATGAAAAAGTTGGAGGGCTACATTAAAACAATGAGCATTTTATAATCTGCGCCGCGCTACCCGGATATTCACTACATTAGAAGTATGGATAAGGTTCTCGAGGCATGTGCCTGCTACTCCCCGGCAACGGGGAGTTTCTTTTTATCCGAATGCGGGTCCGAGTATTGACCATTGCAATGCAGGAAAGCCCCGCCATCGGTGATCTCCCCTGTACATTCTTATCAACTGCCTTTGCTGCCGGAAACCCAATGATTCCAGCCACGCTATAAATTCGATGTGTATTTCCGGAACATCAATAAGAAGCGGATTAGCCGTTTGGGCCAAAGCAATAGCCGTTACCAGTTGTTTGGCAATAGTTGCATCTTTGGCCACTAACAGCCCTATCGAATCGAAGGCGAATCCCTTTTTCCCGAAACAATAGCCGGTTAAAATATCGTTCTCAAGAGCGATAAACGCCATCTGAGCCGCATTCTTCCAATATTGCTCCAGCAAAAAATGCCGGTTGGCGCCAAACACTTCCCGGTCCCACGCAAATACTGGTGAAAGGCCGGCAGCGGTCATGCGGC
>CAMPGT010000119.1 GCA_946885665.1 uncultured Chitinophagaceae bacterium | reverse complement strand
CTGGCGGGGAATGGCGCTCAGGCTTCACGGTAGAATGTATCCCCCGCTGGCGGGGGTGGCGCGAAGCGCCGGGGGTGGACCATCACATCAACGATAAAAATAACTGATCTCTAAACTTTGAATCTCTGAAAACAGTTATTATATTGGTAGTTCAACCCTAAACACCCCTTTCCCCCAATGAAAGCTTGGTATTTATTTCGCTGGATGCGAGTCATCGCTCTCTGGAGCGAGGTCATTGTAATCGTACCCTGGTGGAGTTTTAAAAGACACGTACTGGGATACAAACAAGTTACCAACCAGGACAAAGTTGCGGCGCGGCGCGCACGGAAAGCCAGGCGGCAGCAGTTCTGGGAAAAGTTTTGGTCTTTCCTCGACCAGCCCAACCCCGACGAACCCGCGCATACACCCATCGATGAGCGAGAGTCCCTGGAAGTAGTTCCTGAATTTCGAACGGTTGTTTCTCATTCAACAGAACTCCAGGAGCCCGTTCGGGACAGAAGCACCGAGTCAGCAGCGTGAAGACGTTGACTTTTATTTAATAGGAACAATTGTCAAACTCTGGCAAAGGGCTGGTCTAATTTTTAAACTACCCAAACTGTTTATTTTTTAAACCATCTTATTACGCGGGTTAATCACGCCGGAAGAAACAACAAGGTTAAATTTACACCGATAGCTTCGTCACTTTGCCGAAAGTCACGCCGCAATCATCGTCATATTCAGTTGAAAGTTTGGCGGCAAACTCATCATAGCTTCCATTTTGTATGATGGTTAGCTTGATATTGTCATAGAAAACGCGATTGCCACTCTGGTTTACGGGCAAGCGAAGGTCGCGGCTAATGTCCAATGACTTCAATAAAAAAAGCGACCATGAATATGTCATAATCGCTTCATTTTTCGTGGTGTGGGGCGGGATCGAACCGCCGACACAAGGATTTTCAGTCCTTTGCTCTACCGACTGAGCTACCGCACCGGATCGCTTTTTTAGCGAATCGCAAAAATAAGGGGTTCCTCACGGAAATTCGAGGTTTCGCGGAACTTTTTATAAGGCAAGGCTAATGGAAATATTTTCTTGTTTGCTGGTCCGGGTCCACCCCCGGCGCTTCGCGCCATCCCCGCCAGCGGGGGATATATCCCGTCTCCCGTTTCACCTTTGCCTCCCTAATTCCCATACACACTCAAAAACTTAATCCTCATAATCTTCAACTGCTCCCACGTAAAGTTCCCCTCCGCCAACTCATCCTGCGCTACCTGCAAACTCGACGTCTCACAGCCTTTGAAATATTCCAAAATATCCTCCTGCTCGTACTCGTCCAGCATCTCATCAATGGCGTAATCCAAATTCAACCGCGTGCCGCTGGCAGCGATGGTCTCCATATCCTCCAGTAAACTGTCCAGCCGCAAATCCTTGTTCCTCGCAATCGTCTCCAACGGGATCTTCTTATCTACCTGCTGTATGATATATACCTTGTTCACACTCTTGTTCGCCACCGTCTTCATCACAAAATCATCGGGGCGTTCAATGTTGTTCTCCTCCACATACGCCTTCACCATCTCCACAAAAGGCTTTCCGTAACGCGCGGCCTTGCCCTTGCTCACACCCTGGCACTTCTCCAATTCCTCGATCGTAGTGGGGTACATTGTTGCCATATCCTGCAGCGACGTCTCCAAAAAGATCACGAAAGGCGGTAATCCCCTCCGCTTCGACTCCTTCTGCCGCAGCTCCTTCAACATCTCAAACAACCGGTCATCGGCCGAAGCAATGGGTGCGTGGTCGCCGCCCTCTTCGTCGTCATCCGCATTCGCGTCTTCAAACAAATTGTTCAGCACCATCATGAACGACTTAGGCTTCTTCAAAAAGTCGTGACCCTTTTTACCAATCTTCAATATGCCGTAATCTTCAATTTCCTTGTTCAGCAAATCCTGCAACAGCATCTGCCTGATGAGCGAGTTCCAGTAATGCGCAGGTTGGTCCTTACCCATGCCAAATTCGGGAATGCCGTTGTGCCTGAACATGTTGATGTTCGGCGTCAGCCTTCCTGTCAATATATTTACCGTGTAGTCGGTCGCAAACCTTTCATCCAGCGCCTTCAACACCTTCAATACCTTCACCACATTATCTTTCGCCTCAACCTTTTCGTTCGGATGCAGGCAGTTGTCGCAATTGCCGCAGTTCTCGTCGGGGAAGTCTTCACCAAAATAACTGATGAGCGTCTTTCTCCGGCAAACACCACTCTCGGCGTATGCCACCGTTTCACCAATCAACTGCGCACCCACTTCGCGCTCGCTCAATGGCTTGTCGCGCATAAGGTGCTCGAGCTTCGACACATCTTTGTGAGAATAGTACAGAATACATTTTCCCTCGAGGCCATCGCGGCCGGCACGGCCCGTTTCCTGGTAATAATTTTCAATGCTTTTCGGAATATTGTAGTGGATCACAAACCTGATATCCGGCTTGTCGATGCCCATGCCAAAAGCAATTGTTGCCACGATCACATGAACATCTTCGTTCATGAACGCATCCTGCCTTTCGGCCCGCAGCTTGCCGTCGATGCCCGCATGATAAGCCACCGCCTTGATGTTGTTCTGCTGCAGCAACGCCGCTAATTCTTCCGTCGTCTTCCTGTTGGTGGTATAAATAATTCCCGACTTACCCTTGTTGTTGCTGATGAACCGCACAATGCTTTTGAGCGTCTGCTCCTTCTTGACCTTCGGCTGAATTTCGTAGTACAGGTTCGGACGGTTGAAAGAAGAGATGTATACCAGCGGGTCGCGGAGACCGAGATTTTTGATGATATCACTCTGCACCTTGGGAGTGGCAGTGGCGGTAAGCGCGATCATGGGCGCGGATTCGTTTATCTGCTCCATCATCTCCCTTAACCTCCTGTACTCCGGGCGGAAGTCGTGCCCCCACTCAGAAATACAATGCGCCTCGTCAACCGCGAAAAAAGAGATCTTTATGTCCTTGAAAAAATCAAGGTTCTCCTGCTTCGTCAACGTTTCGGGTGCAACGTACAGCATTTTCGTTCTGCCCGAGGTAAGGTCGTCCTTTACCACGTTAATCTGTTTCTTCGTAAGCGTCGAGTTCAGAAAATGCGCAACATCATCATCACTGCTATAGCCGCGTACCAGGTCAACCTGGTTTTTCATCAGCGCTATCAGCGGACTCACAATGATGGCGATCCCTTCACTAATAATGGCGGGCAACTGGTAACAAAGACTCTTGCCACCACCAGTAGGTTTGATGACAAATGTATCCTTGCCTGAAAGCAGACTTTGAATGATCGCTTCCTGGTTCCCTTTGAATGAATCGAAACCAAAATTTTCCCGCAAAGCTTTGACCAGCGCTGCCGATGAAACAACGTTATGTGAAGATTTTTCGGACTTTTGGGTGACGGTTACTTTTTTAATGGTCTTTTGTGACCCGGACGTTTTTTTAATTGTGGCCATTTCTCATAATTTCCTTCGTCATTAAATTGAGGTAGCTATTTAATGAGGGAAAGTCGGCGAATTTAAGCCATTTTTAAGATTCTTGCATTTTCTATCTTGTTAAAACCCCTTCGGCACATTCCTGTTTAAGCCCTCCAAACCTATTGCCCGGTGAGGCATTTCCTGTAAGTTTGCGCCATCGAAATGGAGCCAGTTATCGTTACAGATATTAAATCGGTGGGCCTGCGTACCATACAACTCGAAGCCGCTGCTATTCAGGGACTTCAGCAGATGGTGAACGACGACTTTGAACGCGCCGCAAAAACCATTGCAGCCTGCAGCGGGCGGCTGGTAGTGAGCGGCATCGGCAAAAGCGCCATCATCGCTCAAAAAATAGTCGCAACATTTAATTCTACCGGCACACCCTCGATATTTCTGCATGCCGCGGACGCGATTCATGGCGACCTGGGCATGATACAGCAAAACGACACCGTGCTGATCATCAGCAAAAGCGGCGAATCGCCTGAAATAAAAGTGCTTGTGCCGCTCATCAGGAACTTCGGCAACACGCTGATCGGGATGGTGGGTAACCTCAAATCGTTTCTCGCCAAACAATCCAACATCGTTTTAAATACCACGGTAAACCAGGAAGCATGTCCCAATAACCTGGCACCCACCAGCAGCACCACTGCCCAACTGGTGATGGGCGATGCACTGGCCGTTGTTTTAATGGAGATGAAAGGCTTTGGGAGCGAAGATTTCGCTAAATTCCACCCTGGCGGCATGCTTGGCAAGAAATTATACCTGCGCGTTGGCGACCTCTATATCCAAAATGAAAAACCATCAGTTAACCCCCATGAAACGCTGAGGAATGTCATTGTAGAAATCTCGAAAAAGAGACTTGGGGCCACCGCAGTTGTCGACAATAACGATCGCCTGCTGGGCGTGGTAACCGATGGCGACCTGCGACGAATGCTCGAAAAGAACGGGCCGCTCGACAAAGTGAGCGCGAAAGACATCATGAGCACGAATCCAAAAACGATTTCGCCCGACGCCCTTGCAGTGGACGCCCTTGACAACATGAGGAAAAATGACATTACCCAATTGATCGTAACATCAGGTGGCGTTTACCTGGGAATTATTCACCTGCACGACCTGGTGAGGGAGGGCCTCATCTAGGAACTCACATAACAATGAACATGAACAAACACCACTACGTAGTTATCATGGCGGGTGGCATCGGCACCAGGTTCTGGCCGATGAGCCGTACCAACTTTCCGAAACAGTTTCTCGACATACTCAATATTGGGAAAACACTGATCCAGACAACATTCGACAGGTTTGCCTCCTTTATTCCCGTCGAGAACATCTACGTCGTCACATCTGGCGAATACGTGAATATCGTTAAGGACCAGCTTCCGCAACTGCCTGCACAGAATATTCTTGCCGAACCGTCAAGAAAAAACACGGCGCCCTGCATTGCCTATATTTCTTTCAAGCTTAACCAGCTCGACCCGCAGGCCTCATTGATCGTGGCGCCTGCAGATCACCTCATATCCGATAACATCGCATTCACGAAAGTGTGCCTCGAGGCATTGTCGTTCGTAAAAAAACACAACGCCTTCATCACACTCGGCATCAACCCCACGCACCCTAACACGGGCTACGGGTACATCCAGTATGAGCAGCCTTCAGTTTCCGACAATGTGTACAAGGTGAAAACATTCACCGAAAAACCGAACCTGGAGCTGGCAAAGACCTTCGTTTCGAGCGGCGAATTTTTATGGAACGCAGGTATTTTCGTGTGGCAGGTAAAAAATATTATCGTCGCCTTCGAAAAATACCTGCCTGAAGTGTACGACCTTTTCAATTCGCAAAAAGAGAAGTTCAACACACCCGAAGAAGACAATGCACTCCTCGAAATTTATCCCTTCTCCACCAGCATCTCTATCGACTTCGGCATTATGGAGAAAGCCGATAATGTGTACGTCATTCCATCGTCCTTTGGATGGAGCGACCTCGGTACATGGAACAGCGCCTACGAAAACCTGGAGAAAGATCCGAAGGCAAACGCTGTTACGGGCGAAAATGTAATGCTGGTGGATACCGGCAACTGCATCGTACATACGCCGCACAACAAACTCGTTGTGCTGCAGGGACTCGATAATTTTATTGTAGTGGACACCGGCGATGTGCTCCTCGTTTGCAGAAAAGAAAAAGAACAGGAAATAAAGGAGTACGTCGGCGACGTTAAACGGCAAAAAGGCGACAGGTTCATATGATTCCCATTAACAACATATTGTTTCTTGATATCGAAACCGTTTCGCAGTACCAGGCATACGAACATCTTCCCGACACTTGGAAACAGCTCTGGAGCCGCAAGGCCGAGGGCCTGCTGCGAAATAGCCGCGAAGAGCATACGGTAGACAGCATCTACGAACGCGCCGCAATATTTTCAGAATTTGGAAAGATCGTTTGCATCAGTTGCGGCATCATCCAGGGCAGCGGAGAAAATAAATCGCTCGCGCTAAAATCTTTTTATGGCGAGGATGAGAAAAAACTTCTCGGCGAGTTTTGTGAAATGTTAGGGAGATGGTCCCCCGGAACGCCAAAATACCTGTGCGCGCACAACGGCAAGGAATTCGATTTTCCTTACCTGTGCCGGCGGATGGTGATCAACGACGAATGCATACCTGAATTGCTTAGCCTGAGCGGTAAAAAACCATGGGAGGTGAACCACCTCGATACCATGGACATGTGGCGGTTCGGCGAGTATAGAAACTTTACATCGCTCAACCTCCTCGCACACGTGTTGAATGTTCCCACTTCAAAGGACGACATGGACGGCAGCATGGTGGGAACAGTTTACTGGACAGATAGAAATCTTGATCGGATAGCCCGCTACTGCGAAAAAGATGTGATCGCGCTTGCGCAGGTTTATTTAAGAATGAACCGCGAGCCGCTGATTTTGCCACAAAATATCGAAACGAAATAATTGATGGACATCGCGAGCAAACTGCCCGGTACAGGCACCACGATATTCACCGTGATGAGTGCGCTGGCAAACGAGTACGGCGCAGTTAACCTCGGACAGGGATATCCGGATTTTCACATGAGTGAACAATTGATTTCGCTCGTGAACAAAGCGATGACGGATGGCTATAATCAGTATGCACCGATGCCCGGTTACACCCCGCTTAGAGAGATCCTTGCCGAGAAAATCGCCGCGCTCTACCGCAATCCCGTTAACAGGAACGAAATCACCATTACGCCCGGCGCCACCTACGCCATTTATTGCGCGCTGACTGCAATTTTGCATCCCGGCGATGAAGTGATTGTAATGCAACCGAACTATGACAGCTACATTCCGAATATTCGCGTAAATGGCGCGAAAGAAGTGCTTGTTGATTTGGACCTGCCCGGCTACACCGTTAACTGGGAGAAGGTGAAAGCAGCGATATCGGCGAAAACGAAAGCGATTATTCTTAATTCGCCGCATAATCCAACCGGCTCCATACTTTCTGAGAAGGATATCGAAGCGTTGAGAGAACTTGTTGCGGGCACGAATATCTTTATCGTTAGCGATGAGGTGTACGAGCATATCGTGTTCGACGGCCTTCCGCATCGGAGTATTTTACGATATCCCGACCTGTATGAAAGAAGTTTCGTGTGTTTCTCGTTCGGTAAAGTGTTTCACTGCACGGGATGGAAAATTGGTTATTGCGTGGCGCCGCCACCGCTGATGAAAGAATTCATCCGGATACACCAGTTCAATGCTTTCAGCACACACTCGGCCACGCAGGTGGCGCTGGCGGAATATCTGAAAAACCCGGAAGCGTACAACAGCCTTTCATCATTCTATCAGCAAAAGCGCGACTATTTTACCGGGATGATGAAACAAACAAAATTCGGGCTGCTTCATTCTTCGGGCAGCTTTTTCATTTGTGGTTCGTATAGCCGCATCAGCGACGAACGCGACAAAGATTTCTGTGTGCGCCTTACCAAAGAGGCCGGTGTGACGATGATTCCGGTTTCGGCGTTTTACCAATCCGGAAAAGATGATAAAGTGGTGAGGTTTTGCTTCGGAAAGAACGAAGAAACGCTAGAACGCGCCGTGGAGAAACTCATTAAATTTGGCTATTGAAAAAATGAAATAAGGCGATGAAAAAAATTGAAACGGTAATATTCGATCTCGGTGGTGTATTGATAGACTGGAATCCCGACTATGTGTACAAGACCATATTCGAGGACGAGAAGAAGATGAATGATTTTTATGCAGAGATATGCACGTCTGCATGGAACGAGGAGCAGGATGGAGGAAGAAGTTTGAAAGAGGCTACCGAAGAGCTGGTCGGAAGGTTTCCGGATCACGAAGCAAACATCAGGGCCTATTATGGCCGGTGGGAAGAAATGTTGAAGGGACCGATCGAAGGAACTGTCGAAATCTTGAAGGAGATAAAGTTGCGCAATCAGGTAAAATTATATGCGCTCACCAATTGGAGCGCCGAAACCTTTCCCGTGGCCCTCGAACGCTTTGAATTTTTGCATTGGTTTGATGGAAGACTGGTATCAGGAGAAGAACGGATGAGAAAGCCTTTTCCCGAGATTTACCAACTGCTGGTGAGAAGGTTTAATATTGATCCTCACACTGCGGTGTACATTGACGACAACGACCGGAATCTATCCGCTCCAAAACAAATGGGAATTGAAACGATTCATTTCAACAATGCAGCAGATTTACGACAAGTGCTGAAGGAGTTGGGAGTGTTGTAGTATCCCCCGCTGGCGGGGGTAGGGGGTGGACAGCGAACGCTAACTAAAAAGCTGATACACCAAAAGGCTCATCAAATAAGCCAACCCCGTCATGTACGCCAACTGAATTATAGGCCACTTCCACGAGCGGGTTTCTCTTTTCACAATGGCCAGCGTGCTCATGCATTGCATCGCAAACACATAAAACACCATGAGCGAAAGACCCGAAGCGAGCGTGTAAACTTTTGTGCCGTCCGAATAAGTGGCCTGCTGCATTTTGTCGCGCAGCATCATGCTTTCCTCTCCATCATCTTCAACACTGTACAACGTGGCCATCGTGCCCACAAAAACTTCGCGCGCAGCAAATGAGGTGATAAGGGCAATGCCGATTTTCCAGTCAAAGCCAAGCGGCCTGATTACCGGCTCTATTGCTTTGCCCATGATGCCCGCATATGAATTTTCGAGCAGCGCCGTGCCCTTTTCTTTCTGGATCAGTTCGGCATTTTGCGGATTGAGGCTGGCCATCATATCGTATTGCTGGTGCACAGCATCCATTTTTTCCTTCGGCCCATAACTGCTCAGCGCCCATAAGATGAGGCTTATCACCATGATCACCTTTCCCGCTTCGAAAACGAAGATCTTTGCCTTTTCCAGCATCGTTACCGCAATATTTTTCCATCGTGGTGAACGGTACATCGGCAGCTCGAGAATAAAATAACTCTTCTCTTTTATCCTGATAAAATTCCGGGCGATGTACGCAATCAACAATGCCATCACCACACCCAAAAGATACAGCGCCATCATCACCAGTCCCTGAAGGCCCAAAAATCCGGCAAACATTACTTTAGGTATCACGAGGCTGATCAAAATGGTGTACACCGGCAGCCGCGCGCTGCAGCTCATGAGCGGCGTAACCAGGATGGTGAGCAGCCTTTCTTTTTTGTTCTCGATACTTCTTGCACTCATGATGGCGGGCACCGCGCAGGCGAACCCGCTGATCATGGGCATCACGCTTTTGCCGTTAAGTCCCACTTTGCGCATAAGCTTGTCCGTTAGGAAGCTGATGCGGGCCATATAGCCCGAATCTTCGAGAACGCTGATCAGTCCAAACAGTATCACGATTTGCGGCACAAAAATGACGATGCCGCCAATGCCGGCAATAAATCCATTAACGAGGAGGTCGGCCCACCATGATGCGGGCAGCGCGTTCGACAGCCATGAGCCTCCTTTGGCGAAGCTCCACTCGATGAGCGTCATCGGATATTCGGCGAGCCAGAAGATACTTTGAAAGAGAATAAACAATACTGCCACCAGGATGAGGTACCCCCACCGCCGGTGCAGCAAGATGTTGTCGAGCTTCTCCGTAAACAGCGTTTTCTGTAATACACTGGGTTCCGAAATGGCCTGGTTGATGACGTGATTGATCTTTTGGTAACGCTGCACGATCTCTTCTGCCTGAACCTTGGTGTGGTTGAAGCGGTGCTCCTCCTCAATGCTTTCTATTCTCACCTGCATGTCACCGTCGAGGTGGAAAGATTCGTGGTTGATGAGGTAATGTATTGCTTTGTAATCGCTCAGGTGCGGCAGCAGCTTCTTCACATTGCCGATGGCGTTTGTTGCCAGGGCCTCGTTATCGATAAAATCCCGGACCGGCGCCTTATACAGGTGGTTCGCCGTTTGTTCAATTGTTTTTTTCAGTTGCGCAATGCCTTTGTTTTTGCGGGGATTGACAGCAATGACGGGTACGCCCAGTTCGCGTTCGAGTTCGCGGATGTCTACAACGATCTCCTTCTGGCGGGCAATGTCCATCATAGTGAGCGCCACTACAACGGGTATTTTCAGATCGATGATCTGCGATACGAAGAGAAGGTTTCTTTTGAGGTTGCTGGCATCTGCCACCAGTATCAGCATTTCAGGACTTATCTGCTTATCCTGCTGCATGAGCACGCGGTAAGCCACCCATTCATCCTCCCGTCGCGGGTACAGGCTATAGGTTCCCGGAAGATCGACGACAAGCGCATTCAATTGGGCTCCAATAGCGGAGGTGCCTGCTCTTTTATCGACCGTGACTCCGGGAAAATTCCCTACTTTCTGATTGAGACCCGTAAGGGTGTTGAAAAGTGAACTTTTTCCGCTGTTAGGGTTTCCTACCAGTGCTATTTGAATCGTTCTCACTGACACTATACGCAAAATTATCTCTTTAGCGGCGCACCATTGTTACGAATTGGGAAAAAAGGCTCTCCGCTTATTATCTTTGCGCTCTTTAACACAAAGCTATGTTCAACAAAAGGGTAAAAATTAAAGAATTGCTATCCTGGTCTCCTCAAAACCAGGATGTTATTGTTATGGGATGGGTACGCACCTTCCGCAATAACCAATTCATTGCCCTTAATGACGGCTCAACAAACACAAACCTGCAGGTAGTGGCCGAACTTGGTCTCCTCGACGATAGCAGGCTGAAACGCATCACCACCGGTGCGTCGCTCAGGGTGAGCGGCACGGTGGTGCCTTCTCTCGGAAAGGGGCAGCAACTCGAAGTAAAGGCAGCAAACATAGAGGTGCTTGGCGACAGCGACCCGGAAAAATACCCGCTGCAGCCGAAAGAGCACAGCCTCGAATTTCTGCGCGAGATCGCCCACCTGCGTTTTCGCACCAACACCTTTGGCGCCGTGTTCCGCGTAAGGCACGCCCTGGCGTTTGCCGTTCACCAGTTCTTCAATAGCAAAGGCTTTCTCTACATGCACACACCCGTGATCACCGCAAGCGACGCGGAAGGTGCCGGGGAAATGTTTCGCGTAACCACGCTTCCGTTCGACAATCCACCGAAAACAGAGCAGGGAAAGGTCGATTTCAGCCAGGATTTCTTCGGAAGGTCCACCAACCTCACGGTGAGCGGGCAGCTCGAAGGCGAACTGGCGGCAATGGCCTTCAGCGACATCTACACATTCGGACCCACCTTCAGGGCCGAAAATTCCAATACCACCCGTCACCTCGCCGAATTCTGGATGATAGAGCCGGAGATGGCGTTTTATGACATCGAAGACAATATGGACCTGGCCGAAGAGTTCATCAAATACATCATTAAGTATGTGATGGAGAACAACCGCCAGGATCTCGACTTCCTTGCGCAGCGCCTCCAAAAGGAAGAGTCGAAGCTGCCGCAGCAGCAACGCAGCGAACTCGGGCTGATCCAGAAACTCGAAATGGTGCTCAACAACCAATTTGAAAGGATCACCTACACAGATGCGATCAATATCCTCCTCGAATCGCCTGCATATAAAAAGAAAAGGTTTCAGTATGAGGTAAAATGGGGCAACGATCTTCAAAGTGAGCACGAACGTTACCTGGTGGAGAAGCATTTCGGGAAACCTGTGATCGTAACAGGGTACCCCGCCGCGATAAAGTCCTTCTACATGAGGCTCAATGACGATGGCAAAACAGTGGCCGCAATGGACATCCTGGCGCCCGGCATCGGCGAAATTGTAGGCGGATCGCAGCGCGAAGAAAGACTCGAAAAACTGCAGGATCGCATGGCCGCACTGAACATACCGGCAGAAGAGCTGTGGTGGTACCTCGACACCCGTCGTTTTGGCTCCGTTCCGCATGCCGGCTTCGGCCTCGGCTTCGAAAGGATGGTGCAGTTTGTAACCGGCATGACCAATATCCGCGACGTTATTCCGTTTCCACGCACACCCAAAAGCGCTGATTTTTAATTGCTTAGATAAAATGCTGGCAAGCCGGAAGCATCCCTTCCGGCTTTTTTGTAAAATATTTTCAGAAAATATAGTACTTTGTTTTGCATAGTACTAAACAAGTGCATATATTTGTACTGAATAAGGGAAAAAACAGATC
>CAMPGT010000118.1 GCA_946885665.1 uncultured Chitinophagaceae bacterium | reverse complement strand
GTGAATGCCGGCCAGTGCGGATTAAGTGCGCAACCTGTGTTTGGCGGACCGGCGTACTTCATCCGCAACGTTTTGTACAACATCCCCACCGGCTGCTCACTTAAATTCATGTCGAAGCCATCGGGCCTGTATGTTTTACACAACACCATCATCGCCGAAAATGTTAACCGGCAAACCTATTCCAATGCGCACTTTCGCAACAACCTGTTCCTCGGCACCGATAAGCAGCGCCGTCCAATCGCAGTGTACCCGATAGCAACGAGCTATTCAACTTACGATTACAACGGTTACCGGCTAAATAAAAACGGCACCGACCAGTTTGTGTGGATATCACCTCCGAAAGGACAGCTCCGCCATTATGAAGAGCCGCCAGCTAAGGCAAAAGGATTTACGTCGCTGAAAGCCTTTGCCGGCGAAAGCGGATTGGAAGAACACAGCGTAGAGCTGGATTACGACGCGTTTATTCAAATGACCCCACCGGATGCTTCAACGCCTCATGCGGTGTACCACGCAACTGATCTTGATTTCCGGCTGAGGCCCGGCGGAAAAGCAATTGATAAAGGAATTATTTTGCCGAATGTCAACAACAAGTTCAACAACAAGGCTCCCGATCTCGGCGCCATTGAAGAAGGGGATGCCGTACCGGTTTATGGGCCGCGGCATGCCGCACAAAAAGTTTTCTATCGATGAGGTTTATCCAAATCTTTCATTAACCATTTCCCTGTTCACGACGGCACCTGTAGCCGTGCCCATCCCTACGGCGTTGGCAACGCTGCGCATGCGTGTTACATTATCGCCGCAGGCAAAAACCCCCGGAACAGTGGTTTGGTAAAAAGGGTCTATGTAGATATATCCATCCTCAGTTAATTTGCATCCCATGGCAACGGGAATGTCGCAATGCTGCTCAAAGGGCCGCGGGGCATATAACGCTTTCACCTGGCCTTTCGTTCCGTCTTTAAAAACTATGTTGTCGATATAACCCCCGGTATGCTCGATCCTTTCAATTTCTTTTTCCGCTGTGCCAATAGTGTGTTTCTCAAGCGCGGCGCTTTGCCCGGGGGTAAACATCGAGGGCCCATTCGTAAACAGGGTTAAATCATTTGTCCAGTTCGAAATAAGTTTTGCAAATTCAAATGCAAAATCTCCATTGCCAAAGATGCCGGTCTTCTGGTGGCGCACCTCGTATCCGTGGCAATAGGGACAATGCAATACCGAAATGCCCCAGCAAGCAGCAAATCCGTCAATGTCCGGCAGTATATCGCGAACGCCCGTTGCGAATATCAGTTTGTCGGCCGAAAAGGTTTCGCCTGACGACACCTGTATTTCAAACCTATTTCCGGTTTTGGCACCTTTTGTTGCCAGCCCGTCAAAAAAAGAAACCGTGTCATACTTTGCCACCTGCTGTTTGGCGAGCATAGCTATTTCGCCGGGCGCTTTGCCATCCTGAATCAGGAAATTGTGCGAATGCGGCGTTTGCCGGTTGCAGGGTTTTCCGCTGTCTATAATTAACACGCGCCGCAGCGACCTGCCGAGGGCCATACCCGCCGCCAGTCCGGAGTAACTGCCCCCAACAATGATTGTGTCAAATAATCTTTCATCCTTCGTGTTATCGCTCGTCATGCCGATTACTTTTTTTGCTGTTTGACTAAAACCCGTCCTCACGACAAAATTTACCTTTACATGCAATTTAAAAATTACTTTGTTATGACACAGCAACCTGGTGCTTCCATAATTTTTTAAATGGTTCGCTGCGCGACATCAAATCGTGGAAGCCGCCCTCATCAACAACGCGCCCGCTGTCGAGGATGTATATGTAATCAAAATGCTCCAATAAATGCAGCCTGTGCATTGAAGACACCATCGCTTTGTTATCGAACACACCGAAAAGCTTCTCGTAAATTGCGGCCTCCGTTTTCGGATCCACATTGCTCGTGGGTTCATCCAGCAAAATAATCTCACTGTCACGGGCCGCCAAAATGCCGCGTGCCAGTGCCAGCCGCTGCTTCTGACCGCCCGACAGGTTCACGCCTTTCTCCTTAATATCGGTCAGCAACCCCTGGGGAAGCTGGTCAATCACCTCCGTAAAGGCGGCTACTTCACAGGCGTGTTGTATCTCCTCGTTTGTTGCCGGCAAGCCCATCGTAACGTTGTACACTATCGTGTTCTCAAAAATTTCCGGCTCCTGCGGAAACTGCGTCACTTTTTCGTATAACGTTCCAATCGGATATTCGGCATCGTCTATCTTGATGATGATACCCGGTTGTGCCGGGTATAGGCCTCTTAATACCGACAATAAAGTACTCTTGCCGCTTCCGCTGTGCCCTATCAATGCAATTCTCTTCCCTTTTTCTATATGGAGTGAGAGATTATGAAGGCTTTGCGGAATGAATTTCTCTTCATACACACTCCTGTGCGAAAAGTTCAGCTTCTGAATGTGTATGCTGCTCCATTTTCTCGGAAACCGCTGCGTGTTTTCTACCGGATGCTGCTGCTGGTATGCATCACTTATCTCTTTCACTTCACTTACATTAGTATGGTTCTGCACCAGTGCCGTATATTGAATGGCCACACTTTGAAAAACACTGGTAAACTGGTTGATGTATCCCAACAGGGTTACCAGTGCGCCCACCTGGAAAGCTTCGCCGGGTGTCCAGTGCTGGTAAGTATAACCGATCACCACCAGCCCGTAGATCAGTGTTATCATCATTTCGGCAGTGAACCACTTCCACTCGTTTACAATGGCGTTCCTCCGGAAAGGCCTGAAAACGCGCCTTATCTTCTTTAAGAGTCCGGATTCCATGCTTCGTTCGAGCCTCAGCGTTATAACTGTCCTGATGTTGGAAAGGCTGTCGAACAGGTTGGAAGAAACGTCATGTTCGCGCCGGTTCATTTCGCGCAGCGTCTTGATAAAGGCAGCGTCGAACTTTGAAATGATGAATACGGTAAATAATCCCATTGCCACTGCAATGGAGCCGAACAAAGGAGAAAAGTAAACGATCGCAACAACCGAGAAGGTGAACTTTGTAAGCGTATACAGGTTGGTGAACCCACGGTCGAAAAACTCGCGCAGCGATTCAAAGGCTTTACGAACCCGGTTGATCGTTTCGCCGCTGTGATGATCCTGGTGCCACTTCGGTGAAAGATGCAGCACCTGGTGGTACTTTTCGCGTATGAAATTGCGGCTTATTGAAAAGGCCAGTGTGCGCTCCATGATGCGGGCGGGTCCGTGAAGGCTCCACTCCAGCAGTTTCAGTCCTGCATAAGCGCCTACATAAATAAACGCGAATCGAAGAATGTGCTGTGTGTCGTTCTGAACTTTGCTGATAAACCATCCCAGCAAAAGGGGATGCATCGAAAAAATGATATTTGCCCCTACAAACATCAGGTACACTGTCACCAATTTCCTTTTCTCCGACCTGGCATAGCCCCACGACGTGCGTAAAAGGGAAATATATGGATTTTTCATGGCTGGCAATAAAGTTACATTATCGCGCCCATGTTATCCAATACCGGCTAACCTCACTATGCCGATGCAAATGTATTTCCCGACACCGTTGAAGTGACCTGTCTTTTCGCGAACATTTTTCTTCTCCTGTGATACAAAAAGTACGAGCCGAAGGCAAATGCAAGAAAGAGGAACATTCCTTCAAAGCCGGCCATGCCCAGTGCGATCATGGAATAGGTGGCGCCCGCCAGGTCGAAAGTCAGCCCCGCATAGGCCCATTCCTTCAGACGTGGAAAACCGGGTATGAGTATTACAATGGCGCCAACAAGTTTGCCCCATCCCAGTAATGGAATCAGGTACTCGGGATAGCCGAGGGCATCGTGCACCAGTTTAACAGAATCTGCCGACACCATAATATTCGGAATGGCGCTGAAAATCATCATTCCGGCAAATAAAGCCGTAACGATCCAGTAAGCAATGTTTATCTTTTTCATATACGCAGGTTTTAATTTTCACCAAATTTAATGTCACTTTACGTACCCGCACATGGCCGCATACGACAAATTCAGGGGCAAATTGCGGCAGACCGAAAGTTCCGATTTGTACAACTAAAGACGCTTTATCTCTATATTTATATATAAACTAAAGCTGACTGGACATGAAAATGACCGCTGCATTGCTGTTCTCTTATTTACTGCTGAACGCCTGCCGAACCAGCAACGACCCGCTGCCCATCACCGGCACCTGGCATTTACTGACAGGAACACTGATCGAAAACGGCGACACCAGCATTACCGACTACACCAAAGACAAAAAGTTTATCAAGATCATCAATGATTCACATTTCGCTTTTTTGAATCATGACCTCAACAAAGGAAAAGATTCGCTCGCTTCGTTTTCGGCGGGCGGAGGAAGCTACACTTTATCGGGCAACACTTATACGGAACACCTGGAATTTTGCAGCGACAGGGCGTGGGAGCAGAATGACTTTTCTTTTACCGTAACCATTCACAACGATACGCTGATTCAGCAAGGGGTGGAAAAGGTGGAGGGAACATCCATCAACCGCCTGAATATCGAAAAATATACCCGCGTCACCAATTGACATCTATCCATATTTACAATCATCGAACGAAAACAAAAAACTAACGACATGACGAAAAAGTTGAAACACATGGCGCTGCTGCTGGCGGCGTTTTGCCTTGCCCCTTTCTTTTCACAATCGCAGCAGAACCTCGATTCTTTGCTGCCCGTGCGCGGACTTTGTATCGTGGCACCGCGACCCGCTGGCGTTGATGCATTCACGAAGTTCATCAACGAAGAGCTGGGGCCGCGCAAGGTCAATACGCTCATATTGCGTGTGGACTGGAACTACCAGTTTACTTCGCACCCCGAGCTGAAAGACAGCGTGGCGCTATCCAAAGCCGATGTAAAAAAATTGGTGAACGCCTGCAAGAAAAATGGCATTCGCCTGATCCCACAGATCAATTTGCTGGGCCACCAGTCGTGGGCCAGCACCACGTATGCGCTGCTGCGCGTATATCCGCAGTTTGACGAAACACCTCATGTGAAAATGCCGGAAAAATATGTATGGCCAAATGCAGATGGCTTGTATTGCAAAAGCTATTGCCCGTTGCATCCCGATGTACACAAAATAGTTTTCGAGTTGATGGACGAGATTTGCGATGTGTTTGAAACAAACGCATTTCATGCCGGTATGGACGAAGTGTTTTACCTTGGCGATGAAAAATGTCCGCGTTGCCAGGGTAAAGACAAGGCAGAATTGTTTGCCGGAGAAGTGTGGAAGATCCGCAATCACCTTGCAAAGAAGAACAGGGAACTTTGGATCTGGGGCGACAGGCTGCTGGATGGCAGAGCCACCGGCTATGGCAGATGGGAGGCGAGTTACAACAACACTTACCGTGCCATCGACATGGTACCAAAGGATATAATGATCTGCGACTGGCACTATGAGCGTGCCGATAAATCGGCAGTTTATTTTGCGATGAATGGTTTGCGCGTCGCCACCAGCCCCTGGAGAAACCCGACGACGACCGTAAAGCAGGTGAACGACATGGTCAACTTCAGGAAAGACGCCACACTGCAGCAAAAAGACCGTTTCCAGGGCATGGTTCAAACAGTATGGACGGATGTTGACGGATTTTTGAAGGAGCGCGACGATGCGAAGAAGGGCGCGGCTGTGTCGGGACTCAGCCAGTGGGCGTCGTTCGACAGCATGTTCAAAAGAATCAATGAGCTGGCGGCAGCCGAATAGCCTGATACTGTTACCCAAAAGTTGCCTCGCACCCTGCCCGGGGAGCCATAATGTAAACAACAGAATAATTCATGTATGGAAGATGATAAAAAGAAGAATGGCATAACAAGGCTCCGGTTTTTGAAAGATTCCGGTGTGATGGCCGCTGGCTTCACGCTCTTTCATACGACTGGTATAGGAAAAGGTACAGTAAACAAGTTAGAAAATAACCTCTTTATAGATGGAATGACGGGCCACCAGCTCGTCATTCCTAAAGAGGCCTCCGATATTGAAAGCCGCGCCGCGCAGCAATTGCAACACTACCTGGCTGAGATGTCGAAAACGAAGCCCAACATCACCCGCGAAAACGACTTCAAGGGCACCGCAGCGATATATATCGGAAAAACCGCCTATGCAAAAGAAAAAGGTATAGATACTGATAAGCTACAGGCCGACGGCTACCTGCTAAGGCCCTCAGGAAATAATTTTATTATTGCAGGAGGAACAGGGAAAGGGACACTCTATGGCGCGTATGCCGTGCTTGAATCGCTGGGTTTCAGGAAATACACTTCGGCCTATACACTCGTTCCAAAAACAAAGGGCATCTCTTTTCCCAAAAAGGAGGTGGTAGATGTACCGTTCATTCAATACAGATCTACTTCGTACAGGGATACCCGTGAGCCTGAATATGCCGACTGGCACCGGCTTTCGTCGAGAGACACCTGGGGACTGTTCGTTCATACTTTCGACCGGCTGGTGCCTCCCGATGAATACGCTGCCGCACATCCCGAGTATTATTCCTTGAGAAACGGCACGCGCCAGCCGGGTACGCAACTATGTTTATCGAACGAGGGCGTTCTCGATGCCGTCATCACCCATTTGGAAAAAGAAATCGATAAAAATCCGGAGGCCTTATACTGGTCGGTGAGCCAGAACGATAACGACCAGCATTGTGAATGCGACCGCTGCAAAGCGCTGGATGAAAAATATGGCAGCGTGCCGAGCGGTTCCATTCTGTATTTCGTCAACAAAGTTGCGAAAGCATTTCCCGGTAAAACTATTTCAACACTCGCGTACTGGTACTCGCGGTCGGCGCCTGTAGGAATAAAGGCAGAGCCGAACGTCAACATCATGCTTTGCAATATCGAAAGCAAACGCCAGCAACCTGTTTTTAAAACGGACCCGGCTTTTACCAATGACCTCAAAGATTGGGGTAAAATTGCCGGCAACATCATCATCTGGGATTATAACATACAGTTTGCCAACCTCGTGAGCCCTTTTCCCAACCTTCACACCATAAAGCCCAACATCAAATTTTATACGGACAACCACGTCAACTCCCTGTTTATGCAGGCCAACGGCCAGGCCGGGGGAGAAATGGCAGGACTGAGGGCTTATCTCATCTGCAAACTGATGTGGAACCCCGATGCCGACGATGCTGCTATTATTGACGATTACCTGAAGGGATACTATGGAGCCGCAGGCACGTACATCCGTCAATACATCGACGAAATGCGCGAGTCGTTGTTGAAAAGCAATTTTCCGTTAAGCATTTTCGGGGATCCTATCGACGCAAAGGATACTTACCTGTCGCCAGTCATGATGGAAAAATATAAACAGCTTTTTGACAAGGCTGAAAAGGCCGTTGCCAACGATGGGGAAGTGCTGAGACGCGTGCAGGCGGCCAGGCTGCCGATCATGTACGCTGAAATTCAGATCGGCAGGCAGGAAATAGACACTGAACGCAGTTTGTACAAAACTGCAGACAACGGAAGAGTTATCGCCAAACCGGAAATGGTGGCCATGCTGCAGGAGTTTGTGAAACGCTGCAAAGAAGACGGCGTAACCAGGTTAAGGGAACGCAGTACTCCTCCCGATGATTATTTGCAATCGTACAACAGGATGTTTACGAAGATGGAGCAAATGCAGAAAACGCTATCGTTCCGCAAAAAGATTACGCCGGTCACTCTTCCCGCCAAATCATCCGTAGGCGTGGAGGGATTGACAGACGGCGTATTCGGGTCGTATGAATCGTGGAGCAATCCCGATGTTCATTGGGTGGGTTACGAAGGAACGCATATTGATTTCGTTCTCGACCTTGAGGAAGTGATGCAGGTTAATGGCATCAGCATGGACTTTCTCAATGCGCAGGCACAGCCCGATTGGAACCTGCTGGCATTGCCCAAACATGTATCGTACGCGCTTTCTGAGGATGACAAAACCTATGGCGAGCCAATAACAATCGATAACCCTCACAACCCCAACCCGAAGGAAAACCCCGACATTGCAAGCGTACCCGTTTTTTCTTTTCACGCCGATGTGAACAAACGCGCCCGCTACATCAGGGTACACGCAGAGAGTTTATTGAAGATGCCCGCGTGGCACATCCGCACCGGCATGCCGGCGTGGCTCTATTGCGATGAAATCGTGGTCACATAATTGCACTACCTCCTACCCCCCGCCGAACCGATAGATGCAATTAAAAAGATTTGTATGCTGTACCCAACATCCATCCAAAAACAATATGAAGATGCCGCGGGCGATGATCTAAAAGTGTTGATCGCAGGTGCCGGCATCGCCGGTATTTCGGCTGCACAAATGTTGCGCAAAGACGGAAGGCATCCTGTGCTGGTCGAACGCAATCCAGACGATTCTCATCCCGGTTATATGCTGGCGTTGATGCCAATGGCGGATGCGCTTATCGACGACCTCGACGCTCGTACGGAATACCGGCAAAGAAGCGAGCCGTTCAACAGGTACGGTCTTTATAGCCATAAGGGGAAATTGCTGCGCGTGGATTCCATGTCGGATATCCTTTCCCGTTATGGCGACTACCGCGGTATCGCACGCGGAAAATTACTCGGGGTGCTTACGCACGATGGCTGTCCGACAACCTTTTCCACCACTGTAAGTGCCATCACCTCCACAGAAAACAACGTGCAGGTGGTACTGCAAACCGGCGACGCAATCACTGAAATGATGTTTGATCTTGTTATTATCGCTGATGGAATACACTCAGACACGCGCAAACTCGTTCTGGGCGACCGGCCCGTTGACATTGCCGACACAAAATGGGGCGGCTGGGTAGTGTGGGCGCCGGAAGACGGCAACATGGACCTTGGCGAGGAACTGTGGGGAGCCGGTTTTTTTGCCGGCGTTTACCCGGTAAAGGGACAGTTGGGTGTGTTCCTGGGTGGCGCGAGAAAAGATACAAAAGCCGGTCCGGCAGCGTTTGTTGACAGCATCCGTAACAAGTTAAACACCATCAGTCCACGATTTGAAAGCTGCCTGCAGGCCGTGACGAAAACCGTTAATCCTTATTACTGGTCGCTTACCGACTGCCGCTCACCGCAGTGGGCGTTTGGGCGAACGATATTGCTCGGCGATGCGGCCGCCGGCTTTTTACCCACTGCCGGAATTGGTGCCGGAATGGCCATGGAATCGGCATGGGTGTTGACACACATGCTGCGGCACGCCCGTCCGCAGAATTTGGCATCACTGCTACGCGCATACGAACAATCGCAGCGGCCAAGGGTGGAAGCTGCCCAGGATACGTCGCGCCAACTGGCCAAAATGATGTTCCATCAAAGCCGCCTCCTTGCAATACTGCGCGAAACGTTGATGCGCGTGGTGAGTATTAAAGTCGCCCTCCGGCCCATCCAGAAACTGGTAGCCGGCAAACCGGATCCTGAAGCCATAGTAAAGACGCTGATTCACTAAGACGTCGTAATATTGACTCATGAACATCCTGAAACCGGCTTTCTTGCTGCAATTGCTGATTGGCACTACCGTTTGTTGTTTTGGACAAAAAGATTCCGCAAATTTTTCAGGCAATCCTTTGTTCAAAGGATGGTACGCCGATCCGGAAGGCAAAATATTCGACAAGAAATTTTGGATCTACCCCACTTATTCGGCGCCCTATGAGGAGCAGGTTTTTCTTGATGCATTCTCTTCCACCGACCTGGTAAACTGGACAAAACATGAAAAGATACTGGATACGTCGGCCGTCAAATGGGCACGCCGGGCGATGTGGGCGCCCGCGATGATCAAACACATGGGAAAGTATTTTTTATTCTTTGGTGCAAATGACATTCAAAGCGACAATGAATATGGCGGCATCGGCGTAGCGGTTGCCGACAAACCGCAGGGCAAGTACAACGACTACCTCGGCAAACCATTGGTAGCGAAGTTTCATAACGGTGCACAGCCCATCGACCAATTTGTCTTCCACGATAAAGACGGCGCTTTTTACCTGATATATGGCGGATGGCGGCATTGCAATATCGCCAGGCTCAAAAGCGATTTCACCGGTTTTGTTCCGCTCGACGACAGCACCACCTTCAAAGAGATAACGCCGGAAGGTTATGTTGAGGGGCCGCTCATGTTCATCAGGAATGGAAAATATTATTTTATGTGGTCGGAAGGTGGATGGACGGGCCCAGATTACAGCGTTGCCTACGCAATAAGCGACTCACCTTTCGGTCCCTTCAGGAGAGTGGGCAAAATATTGCAGCAGGATATGTCCATCGCGACGGGAGCGGGGCATCATTCCGTGATCAACATCCCCGGTACAGACAATTGGTACATTATTTATCACCGCAGGCCATTGACCGAAACGGACCGCAACTCGCGGGAAACCTGCATCGAGCACATGTATTTCGATGAGGACGGATATATTCAACCAGTGAAAATCACCAACCGGGGTGTAGAGGCGAGGACTATAGATTGACCACCGTTGTCAAAACATAGAGAAAGTTGGCGGGTCTCGTCAGGACAGGGCGGCTGCATTAGCGATTCTTTCAGCCGTCGCTGCTTTTCTCTGTTTATTGAACACCAGGAATAAAACAATGATGAATAAGGTGAGGGACAGGTTGGCTATACCCAGCAAACCCTGGCTCTCAACCGTATAAAGACTCGCGAGTCCGTAACTCAATAAAGAGCTTGCGATAAACATAACCCCGCCGGTAATACCGCTCGCCGTTCCCGCGTTTTTAGAAAAACGGCTCAAACAATAGCCATAAATAACATTGAAAATAAATCCACCGCACACATGAAGGAAGATCGTAAAGCCAACGAGCGTGTAAATATTGCTGATCAATGGTGCTGTGGTGATCATTAATGTTACTGTAATTATCTGTGCAATAAGCGCAGTCGTAACTTTACGTGTCAATGGCGCATCGATGAGCCGCTTGGCAATAATTCCGCCGGTCATCACGGAAAACCCCGACAACAGAGAACTATAGCCCGTCGCCACCGCTGAAAAGCCAAACACGTGTTCGATAATGAAAGGGCTCGACATATTATAAATCACGAGCATTCCGAAACACGCCCCCAAAATAAGCAGGCCCGTATAAAAATCAACCGTCCTAAGCATATTTCCATACACGTTCACAATTGGCCGAATTTTAAATAGTTGAAAATCTTTTAGCGATTCGCCGCTGTATATCAGTTCCAGTATTAAAAAAGCGAGAGAAAGGATACCAAGAAAATAAAAATTAGCCTGCCAGCCAAACAAGCTCTGCAGGTATCCACCGGCAAAGGGTGCGATTATCGGGGCGCAAGCCCAAATGATCGAGAACATGCTGATGTAGTTTTTCAATTTCTCGCCCGAATAAATGTCCACAAAATAGGCGCGTTTGCCGACCACGATAAGCGATATGGTGATGCCCTGGATAATGCGCATCGCGTAAAGCACATAAATATTAGGAAAGACAGCAATGATGACACTCGACAGAGAAAATACAAAAAGCGCTCCTACCCCTATTTTAAATCGCCCAAAGCTGTCGAGTACACTACCCACAAATATTTGACTGATACCGGAACTGAACATAAACAGCACCATCGAAAGCTGAATGGCCGAAGCCGAAACGTGCAGGTCCCTGGCCATGGAAGGTAACGACGGTATGTAAACATCGGTGGCAAATCCTGACAGCGGGATCAGTGAAAGTGCCAATATTGTACTGAAGCCGTGATGATTCTCCTGTAAAATCTTCATTGATATAATAATAGTTTATAAGTTATAGACCGATCGGTCTATAACAAGGTAAAAAAATTTAAACCAGAAAAGATTCGAATTCCTGCTTGATCGACTCGACGACCATCTTCATTTGTTCATCGTTTGCGAGAACTTTTCTTAGCAAAATGGCTCCTTCGATCATAGCAAATATTTTAATACTGAAGTTTTTTGGATTTATTGCCGGTGATATCTCTTTATCTGCAACACCCTCGCTAAGAATATTGAAAATTCTTTTTTGAGAAGACCGGATGGCTTTTTTCACCCGTTCGTTCATTTTTGGATGTGTATCGTCGGATTCGACGCCAAAGTTTAAAAGCGGGCAGCCTCCCTCCAAAACATTGCTCTTCTGAT
>CAMPGT010000117.1 GCA_946885665.1 uncultured Chitinophagaceae bacterium | reverse complement strand
ACATCAGCGCCTGAAATGCATATTGGGCCTTTTTTGAAAGCATAGGGAGTTAAGCTATGTTTAAATTCTTGTTCGGCAAAGAGCAATGGGCAATGGGCAATAGGCAATCGGCAATCGGCAATCGGCAATCGGCAAACAGTTTCAACTTATTTAATTCCCAGCACATCCTGCATCGAAAATACACCTTGTTTGTTTTTTGCCAGGAACTCTGCTGCGATCACCGCACCTGTTGCAAACCCTTTCCTGCTGCGTGCGGTATGCGTAATGCAAATTTCATCAATGTCACTCGAATAGGTAATGCTATGCGTTCCCGGTGCCGGATCCACTCGTTCGCTCAAAATCACCAGTTCATCGCTGTTATCAGAGGGATGGTTCACCCATTTTTTCTTCCCGGGCAAAGCTTTCATCACCTGCTCGGCCAGCGTGATGGCCGTGCCGCTCGGCGCATCGATCTTCTGCGTGTGATGGATCTCCTTCATCGACACCTCATATTCCGGTTGGCCGCTCATCAGCTCGGCGAGCTTTTTGTTCACCGCGAAAAATATATTCACACCAACGCTGAAGTTACTCGCGTATAAAAAACCTCCGTTTTTTTGCTGGCAGTATTTTTTTGCTTCTTCAAATTTTGCCAGCCATCCCGTAGAACCGCACACAACGGGCACGCCGGCATCCAGGCACAGCTTTACGTTGTCGAAGGCGCTGTCGGGCCCCGTAAATTCAATCACCACATCGGCCTTCTTAATATTCTCTGCGGTCCTGTCTTCAAGATTTTCGATTCCTACTTTGCACACCACTTCATGGTCTCTTTGCAAAGCGATCTCCTCAATGGCATGACCCATTTTCCCATATCCTAATAATGCGATCTTCATTCTTTTCTATTTGAAATTTACCACCAGCGCAATTCCCGGTGTCGTTGTACCCTGCAAAAATGCGGGTTTTATGTGTAATGTGAGGTCATCACTCACATCAAAACCTTTGAGGTGACCGTCAACGGTGGCATCGATGATATTGATCCCGTACATCAGTATGGTGAACAGGATGGAGTAATCCATGTCGCGGCGAAAGCTGTTGCGGTAATTCACCAGCGATGCCTGCGCCTTCGCTTCCACGAACTGGACCAACTGCGGATGCACCTTCGCCATCTTTTCCGGATCGTCAACTTCGTCATTCACCACGATGGAAAGCGCATAACGCGTTCGGTTGTACCATTTCTTGTTATCAAAAAACAGATACATCGGAAAGCCGATCGCACCATACACCAAAGGTACCTTCCAATATTTTTTATTGTAAATCTGTCCCCATCCCGGTATGATGGCAGACCTTATCGTGGCGCCCCGCGGCGAATGGACCTTCTTCTTCACTATCGTATCTTTTCCATGCGGGGTATTGACGATCGAGGTGTCATTGTATTGCAACGTATCGCGCAGCACCGGCAGTCTTTCCGCACGAGCGGGGGCTGTGGTGTCCACGATCACGCGCGTTGTATCTGGTACTTGTGAATACGCGGCGCTACCACCGGCCATCAACAATACCAAATATATCATGATCTTCCTCATCATCGTCGTTAACCGGCCGATACGCCTATCTGGTCGAGTATCTTGTTCAAATCATTGATGGAATAATATTCTATCAAAATACTTCCGTGGCCCTTTTTTGAATGGTTGAGCTTCACCTTAGCGCTGAAGTGGGATGAAAGTGTATCCTCAATCTTTTTAAATGCAGGTGGCAGCGTGGACTTTACTGGTTCCTTCGGCGCGCCCCCCGATTTGTACAGCCTCCTTACCAGTTCTTCCGTCTGCCGTACCGACAAGCCGCTTTTAATGATCTCTCCGAAGATGTAGAGTTGCTTATCTACCGTATCAACATTGATCAGCGCGCGGGCATGGCCCATCGACAGTTGTCCCTTTCTAACGGCTACCTGTATGTCGGGCGGCAATTTCAGCAGGCGTATGTAGTTGGCAACGGTACTCCTCTCCTTACCCATTCGTTCGGCTACTTCTTCCTGGGTGTGGTTCAGTTCTTCCATCATCCTTTTGTAGCTGAGGGCCACTTCCATTGCATTCAGGTCCTCGCGCTGGAGGTTTTCGAGCAGCGCCAGCTCGAGCAATTGCTGGTCGTTGGTTTTGCGAACGTATGCGGGCAGATCTTTCAGTCCGGCGATTTTGGCTGCGCGCCATCTTCTTTCACCGGCAATAAGCCTGAATTTGCCGTTCGCCAGTTGCGAAACGGTAACGGGTTGCACAAGGTCGTGCAGCTTAATGGAATGTGCCAGTTCCTGCAGGGCCTGCTCGTCAAAATCCTTCCTCGGCTGTTTTGGATTCGGTTCAATATCAGCAACGGCTATCCGCTGCATGGAGGTTGCCGACTCCACTACCGACGCTTTCAGTTCGCCCGCAGTGGTTTTCATATCTGTGTCGATGCTTTGGAGGAGGGAACGGATACCTTTGCCCAACGCATCCTTATTTTGTTTCGGGTTGGTCATGTTTGTTGTTAAAGAATAATATAGTCAACTATTGCCGTTTGCCGGTTAATTTGATGTCTTCGAAGGCTGGTTACTCGAGAATCCTTTCCTCCTGGCTGATCTTCGTTTTGTTATTTTTTTGCAGCACTTCTTTCGCCAGGTTCAGGTAGTTCATTGAGCCCTTGCTTTGGGCGTCGTATAATATCACGGGCTTGCCCACGCTGGGCGCTTCGCTGATCCTTGTATTGCGGTGAATGATGGTGTTGAATACCATTTCATCGAAATGCTTGCGAACTTCGCTTACCACCTGGTTGCACAGGCGAAGGCGGCCGTCATACATGGTCATCAGGATGCCTTCGATGGCGAGTGAAGGATTAAGGCGGCTCTGCACGATCTTGATCGTGTTCAATAACTTTCCGAGCCCTTCCAGCGCAAAAAATTCTGTTTGAACCGGCACGATCACGGAATCGGCGGCCGTAAGCGCATTTACGGTGATCAACCCGAGCGAAGGCGAACAATCGATGATCACGAATTCGTACTCGTCGCGAATGGGCTCGAGGATATTTTTGAGAACGCTTTCCCTGTTGGGATAGTTGATCATTTCGATCTCGGCGCCCACCAGGTCGATATGAGAAGGGATAATGTCCAGGTTCGGTATTTCCGACTTGAGGATAACATCGCGGGCCGGCGTTCCGTTGACCATGCAGTCGTACAGGCTCTGCTGGATGTTTTGCAGGTCGAACCCAACCCCGGTCGTGCTGTTCGCCTGCGGATCCGCATCCAGGAGCAACGTCCTGAATTCCAATACCGCCAGGCTTGCTGCCAGGTTAATGGCAGAAGTGGTTTTTCCCACGCCGCCTTTTTGATTCGCCACTCCGATTACTCTTGCCATAGATGTTTATGCTTTGCAAGATAGGTTGATAAGTTCTAAATTGCTGACAGGTTGGCAAAATTAAGATTTCGGTATAATATATGGCCGGGCCAGTTTCTCTTTATGAACGATAGGTACACAATCATATCCGGAACAAACAGGAAGGAAAGCAACAGCATCAGGGTGGCGATATACTATCAGAAAGCGCTTGAACACAGGAACATCGGTTCGGACATCATCTCCCTCGAAGAGCTTGATCTGTCATCCAGGAATCCGTCTTTTGAAAAAATGGAACAGGCCCTGATCATTCCCATACAAAAGTTTATCTTCATTTCCCCTGAGTACAATGCGAGCATTCCCGGCGTGCTCAAAACACTTCTCGACCTTTCAGATTATAAGAAAGCCTGGTGGGGAAAGAAGGCGCTGCTGGTGGGCATTTCTACCGGCCGCTCGGGTAATGTTCGCGGAATGGAACATCTTACCAGCATTCTCAACTACCTGAAGGTGGTGGTTTATCCGAATAAGCTGCCCATTTCCTCGGTTCACCGCATCGTTAACGGCGATTCGGTGATCAATGATCCCGAAACCGTAGCAGCCATTAATTCGCAGATTGATGAATTTGTTAAATTTTAATGTAACAGTATGAACATAATTATTTTGTTGCCTGGTGGCTGTCCACCCCCGGCGCTTCGCGCCACCCCCGCCAGCGGGGGAAACGTCTCCCGTCTCCTCACTTCCGTCTCCCGTCTCCTATTTCAACGTTAAACCCTAACATTTAACTTTTTATGCGCAGCCCTGCCTTCTTGTGGATCATCGCAGCCCTGATGCTGCTGCTCGACATCTATATTTACCAGGCAGTAAAACTCGTGCTTCCTTCCAATTCCCCGAAAGTTCGGCTGACCCTGATCGTTATATATTGGGCGGTGGCAACGATCACGATGCTCTTCCTGCTAACCTTTCCCTACATCAACTACAGCGTCTCGTCGAAACATATTCGCAACTACGTTTTTTCGCTGCTCGTTGCGGCTTTTCTTTCAAAACTTATCGCTTCATTGTTCTTTGCCGCCGACGATCTTCGCCGGGGCGCCACGTGGCTCGTGGTAAAATTGTTCCGGGCACAGGGTTCCTCACCAACAACCTATGCGGAGGGCATCAGCCGATCGGCGTTCCTCAGTTGGGCGGGACTCGCCATCGGCGGCGGACTGTTCAGCACATTTATTTACGGGTTCACCAACAAATACAATTACACCATCCACCGGCACAAGATTAAATTTCCCAATCTTCCCCAATCATTTCGCGGACTTAAAATCGTTCAGATATCAGATATCCATTCGGGCAGCTTCAGCAACAAGGCCGCGGTACAGAAAGGCGTGGACAAAATCATGAAAGAAAAACCCGACCTTATCTTATTTACCGGCGACCTGGTGAACGACCGCGCCGTGGAAATGAAAGATTACATGGACGTTTTCGGTACACTGAAAGCACCAATGGGCATCTACTCGGTGTTGGGAAATCACGATTACGGAGATTATTACGAATGGAAGAACGCGGAAGAAAAATCAAGCAACCTCAATAGTGTTAAAGACGTTCATCAGCAACTCGGATGGAAACTGATGATGAACGAACACGTGATCTTTGAAAGAAATAATGAACAACTTGCATTGCTTGGCGTCGAAAACTGGAGCGCCAAGAGAAATTTCCCAAAGCACGGCAAGCTTTCTGAAGCCTACCCCGGAACAGAAAAAGTTCCGTTCAAAATATTAATGTCCCACGATCCCAGTCACTGGGACGCCGAAGTGAGAGTGAAATATCCCGACATCGATCTCACTTTATCCGGCCATACGCACGGCATGCAATTCGGCGTGGAAGTGCCAGGCATCAAATGGAGCCCGATTCAATACATGTATAAACAATGGGCGGGATTGTATGCAGAAGGTCCGCAGAAGCTTTACATCAACCGCGGATTTGGTTTTCTCGTTTATCCCGGGCGTGTGGGCATTCTCCCTGAAATTACCGTCCTCACTTTAACATAACATTCATTAAACGATTGTTCCGCATCAACGTCTCACTGAAGAACTTCAACTTTAACACGCCTTGAAACGTAATGGCATGCAAGTTGAAAATAATTCACAACAAAACTTCAAAAAATGAAAGCTAAGTCTTTAGCCATTTTGCTCGTTGCACTTATCGCAGGTTCGGTAAGTTTTGCGCAGGGTTTTCATCTTGGATTGAAAGGGGGTGTCAACATGTTTAAGGTTGACGGCGCATCTTTCAAAGAAGAATTCAAATACGGTTACAACGCGGGATTGTTTGCCGAAATTAATTTCAGCAAGAAGTTGGGTCTTCAACCCGAACTGCTGTGGAACCAGTCGGAAACACGCGTGAGCAATCAATTCAGAAACATGTACAACGACGGATTGAACGAGCTGAAGGACGTTAAGCTGAATTATCTCAGCATCCCGCTGCTCCTTAATTACAGTCCTTCACGCCTGCTCACGTTCCAGGCAGGTCCGCAGTTTGGCCTTTTGATCAATAAGGATGACAGACTATTGGAGAATGGCAAGAATGCTTTCAAAAAGGGAGACCTTTCCATGCTTGGTGGCATACAATTGAATGTGGGCAGCGCCAAAATTGGAGGAAGGTACGCCGTGGGCCTGCTCAACATCAACGACATCGACAACCGCGACAGGTGGACGAACCAGGGCTTCCAGTTGTATGTAGGATTTAGGATATTGTAAAACGTTTTTTCCGGCCCCAAACTTGACCTATATAGTATCTTCCCTGTATTATACGGGGAAGATGTTATTTTGTCATAGTAAAATGCTTGAATGAAAGATAGTTTTATACTTACCCCGGAGGAAGAAATGGATTTTATCCCCATTATTCCTTTGAACGAACAGGATCAGGAAAACGGCCATGAAACACCAATACCTCTCGAACTACCGCTACTGCCGCTCCGTAATACCGTGCTTTTCCCCGGCGTTGTGCTGCCGATAACCGTGGGCAGGGACAAAAGCATCAAAGCTGTGAACGATGCTTATAAGGCTGACAAACTGATAGGCGTTGTGGCGCAAAAAGACAGTGAGGTGGAAGACCCCACCGTAAGCGACCTTGAAGATGTAGGCACCGTTGCCCGCATTGTTAAACTTATCAAGATGCCCGATGGCGGCACTACTGTCATCATCCAGGGAAAGAGCCGCTTTAAGATCAACTCCATTATTAACGAGGAACCTTATTTCAAGGCGAGCATCGAAAACCTTGTGGATGAAGAGGCGCCCACTGATCAAAACTTCGAGGCATACGTTTCGAATATCAAGGACCTGGCCACACAAATCATTCAACTTTCTCCCAATATTCCCTCCGAGGCAGGCATCATCCTGAAAAATATTGAGAACCCTTCCTTCCTGATTCATTTTATTTCCAGCAACCTCAGCACCGACCTGGTGGAGAAGCAAAAGCTGCTGGAACTGAACAATATTGAAACCCGCGCCGATCTGTTAATGAAACTGCTGCAAAGAGAGCTGCAGTTTGCCGAACTCAAGAACAAGGTGACCGTTAAAACAAAAACGGAACTCGACAAACAGCAGCGCGAGTATTTCTTGCAGCAGCAGTTGAAAAGTATCAAAGACGAATTGGGCGGTGATACCAACGACCGCGAAGTGAGGGAAATGCAAAAGAAAGCGGAATCGAAAAAATGGCCGCAGGCAACAGCCGATGCTTTTCAAAAAGGGATAGAGAAGCTTGAAAGAATGCATCCGAGCACACCCGATTATTCGGTGGTGTATAATCACCTCGACCTGCTGCTCGAACTCCCGTGGGACGAAACAACCGAAGATTCATACGACCTGAAAAAAGCCAGGAAGGTGCTCGACAACGATCACTACGGCATGGCGAAGATCAAGGAAAGGATACTCGAATACCTCGCTGTTCTGAAACTCAAGGGCGACATGAAAAGCCCGATCCTTTGCTTTGTTGGTCCGCCGGGTATCGGTAAAACATCATTGGGCCGCAGCATCGCCAGCGCCATTGGCAGAAAATACGTGCGCCTGAGTCTTGGCGGCCTTCACGACGAAAGCGAAATTCGCGGTCACCGTAAAACATACATCGGCGCCATGCCGGGCAGGATCATTCAGTCGCTGAGGAAGATTAAAACTTCCAACCCGGTGATGATCCTCGATGAAATTGATAAAGTGGGTCATGACATGCGCGGCGATCCTTCATCAGCATTACTCGAGGTGCTCGATCCGGAGCAGAACAATACTTTTTACGACAACTATCTTGAGTTGGAATACGATCTGAGCAAGGTGCTGTTCATCGCCACGGCCAACGACGTCAACAATATTCAGCCGGCATTGCGCGACAGGCTCGAAATTATCCACCTGAGCGGTTATGCCGTTGAAGAAAAAGTGGAGATCGCAAAGAGGCACCTGGTTCCCAAGCAAAGGGAGGCGCATGGACTGAAAGACAAAAAATTCAAGATCAGCGACAAGATACTCGAAAGAATTATCCAGGATTACACAAGGGAAAGCGGTGTGCGTGAGCTGGACCGGTACCTGGCAGGCATCATGCGTTTTGAGGCGAAGGAATTTGCCATGAAGAACCGGCTGAAAGCGATCGTGACCGCGGCAGATGTCGAAAAGATATTAGGCAGATCGAAGTTCACCAATGAGATGTACAAGGCCGCCAATATCCCCGGCGTTGCGGTTGGCCTTGCGTGGACGTACGTTGGGGGAGATATTCTGTTCGTGGAAACGAGCCTGAGCGATGGAAAGGGCGAGCTGAAACTGACGGGCAACCTGGGCAACGTGATGAAAGAGAGCGCCACCACGGCACTGACGTACCTCCAATCGAATGCACGGAAGACAGGTATTGATCCGGAAATTTTTAGCAAGAAGATGCTGCATGTACACGTTCCTGAGGGTGCGGTACCGAAGGATGGTCCGAGCGCCGGCGTTACGATGCTCACTTCGATGGCTTCGGCCATCACCGGGAAGAAAGTGCGGCCTTATCTGGGCATGACGGGAGAGATCACGTTGCGCGGACAGGTTTTGCCGGTGGGAGGTATCAAAGAAAAGATTCTCGCCGCAAAACGCGCAGGGCTGAAAGAAATTATTTTATGCTGGCAGAATGAAAAGGATATAGAAGAGATCGATCCTAATTATATAAAGGGCGTGCGTTTTCACTATGTAAAGACGATGCAGCAGGTGCTGGAGATCGGGTTGGGATGAGGAGCGGCAAAGGGCAATGATTGGATTTTATAAAAGAATTTTTTATTTTTCTGAACAGTAAATAAGCATTTTTGCTGTCAGGAAAAATCATTTTCCTAAATATTCTTTGTTCACTCCCTACTCAACAAACACCTGCCTCCTTCCATACCAGATCCTCAATGAATCTTTGATCCTGGAAGTGTCTGCGGGAGTTGCCGGCAGCACAAAATACAGCGAAAAAGAAGTAGAGTCTTTCGTGTCCATTTTAATGGTTGTCCCAATTTCTTTCAACTGGTTATACCTTCTTAACGCGCGTCCTTTACTGGCTGTGCGCTCGATCACGAATTTATAGGTGCCCACGGTGGCGGTCGCCTTCATTGCGTTCCTTGTCGAGTCGATGAGCCGCTGCACGGAATCGAGAATGGCATTGGCATTGCTACCCTGCGTTTGATCTGCAACGGCAACCGAATCCGCACCGGCGCTACCCGATGAATCGCGGGTTGACAAACTATATCCTCCCCAAATAACCAGCGCGATGCCCGCCACTACAGCCGCGCCAATCAATAATTTCCGGTAATTGTTTTGACGCTGCGCATCATCGGCAAATACTGAAGGTGTTTTTGCCGTGGCGTCAGCCGTTTCGTGCGAGGTGCTTTCGTGACGTTGCAAAAGCGGTTCGCCTGGAGTGAACTCATATTTTCCATCCCTCATTTTGATGAGCGAGCCGATGCCTTCCAACTGGAAGGGCTTGCCAATGTTGAGCAGGATTTTACCATCAGCCAGGTAAGATTCAAGGTCGGAAATGGCGAGCGGCCGGATCTTGCCCGTTTCTGTGCGAATGAAATCGATGAACGTATCATCTGCCGCTGTGATGGGCTGCTGTGTAAATTTTATGTGCTGAGCAAAATCTGCAGTGTTTTTTTCTGTCACATCAGGGATCGGAACAGATGGATCAAGAGTGAAGACGCCAATTCCTGGTAATTTCAATTCCTTGTGTTGATACAGGAACTTCGAAAAAATGGCAGCTAATTTCAAGATATTAGAATTTGTTGCACAAAGTAAAGATTAATTGTCTGTAACTCAAAGCATCCGGAACCGAACAGTTAATTTTGCATGAAATGGACGAAAGAGAAAGATTATTTGTTGAATACTGGGAAGCGCGAAGATTGAAGGAAAAAAGCCTGCTTTACCAGGTGCTGACCGGACTGCCTATCGGGCTGTTGTTTGGCATCCCGATCATCCTTGTTCTGTTTTCCGGCCGCTTCTGGTACAAACGAGCAGATATGGTGGCTAACAGCGAATCGTCTACCATAATACTGATGATCGCTATTTTGCTCATCGCATTGTTTGTTGCAGTGATCTATAAGCGCCATCAGTGGGAAATGAAAGAGCAGCAATACCTGGAAATAAAAGCCAGGGAAAGTCAAAAAAAGTGACTATTTAACTTAATTATAGCAAGCAACGGTTAATCTACGGGAGTTGTCATGGATGAGTAACCATAAATTTGCAAAAATCAACATGATGCTTAAATATCTATCCGGCTTGCTTTTGATTGCCCTTGTTGCCGCTTCGTGCCTTAAAAATAATGATGACGCAGGCTGTCCGTACACCAATACCTCGATCACCGCTCCGGCTGCCGAGCAGGACTCCATCAAAGCCTATTTGGATTCAAATGATATCGAAGCAGTTCGACATCCTTCAGGATTCTTTTACCAGATCGTCGAGTCGGGAACGGGTACAGACACTGTTGACCTGTGTTCGCAGATACTCATTACCTACAAAGGCATGCTCAGGAACGGAACGGTGTTCGATAAGGGAGACAATGTAATCTTCGTGCTGGGCTCGCTGATTGAAGGATGGAAAAAAGGAATTCCCTTACTGAAAAAGGGCGGCAGCATTAAGTTGTTTATCCCTCCCACACTGGGATATGGCAGCGAAGATCTGCGTGACAATACCAACCAGGTGGTGATACCTGCCAATTCCATGCTGATATTCGATGTTAAGCTGCTCGACTATTCGGTTGCAAATTAGCCCTACTTTTACTGAAAATATTTCTTGCCACACGAAGCCATTTCAGTATTCGACATTTTTAAAATTGGAGTAGGTCCATCCAGTTCACACACACTCGGACCCTGGCGCGCTGCGCAGCGTTTCATTCAATATCTCGAAACAATTTCACCCTTGCAGCAGGTTAATGCTGCAAGGGTGATGCTATATGGATCTCTCGCTAAAACCGGCGTAGGCCACGGTACAGACGTTGCCGTACAAATGGGATTATGCGGAGAAGACCCTGAATCGTGCAACGTGAATCTCATCGCTTCGAAGATGTCGGATATACGATCGATGAAGCGTATCCTGCTGAAAGGGATCCATGAAGTTGCTTTCGACCCGGCTAACGACATTGATTTTTTCATTTCCGAATCACTTCCCTTTCATCCCAACGCTTTAACGTTTACCGCTGCTTTCAACGACGGCCGTTCCATCGCCCGCACATATTATTCTGTGGGTGGTGGATTTGTATTGGAAGAACACGAAGGCCTTACGTCCGGTTCGCCGATACAATTACCCTTTCCCATCAGTAAAGCCGACGACATATTGCATTGGTGCCGCAAAACAGGTTTGGCCATTCACGAAGTGGTGATGGAGAATGAAAATGCGTGGAGAAATGAATCGCTCACCAGGGCGCGCTTACTGAATATTTGGAAGGTGATGAAGGAGTGTATGTTCAGGGGCTGTCACACGGAAGGGATACTTCCTGGCGGGTTGAATGTAAAAAGAAGGGCAGTTGCGCTGAATAAAAAACTCTTGAAAAACGCTCCCTATCATGATTATGATTCATGGACGGGATGTATAAAATCAGGCGGAAACGATTTTCGGTACATCCTTGACTGGGTGAGTTGTTTTGCGCTTGCCGTGAACGAAGAAAATGCCTCGTTTGGCAGGGTAGTAACGGCGCCCACCAACGGCGCTGCGGGTGTTATTCCCGCTGTGCTGCAGTATTTTGCGATCTTCAGCGGGGAAGAAAGCGATGAAAAGATCGTGCAGTTTTTATTAACCGCTTCGGAGATCGGCAGCATTTTCAAAAAAGGCGCCACTATTTCGGCGGCGATGGGTGGATGCCAGGCCGAGATCGGCGTTTCGTCGGCTATGGCCGCAGCCGGGCTCACCGAGGCTTTGGGAGGATCGCAGCGGCAGGCGCTCATGGCCGCTGAAATTGCGATGGAGCATCACCTTGGGCTCACCTGCGACCCTATTGGAGGGCTCGTGCAGGTGCCGTGTATTGAGAGGAACACTATGGGTGCGATCAAGGCGATTACCGCGTCGCAGTTGGCGCTGCAAAGCACCCCCGATTATGCGCGCGTTTCTCTCGATGGAGTGATCAATACGATGTGGGACACGGCAAAGGACATGAACTTTAAATACAAGGAAACCGCCGAGGGCGGGTTAGCAGTGAATGTGCCCCTGGGGTTGAAGGAGTGTTGAAGGGCAATAGGCAATAGGCAATGGCTGGATTTTATAAAAGCAATATTTTT
>CAMPGT010000116.1 GCA_946885665.1 uncultured Chitinophagaceae bacterium | reverse complement strand
GCTCCCCCTGCTGGACTTGAACCAGCGACCCTCTGATTAACAGTCAGATGCTCTAACCAACTGAGCTAAGGAGGAATGTTAACTTCCTAAAACGCCGGCATATCCGCTTCTGCAACAAACACAATACCTGCATTTTGGGCAGCAAATGTAAAACTTTTTTGATGGCGGCAAACACAAATACCCATTTTCTTCCCATACCCTCCTTTCTATATTTTTCTTCTTAATACGTCATGCGCCTGCCGTACCCCATCGCCCAAATATCAATAACCGATTCCCGCACTTAACCTTAATTTTGCAGCCGGCCGCTCCTAACGAACGGTACACCTAATCGCATGAACGTTAACGCCATGCGCACCATAGACAAGTGGGTCGGCATACCCCTCTGCTTTCTCGCTTCCCTACTGTCGCGCATCAGAAACCTGTTTTCACCCAAAAAGATCCCTCACACAGATCGCACCCTCTTCATCGAACTGTCTGAAATGGGCAGTGCCGTGATCGTCGACCCGGCCATGCGCAAGCTGCGCCGCGAAACCAACGCCGAACTGTTCTTCGCCATCTTTAAAGACAACGCCAAATCTCTCGAAATACTCAATACCATCCCCCAGCAGAACATCTTTAAAATGAACTCCAGCAACCTGGTGGCCCTGTTCTTCAGCGTCATCAGCTTCATGTCGTGGTGCCGCCGCAAAAAGATCACCTGCGTAATCGACCTGGAACTGTTCTCCCGCTTCACCGCCCTGCTCAGCTTCCTCAGCGGGGCACGCACACGCATCGGCTTCGCCAGCTTTCACGACGAGGGCCTCTATCGCGGCAGCATGATCAACTTCCCCGTTCGCTACAACGCACACGTCCACATATCGGTCAACTTCATCTCCCTGGTTAACCGCGCCATGAACAAATTCCATAACCCTTACTCTACCGTGCCCCTTAAACAAGGCGACCTCGACCTCGTGAAAGCCGATGTTCACCCCACGCAAATTGCAAAGGTCCGCGCCAAAATCAAAGAGCTTTACCCCGCCTGGAGGCACGAAAAAATCGTCCTTTTGAACGTGAATGCATCAGATATGCTCCCGCAAAGACGGTGGCAACAGGAGAATTTCGCGGCGGTGGCGCGGCAATTACTCGACCAGTTCTCCAATATTATTATAGTGGCCACCGGTGCTCCGTCAGAAAAAGAGTATGTACAAAAAGTGATCGACATGACCGGCGACCCCCGCTTTATCAACTCCGCCGGCGTTTTCAAGTTCAACGAACTGGTACCGCTCTACAGCGTTTCAACATTTATGCTCACAAACGATTCGGGTCCCGCGCATTTTGCGTCGGTAACTCACCTTAAAGTGTTCGTTTTATTCGGTCCGGAAACGCCGGCTTTATACGGACCGCTCGGAGGAAATGCCGAGGCTTTCTACCTAAAATTACCGTGCTCGCCCTGTGTAAGCGCGGCGAACCACCGTAAAACCACCTGCGAAACGCGACCCTGCATCACCACCATCTCGCCCATATGGGTGGGCAACCGCCTCACCGAATGGCTGAAAGAACAACAGGTGGCATAAGCGTCGACTTTATCTTACAAGCTTCGTCACATCGATTTCAGGCCTGTCCATGTCCTTACTGCCGGTCCGAACCAGGTACTTCGGCTTCACCTCCAAATACCGCGTTGCCCGATTAATAAACTTACCCGTCAACCTCGTCACCGGAAAGTCTTCAAATTGTTCCAGCATCGTATAATTAAGCCTCAGCGAGTCCAGCTTATGCAGCCCTTCAGCCGAGGTAAACACATATTTATTCGCCACCAAATCCATCCGCAAAGTATCTAACGTCACGACTTTCGTCGGCTGTTGCATAATGATGTCCGCCACAGACTCCATTTCATCGGCAAATACAACATCCTTCGCATCAATATTATTAGCCTTCATAAAATACGCGGCCTCGCTTTCTGCCTGGTATTTCAATAACGCCGGATAAAAATCCCTGTTGATATAATAATTAATAGCAAGCACAATGAGCGCCGTTGCAAACACGATCTTTTTGATGTAAAAGCCTCGCCTGGAAAAGAGAAAAAAACCAAGAAATACCGCGAAAACAACAATTGCAATCGAGTCAATGTGTGGCATATTTGCTGAAAAGAAATAATGCAGACCAAACAACCCGATTACCAGCAATATGCACACCACGAGATGAATGACAGAAAAAGTTTTCATGGCTCGTTTGCCCATATTAAGCAATGCCGATGTCGTGAGGATGGCCAGTAACGGAAAAAGTGGATTGAGATAAAAAGACAATTGAAACCTTGAAGCCGAGAAGATGAGAAATAAAGTGATGAACCCAAAAAATGTAAAGTTTTCGCCATAAGTGACACCCTTAAACAGCTGCTTTATTTTATGGTAGATCGCAAAATAAGCAGCAAATGCCCAGGGAAGAAACGCCCATAGTAACGTATGGATGAAAAACGTGGGATCGCCTTTACCTGTAATCGGACCGGTGTTGGTGAATCTTCCCCATTGACTGGTCCACAGAAAGAACTCAACGCCCGAAACGTTGTTTTGGCCAAATATGGTTTTCTCCGGGTGCAGGTCGAACTGGCGGTAATAGCCATATAAGGCAGGCGAAAGAAAGACGATAATAAGAACGGCAACAACCAGCCAACGCCAGCTGAATATCGCCTTCCAGTTGCGTTGGTAAAGCAACGAAAATCCGATGCCCGCGCCCAGGGGAATGATCGTGAACAAACCCTTGGTCATGATAAGACATGCGGCAGCAAGTGAACCGGCTGCAGCATGAAGAAACCAGTCATTTGAAAAACCAGGGCGCGAAGGCAACCGCGTGTCAACACCCGCGCGTGCGTCCAATGCGCCGTCAACTTTTTTTGGACTCCTAAACCCTAAAACCGGACTATGAAATAACGAAGCGAAATGATAAAGACCCATGATCACCAGCCCCGTCATGAAAGGCTCGGCCCGTACATCCTGGTTGGAAATGATGATGTGCTCGGCAGTAATCAGCAGTACTACCGCGATCCATCCATGTAAAGCAGAATAAAATTTTTTACCAAAACGAAAAGTATAAAAAGCACCCAGTAAAGTAAACAGCACCGCAGGCAGCTTGTAGGCAAACGTAGTAACGCCGAAAATTTCATAGGATAGCGCAGACATCCAAAAAGGGAAATGGGGCTTGTCGAGCCAGTCTACCCCCTTGTGGTATATCGAAAGATAATCGCCCCTGTCATGCATCTCCATGGACACTTGCGCATACACCGCCGCATCAGGCTCCATGATCGGAATAAATAGTCCGACGAAATAAACGAGCATCGTCAACCAGAAAACGATGTTCCACAGGTAAGTGGAATGCATAAATCCATTATGTCTTCGCCGGATCCGGTTGATTTGTGGTGGCATCGTAGTAGTCAATAAAACTGATTTTCAAATGTAGGAATCATTCTACCGGTTTGGCATACCTGGGAACGGACCTCAGCAACCAGCGGCGGAACAGCGCAGCAAACAGCAATCCGGCAACGACACCGGTTATGGCGCCAACCAGGATATCACCGGGATAATGTTTGCCCACATAAACCTGCGCATACACGATCACGAACGCCCAAACCCATAACCAAAACCATTTACGTCCATGCATCCAGTAAATAGTAAAATACCAAAACGTCGCCATGCCGAAGTGATTTGCCGCATGTGTAGAGGGCATCCCATACTGACCACCGCAACCTACAACCGGTCTCATCACACCCTCAAGCGAAGGATCGGCACAGGGCCGAAGGCGCATAAAGAATGGCTTCATTAACGAGGCGCTGGTATAATCCGTAACGGCAAACACCAGCACGGAAAGAAGGATAAATTGCCAGGCAAAATTCTTGTGCCGCCTGATGATCCAATATAAAAGGAAGGCATACAATGGCACCCATGTAAGCGCTTCGCGCAGACCCATGAAAAACCAATCGAGCCCAGGTACTGACGCGGTTTCATTGATCCAAAGGAAGATATTCCGGTCAATGGCTTTAAGCGTGTCCAGGATATTCAATAAGATGATAGCAATAAAATCCAATATTCCGGTTTTAGAAAGATGCAAGGAAAACTAAAACTATGAAAATAGGAAATCAACAACGCGATGTGGTCACCGAAATTAAAAATCCACACTCGCCAAACATTTAATAAAAATGCTCGGACCGGTATGGATAACGTATTTTATATAGCTCCCTCACCTTATTCAGGATCACGCTGCGCAGTTGATCGATGTTTCTCCTTTCAATGGCGGCGACGAACACCGCATTGCCGTGTGTTTCGAACTCCCAGCGTTCGCGGAGATCCTTGAGCATCTCGTCACGGACCGATTCCTCGAGCCAGGGGTCGAAGGTGTGCTGCTCGTAAAGGTCCATCTTGTTGAATATGGTGATGGTCGGTTTGTTGTGGGCGCCAAGCTCTTCCAGGGTTTTGTGCACTACCGACAGCTGCTCCTCGTAATTGGGGTGTGAAATGTCCACCACGTGCAGCAGGATATCCGCTTCGCGAACCTCATCAAGGGTGCTTTTAAAGCTTTCTACGAGGTGATGGGGCAGTTTGCGGATAAACCCCACGGTATCGCTGAGCAAAAAAGGCGTGGCTTCGTAAACGATCTTCCTGGTGGTGGTATCCAACGTGGCAAACAACTTGTTTTCGGCAAACACGTCACTCTTGCTGAGGATGTTCATGATGGTTGACTTACCCACGTTGGTATAGCCAACAAGGGCAACACGGATGAACTCACCACGGTCTTTTCGTTGAACGGAAGCCTGCTTGTCGATTACCGACAACCGCTTTTTCAACAGGGAGATCTTGTCGCGGACAATACGGCGGTCGGTTTCGATCTCGGTTTCACCGGGGCCCCTCGTGCCGATACCGCCACCAAGGCGTTCAAGGTGACTCCACATACCGCGCAGGCGGGGAAGGATATATTGGTATTGCGCCAGCTCCACCTGTGTCTTGGCCTGGGCCGTTTTCGCGCGGCTGGCAAAAATGTCGAGGATGAGGTCGGAACGGTCAATGACCTTGATGTTCAGGATCTTTTCTATGTTGGTGATCTGCGAGCCGCTGAGCTCATCGTCGAAGATGGCGGTTTGTATGTCTTTGTCATCAATATACCGCTTGATCTCCTCGAGCTTCCCCTTGCCGATAAACGTGCGGGGATCGGGATGCGCTAACCGTTGCGCATAACGTTTAACTGCCTTTGCGCCGGCGGTTTCAGCGAGGAAGGCCAGCTCCTCGAGGTATTCTTTGACCTGTTCTTCTGTCTGGGATTGATGGATGAGGCCGACCAATACTGCCTTCTCTTCGTTCGTCCTTTTTTTCTTTTCTAGCATCTGGCGGATGGATTGGTGGCTCGCGGCATTACAGGCCGCTCAACGTTAAACCGATCGAATAGGGGCGTACATCCGGACCGAATCCCTCTTTGATGAAGGCATTTACCTGGTACGTACCAAATATCGACAACACACCAAAGCCGATGCGGCCGGTAACGGCAAGGCGCGTGGTGTTGAAATAGCGTTTGGTTTTTTCCTTCTGAACAGAAGGGTTAACGGTATTGCCGGCGCTGCCCTGGAGTGTCTTTCCCTTGGTGCCTGCGCCGATCATGGTGCCTATCTTGGCGCCGAGCGCCGCTTTCAGGGTCTTTTTCGGGCGTGCCGGGTTCAGCGTATACCTCAGTTCCACGGGAGCCTCGAGGTACGTCGTCATCAGCTTGTAGTTTTTAAAATGGGTGGTGTCCGAAACATCCATAAAGCTGAGTTTGTCGGCATACTTGCCGGCAATATCAATATAGGTGTCGGTAAAATAAATGTTGCTGGTGCTAATACCGGCGCCCACGGCCACACTGAGGTGCGGGTTCGTCTTGAAAGGGAAATCGAACATCAGGTACATGTTGAAACTCCTGGAAAGCCCCTTCATATTAATAGAATCGGGCTTGTTCGCCCAGTTGTCAACACCCACCTGGATGAGTAAATGATCTTTCGACCGGCTGGCGAGCCCGAGTTGTGCAAAATTCACTTTCTTCTTTTCCCGGTCCCTCTCGTTCGCTGATTCCTCGATCAGGTCGTTAGGATCGGTGATCGGAAGCGTATCAACCGCCTGGGGTAAGGTATCCGTAGAAGGTAAAACGACAGTTGAATCCTGCGAAAAACCTGCATAAGATGCGAAAATTGCCAGGAACAGTCCGAAGATCTTTTTCATATTAACTATTGAGTGTCAAATGTATCCCTGCTTTAGTAAATAAAAGGTTAAAGCACAGATTCAAAATAAGGTGCAAATGTAAGACTTGCCCCTTTCAAAGCCAGCGGCATCTTAAATTGACCAAACCTGCGAAAATCTGGATTAAAATTTCATGCCGTTGCAATGGAGTCGCCTCATCTTCAAGTCGACCATAGGCCGGCTGCAAAAATTGCGGGTGCTTTATTTGCGTCTAAAATTTTTAAGGGTTTTCCATTAATACAACTGTTTTTAATTGGTGTTTTAATCCGAAATCGGCAAAATAATTTGATGACGTTCCTAAACTTGTGATGCGTAAATGCATTTATACCTTATCCAATTTCTGCCTGTCAAGCCCCTCTTTCGGTAAAAAGTCTAACAAACTGTTTTTCAATTGCATCCTTAACCCCTAAAAGGATGATGTGACGCTTTTGCCCAAAGATGTTCATTAACCCCCTAAACCTTAGAACAATGAAGCAAGCGCTCGCTCTTGTCTTTTTTGTCATGCTATTTGGCATAACATGCAGAAAAGAAGTATCATCAACCTCAATTGTTGCCGAAGGCAATTATGCCGGCAAGGCTACAGTAACACCCGAAGGAAAAATCATGGTCGTCAAGTGCGACACCACTTATGTAGATGACCCTTCCTATATCGACAGTACAACAACAGATACCGCAACGGTTCCTGAACCACCCGTTGAACCGCCGCCTCCTCCTCCGGAAAAAACAATTGTTTTCTTTGGCAGTTCCACGATTTCTCAATGGAACCTGGAGCAGTCATTTCCGGGATACCCCGTTAAGAAAGTGGGTTATGGCGGAAAAACATGGTCGCAGTTGATACAATTGACCGACACCATTCACAAACTGAATCCCAAACAAGTGGTTGTTTATTCCGGCGACAATGATATCATCGCTCAGCGATCGGTTGGTTCGATGTGCGTTAATATCCAGAGACTATGCAATACCATTTGGGAAGCCGATCCGGAAGTTGTGATCACCTTTCTGTACACAAAACCCAGCGATACGGCATTTCACATTTTATACCGCGATGGAATCACCACCGGTATCAATGCGATAGAATATACTAACCGGAATATTACGAATTGGGCGAAGCAAACGCATCCATTGAATTTTAATGTTGTTGACAGTTACCTGCCGTTCCTGAACTGGGGCCCCAAGCGGCTGAATACAAAATATTATAAAGATGACTTTCTGCACCTTAACCAGACATACGGCTACGAGGTACTAAACAGGCTTTTGACACCTAAATTATTATAGCCGCGAGCCGGCAACCGCCTGACCGTCCCGTTGAAATTTTAAGCCCTCGCAACAGGTGGGGGCTTTTTATTTATTTATAAGAAAGTGAAATCTTCAGTTTTTGGAAAGCCTCCGAATACTTCGATGATCAGCGGTGGAATAGGCGAAGCGAGTTTGCGCAGACGGGTGTCCATCCAGGCGCCTTCTACGGTGAGCGTGGCGAGAAGTTTTTCGTTGGCACCTGAGAACAAATGGCGTAAAACCCATCGCGAACCATCTTCTTTCATTTTGGCGACAGCTACAGTTAACGTGACATCGTCGCCTGATTTTATTTCTCTTCGAAAAATACATTCTTCTCTGAAGAGGATGGGACCGATATGGTTTTCTTTCATGAATTGCAGCGTAACGCCTGATGATTCGAGAACTTCCACACGTTGTGCTGCCCCGAGGTCATAATATACGCTGTGCCGCAAATGAAAATTCGGATCGAGATCCGCCCACCTTGTCGATATTGGTTTGCTGAATGTTGTCATGAAACTTCGTTAAAGTCAGCAAATGTAATTTCTATAAATTTCTATATGGTGTTTTAGGGGCTTTATTTAGATTTCTAGTGGACTTGTTCTTGCTGATGTTGTTCCACAAACCACTCAATATAATGAGGGAGGGAAGTGCCTAAATAGTATGGCAAATTCATCAGCAAATAGGGTTTTTTACCCGGCGTGACGGTTTTTTCAATTATGAAATTCCCGGCATACATTCTAATTGCATAAGGATGATCCACTGCCTCAACAAATTGATGCAATGATTTCAGCGACCCGGTACTTCCGGATTTGATTTCTATCGGTATTACCAGGTTTTTATAAGTGTAAGTCAGATCAACTTCTGCGCTTGATTGCTTTTTATTTCGTACCCAAAAGTTCGGTTTATGTTCAGTAATACTTTCAAGAGAAACTAGTTCTTGTGTAATTAAGTGAGGAATCACAGCGCCTTTATAAGCGCTATTAAGATCTTCCATTGCAAGCATTTCTGCCTGAATGCCCAGGGAGTAATTAGTGAGTCCGGTATCTAACAGTTGTAAACGGGGTGATTTTTTTAAATCAGCTTTTACAGGTGGGTGAACATCTGTTGTGGGATAAATTAATCGGAGTACTTTTGCGTCCTCCAATATTCTAAATGCTTCCCCAATTTCCCTGGATCGATAGTTAGAGTTGCCGAATCCCTGAAATTTGATACGCTCGTCGAGATGCAGCGGAGCGGTATTCATGATATGCCTGATTATTTTCCGTTCACTATCGTTAGAGGTATATTTTTCTACATCGCTTTTGTAGGTTCCCCAAATACTTTCATACACTTGTGGCAAGCTGGCAAGATTGCGTTGGTGTATATCCGTATTTACTATTTCTGGCATTCCTCCGATAATAGCGTAGCGATGAAATATATCCATTAGCAATTTATGTGCGGTAGGTTTTACCGGAACTTCTTTCAGTTGCTTTTGCAAATCCTCTCTTCCTATCGCTTCGAGGTACTCATGAAAATTGAGTGGATGCAGATACAAAAATTCTACTCTACCCACTGGAAAACTCACAACTTCTTTTAAACCGAATTCTAAAAGTGAGCCTGCACTAATGACGTGTAGGGCGGACAGCTCTTCATAAAAATACCTTAAGAGTTGAATGGCTTTTGGGCTTTCCTGAATTTCATCTATGAATAGCAAGGTGTCTTTTACTTCTGTTGGAGAAATATTATGCGCCAGGAAGAGAGCTTCAAAAATGTTCCTGATATCATCAAAATCCTCAAAATAACTACGGTCGGCTTTTTTCTCTAGATTTAGCAGAATGGCGTGAGAATAAGTACTTGCAAAATCCCGTACCAGTGTCGTTTTGCCCACCTGCCTTGCGCCTCTTATAATCAGCGGTTTGCGATGGACATTTGATTTCCATTTCCTTAGGTGGTGCTCAGCGGTTCTTTTAAAAGCCATATTTTAGCAATTTGTAACAAAGTAACCCCAAATTTAAGTACAATTTGTAACATTGTCAATGCAATCTTTCGGTTATTTGTAATAAAGTAAGCCAGTTAGAAGAAATTTTGCGTACTTAGCCGGGTCGTCTTGTGCTTACCTAATATATTTTCAAACAATCAGTCCTTATGAATAATGAATTACTTCAACCGCACATTGGCCAGATAATCTGGTCTCTTGTAATTTTAGCCGCACTGGCGATCGCGGGTTTTTTCGTCGCCAGATATTTTATTAGGCGACGCCGCCCAAATTAACCTACTCATCCGCCGGGATAAGAACAAAGCGGTATTTATAATCGGGCGAGTCCCATTGCGTGGGAGAAAAAAGTTCGATTTGTCCGGCGACAAAGCTGAAATAGAAACTTCCAAAAAGTGCATTAGGCAACTCATATGCTCTTTGCCCAAATGCAAGAACATACACTTTTATCACTCCTTTGTCAACAATGTCTTGTGTAATGCGTTCATCTTCGATTTTGCCATAATAAACACCGGAATAAATTCCGCTCAGCAGGTCCACATTGAGCCACCCGCTTGATATCAGCGTCGCGCCGCTTTCTCCTGTTTCTCCGGTAGCGCCCGGCGGACCAGCCGGGCCTGCGGGACCAGCAGGTCCTTCTTTCTTACAGGAAGTTAACAATGCGGTAAAAACAACCAAGAAAAAGAGCGCCGCAGGGCGAGATAAAAGAGATAGCATAACCTGGAGTTTGAGGAGGGAAGAGGCAATAAATATATGAAGAAATTATACATAGCCTCCTGCCTCCGGCAGCGCCATCAAAAAAGAGCTTCATTATCTACGCGTGCCTTTCCAATATTTTCTCATACATTCTTTTATTGAACGCGAGTTTTATTTTTCAGTATATTGTTGATAGCTCACCTCCCGGATTGTGAAGATTACAGAATACTTTCCTGCGATAATACCGTCCAAAGTAATTGGAACCCGAATACATGTTAAAAGATAAAAATCATGAATGTAAAACTTCTACCTATTCTCGTCTTTACCGCTATCGCTTCATTGACTTTGAACGCGCAGAGGGCACCATCTTTTAAGATCGTTGGATATTATCCACTCGATCGGGCGATGACAGCAGATACATCGCAAGTGCCGTTTAATAAGCTTACGCACATTATGCTGGCTTTCATTAACCCGGATAGTTCAGGAAAATTTAACGACGACTTTACTGCTTTAACACCGTTCATCAAAGCTGCGCACAATCATCATGTGAAAGTGCTTTACTCGATCGGAGGAGGTTCGTACCAGGGACAATACCACGCACTTTTAAAACAGGATAAGAGGCGGGATCTCATTAAAAATTTTGTCTTAAAAGTTACTCAGCATGATGCAGATGGAATCGATGTGGATCTGGAATCGGGCTATGCCTTTGGATCTGAAACCGACCCCAATTACGGCATCTTTATAAAGGAGCTGGCACAGGCTCTAAAATCAAAAAATAAACTGATCACGGCGGCACTGCCAAGCTCTCCCGGCAATGTGGTAACAAATGACGTGCTGACGCAATTTGATTTTATCAATATCATGTCTTACGATCACACGGGGCCCTGGGCGCGCGACCGTGCTGGAAATCATGCATCATATATAGATGCGATGGACGATTTGAATTATTATCTGAATACACTGAAAGTTCCGAAAGAAAAGCTGGTGCTTGGCGTACCGTTCTATGGGCATGGATTTGGTCCTGAGTTAACCGATCCGGTTATTCCATGGATGAGCTACAAAGAAATTGTTTCCAACTATGAGGGGGCCGAGTGGGTAGATCACTGGCATTTTCCGAATGGCTATATTATGTATTATAATGGTATCCCAACGATAAAGCATAAAACACAACTGGCCAAAGAAAAGGCAGCGGGAATTATGATTTGGGAATTGATGTATGATGCACCTCAAGGTGGAAAATCACTGCTTAATGCAATAAACGAAGCTGCTGCACCCCAGCGATGGCCTTAGTTTGCAACGACAAAATACGTTTGGATGTTTCCACATCTAAATCGTCCGTTTTTGATTCGCGTTATTATAATGATTTTTCTTTAATTTCGCCCTTGGTATAGCCAATCTTTCAGGCTATAAGGACCTATAGCTCAGTTGGTTAGAGCAACAGACTCATAATCTGTGGGTCCCTGGTTCGAGCCCAGGTGGGTCCACAAAAAGCAGTTCTCCGGAACTGCTTTTTTATTTTGGATGAGTATTTTAGCCGGTTCTGAACCCTGCTCAACTTATTATACAGACAGCGCATCGCATGAAAAAATCTCATTATATTCGATAACGACAGAATAAGCAAAAAAAGTGACGACAGTACGTACGTATCACCGGCGCTGGATTTGCCTATCCTTTCGACCCCCTACACCCAATTATGTTTTTCCCCAGCAACCCCCAAGCATGGAAGGGACTTTCCATGTCGGCTGCCGTTGTATTCGGTACGCTATTTTCCTGTTCCATACAGGCGCAACTGCTTGTTCAAAATAGCAGGCCGACGCTTGACAAGATTGCCGATTATTCCACACGCTTCTCTACCGATCTTCATTTTATCGAACTCAGCGGTATCACAGCCGGTGAAGAAACCGACCAGGAAGTAACTATCGAAGTTTCTACGGG
>CAMPGT010000115.1 GCA_946885665.1 uncultured Chitinophagaceae bacterium | reverse complement strand
AACGGCAAACGGCAATGAGCAAACGGGTAGAGGGCAGTGGGCAAAACTCGACGGAGCAAATATCCCCCGCTGGCGGGGGTGGCGCGAAGCGCCCGGGGGTGGACCTCAGCTCCTCATATTCACAAACTGCAGCGGTATGCCCAAATCCGCGCCCTGGCAAAGCTTGATGACAGCCTGTAGGTCGTCGAGTTTTTTCCCGGTTACCCTTACCAGGTCGTCCATGATCTGCGCCTGCACCTTCATCCCGCTGTCTTTGATCAGCTTTACGACCTTTTTGGCGTCGTCCTGCTTCAGCCCGTTCCGCACCGACACCTCTTTTTTCACTACTTTGCCGCTGGGGTAGGCATCTTTTGATAAATCGAACGCCTCGGGCGCTATCCCCTGCTTGTGCGCCCGGCTCACCAGCACGTCGGTCAACTGGCCCATCTTCATATTGTCGTCGGTTTCAATGTTCAGCTTGTAATCCTTCTTGTCGAGGTCAAGCACCACATGGCTGTTTTTAAAATCAAACCGGTTGGTAATTTCCTTTCTTACAACGTTTACGGCGTTGTCCAGCGCCTGCAGTTCCACTTTGCTTACAATGTCGAATGATGGCATGGTAACAGTTTATCCATAAAGGTAAGGTACACAGCGGACGAACAGACGAATGATGGGCGCACAAAAAAAGGTCCCATAGACATGGGACCCGTACCAAAACTAACTGCTTATGAGAAAACTGATTGTATTCATATATAAGACTCCCTTTTTGGAAAAAGGGTGCGCTCTGATTTGTTAAAATTTACTAAATGTTCGAAATTCGTGCAGCAACCGGCTTTTTGCGCGACAGGTAAACGTAGAGTGCAATACCTGTAAGCATGAGCAACGAAGAGATCAGCTCCGCCTGTGTTGGGTGAAAACCCATTATGTCGTATTGAGTGTTTACCCTTATTTTTTCGATGAAGAACCGCTCCATGCCGTTCACAAAAAGATAGACGGCGAAAAGGGTACCCGGTATTTTCATCAGTTTGTTCCTGAGCAGGAACAAGAAGCCTGTCAGCAACAGGCAGGCGATCGTTTCATAAAAAGCCGTGGGAAAAACAGGAAGCGGCAGTTGTTTGCAGTACTGCCCCTCACAATTTTTGATGTTCACCCCTTCCCCTATCACATTATGCGGAAAGTTGAAGGCAACCATCCAGTCGGGCAGCCATCGCGGCGCTTCCACACGTTTATGCTGTATCTGGTTTTCTGAAGTGTAGCCCGACTGTTCCATATACACCGTGGCGTGTTGCGCCAGGGTTTGTTGAAACCGCGTTGAATCGGATGGCATCACTTTTCCTTCGGGGGTGCTGATGTAGGCGCTGTTGAGAATGCCCCAGTCGCCGTCGCCGGCAACCTGGCAACCTATCCGTCCTACGGCATACGCCAGCATGAGCGCAGGCGCAATGGAATCGGCCAGGTGCCTTACAGAAATTTTATGTTTGCGGGCGTAGTACACGATTGCCGCCGTGGCGCAGATCAACCCGCCATAAAAGGTGAGGCCGCTGAACGACAGCAACGCTTCGATAGGGCTTTTCCAGAACTCTGTCCAGTTCTCCAGGTTGTGGAAGATCTTCGCGCCGAGGAAGCCGAATATAGCCGCAAGGATCACCATATCTCCCACCCTGTCGTGCGGCCAGATACGCACCACCCTTTCTTCGGGTTTCGGCAATTTCAGCTTGTTCTTCTCGTAATATTTAATGGCGGCAAAAACGATCCCCAGCAGAATCCCTGCGGGAAGGTGGCCCTGCATTGAAAATATATACGCGGGCGGATCGGCTGTTGCCGCGGTGTTCGAAATAAAAAGGCCGACTATTTTATAGCCCAGCAAAAAACCCAGGATAAAATTCAGGATAAGTTCGCTGGCAGTAGCGGGCCTTCCCACCGTTCGCCTGTCGTCGGTGGCGTGCATCAATCCCAGCCTTTCCCTTCTTCGCAGTTCCTGTGTCAGTACATACGCCGCAGCCAAAAATGCCAGTGCTACAAAAAAGCCAAACGAATTAATAAATCTCAGCTTTGTCCATTCAACGCCAAACAGATCCTGGAATGCATAATATAGGTTAGGATACATGAACTGCTATTGGTTTAGGTCTGCTCTCAGCAGAAATGTTCAAATGCCGCTATAAGGTTGTGGGCGATCATGTTTGCTGAACGGCCCTCGATCATGTGTCTTTCTATAAAGTGCACCAATTCGCCATCCTTAAAGAGTGCAATGGATGGTGAAGATGGAGGATACGGCATTAATTTCTGGCGCAGCGTCTGAACCGCGTCAACGTCGAAGCCTGCAAAGCTGGTGGTAAGGTAATCCGGCTTCTTTGTGCTATTGCTAACGGCCATCAGCACACCCGGGCGCGCGGTGCCTGCAGAGCATCCGCACACCGAATTGATCATGACCAGCGTTGTGCCTTCCTTTTGCAACTGGCTCTCCACTTCTTCGGGAGTAAGCAGCTCGGTAAATCCATTTTCAGTCAGTTCCTCTTTCATGGGAACCACAAGTTCTTCGGGATACATTTATATCAGGTTAAAAGTTAAAAGTAAAACTGATAATCAACGATTATCAAAAGCGCGGCAAAGTTAGTCAAAAATGAAGAGAATCTTCGAATCGGTTATAATGGCAGCCCAACAATGCCAAACCGGAAATTATGTCTGAAATAATAGTGATGGTATGTGCTTTGATTTTCCAGCAGCAAAGTTCAAACAATTAAAACGATTAACCATGACACAAGTAAAGTTTACCAACGGGCACGCAGCAAGACCGTTCGATAGTTTCTTCAGCGATTTTTTCAACCTGCCTTCTGCCTGGGTGAATCCTTCGGCAGACGCCACCACCCTGCCCGCCGCCAACGTTACCGAAACGCCTTCTTCCTACATTTTGGAAGTGGTGGCACCCGGCCGGAACAAGGAAGACTTCCAGGTGAATGTTGAAAAGGATCTGCTCACCGTAAGCTACGAAAAGAAAGAACAGGCACAGACAGAAGGCGTGAAACATATCCGCCGCGAGTTCACATTAAAAAGCATTAAAAGAAGCTTCAGCCTCGACGAAAAAGTGGACGCCGCAAATATTCAGGCGAAATACGAAAACGGTATCCTGAAAATTGAACTGCCTAAAAAAGAAGAGGTTAAAAACGAACCGAAGCTGATTACCGTCGGCTAAAAGATCTGCGCTTACTGCATCCGGTATGTAAAATCCCGAAAAAGGCACTCGCCTGCTTTGGGATTTTTTTTAGCATTAATGGGTTAACTTCGCGCATCATTTTCAAGCAGACCGAATGAAAAGAAAACTGGAAAGTTTCTTTAAAGCCCTTCTCGTAATATCAGTATCCTTCCTTTCTGTACATGGTTTTGCGCAGGAGACCCCTATAGATTCACTTTCTAAACCCGCCGACACGCTGGCCGAACGCCCTGTCGACACCGTCCTGAGGATAACCAACCTCAACCCGTATTTTACTCTGCACGTAGATTCGGTATTGCAGTACAACCTCGAAATCAACCGGAACCCCACAGACTATTACTGGTTCCTGAGAAACAGTCCGCCGGGCGTCCGCATCAACAAAGACAACGGGATGCTGACCGTAAGGGTTGAAAAATCGTTTTTTCTTTCCGGGAAACTTAAATACGACAATGAGTACAAGGTGAACGTGGGTGTGCAAAGCCTCATAGATCCCACCGAACGGGTGGATACGTCCATGACCATCCTCTTTTATAATACCGACATCATCCCCTCACGGGTGAAGCCGTCGGTGAGTGGCACCCTCCACGTGGAAGAAGGAGAAACCGTGAACTTCAAGGTGCAATGCGAAAACGGCAGCTTCCCTATCGACAACATCACCTTCTTTTCCAATACGCCGCTGATCAATTATTCCGTGATTCGCGAGTGCAACCAGGATTTTAGCTGGACGCCGGGATTCGATTTCGTGAAGGCAACGGATTCGTCACATGTAAAGCTGGTGGTCCTGAGCTTCGTGGGCGCCAACCGCTTCATGCTGAAGGATACGGCCATCGTGCGGATCGTGGTGCACGACGCCCTCAACTACCCTCTTGCCCTGGAAGAATACGAGAAGCAAACGAAGGCCATCAATACCTACATAATGCAGTTGAAATACACCTTCCTGCAACTCGATAAGAACGTTCGCCGGGTGAAAAACACAAGGACCACCTTCGACATCACCGGTTCCACAACAGCGCTGACGGGCAGTATTCTGAATGCTTCGACAGATGAAGCCACTGCAAAGACCGGCCGTGTGCTGCCCAGCGTGGGCGTGTCGCTCGTGCCGGTAAAGGAAGCTGTGGCGCCGCCAAAAACGTTCGACCAGAACCAGGCCTCGCTGATCCGCTCATCCATCAAGCGGCTTGAATACATGCTGCGCGATAACAGCCTCGTTGGTGAAAGAGACGCCCAGATCATGACCAAGACGAATAAGCTGAAGGAAGAATTAAAGCAGATCCAGATACAGTTGATCGACATCCCCATCGAGATTACCAACAACATGACGGAAGAAGACCTCAACCGCTACTTCAACAGCCCGAAGGTGAATAAGAAGTATAAGATTAGGAAGTGAGGGGAGACGGCAATGGGCAATGGGCAATCGTGAGACGTGAGAGCGTATTCAGTTTTAACTTTTAACTTTTAACTTATTTAACTTATTTAACGTATCCCAAAATCTTCAACATACTCTGGGCAGTTTGCTCTTTAGCATACACCCAATCCACTAATTTCCCATTCTTATCCCTATCGATAAGAATATGCTTCGGCGAAGGAATAAGACAGTGCTTGATGCCACCATAACCGCTGATCTGATCCTGGTAGGCGCCGGTATGAAAAAAACCAACATACAGCGGTTCACCGTTCGTTACCTTGGGAAGAAACACTTCGTTCACGTGCTCTTCAGAGTCGTAGTAATCATGGCTGTCGCAGGTAATGCCTCCCAGTACCACGCGTTGATACTCCTCCTTCCATTTATTCACCGGCAGCATCAGGAACTTTTCACCGATGCCCCAAGTGTCGGGCAATGTGGTGATGAACGATGAGTCGATCATGTACCAGCACTCGCGGTCGTTCTGCATCTTCTCGCCTATCACACTATATATATGCGCCATGCTTTCGCCGACAGTGTAACTGCCGAATTCGGTAAAGATATTCGGCATCGGCACTTTGTTCTTCTTGCACGCCTTTTTGATGTTACCCACAATTTCGTTGATCATGAACTGGTAATCGTACTCGAAGCCAAGTGAGTGCTTAATGGGAAAGCCGCCGCCGATGTTGATCGAATCAAGCTCGGGGCAGATCTTCTTCAACTGGCAGTAAAGATTGATGATCTTGTTCAATTCACTCCAATAGTAGATGTCGTCTTTGATACCCTTGTTCAAAAAGATGTGGAGCATCTTCAGTTGGAAGCGGTCCTCGTTGCCTTCGATCTTGTCAACATAAAATTCAAGAATATCGCGCGCACGAAATCCGAGCCTCGATGTGTAAAAAGGGAAGGTGGGCTCTTCTTCTGCAGAAACCCGGATACCCAGTTTAAAAGGCACCTTCACCGACCTTTTATAAGCCTGCAGCTCTTCTGCGTTGTCAAGAATCGGTATAACGTTTTTAAACCCGGTGTTGAGAAGGTGTGCAATGCGGCTCGTGTAAGAGCGCTGCTTGTATCCGTTGCAGATGATGAAAATATCCTTGTTGATCTTGCGCTTCTCGTACAATTTTTTGATGATCTCGATGTCGTAAGCGTAAGAAGTTTCGAGGTGTATGTCGTGCTTGAGTGCTTCTTCCACCACGAAAGAAAAATGCGAGCTCTTGGTGCAGTAGCAATAATTGTATTCGCCTTCGTACCGGTGTTTTTTAATTGCGTTGGCGAACATTTTCTTCGCCTTCCTGATCTGCATGCCGATCTTGGGAAGGTAAGTGAGCTTCATGGGTGTTCCGTACTTGTCGATAAGCGCCTTCAGGTCGAGCCCATTGAAGTAGAGGTTGCCATCCACTGTTTCAAAATCTTCCTGGGGGTAGTTGAACGTCTGTTTGACCAGGTCGTTGTACGAATTATTCATGAACTCGTTCGGAGTATTGATGGCCATAGCTTATCGGTCTGATGCCAGCGGTTGGTTTCACTGCACCGTGCAAAAATAATCGTTTGAACAATTCAATGACACAAAAAAACCGGATGCAGTTATCGCATCCGGTTGTATCTGATGAGTTAATGAACTTATTTAACTGAAGCGATCAGTTGTTTGAAGCTCTCGGGTTCATTCATCGCAAGGTCCGCAAGAATCTTGCGGTCGAGGGTTATTCCTTTCTGGTTGAGCAGGTGGATGAACTGTGAATATGTCAATCCTTCCTCCCTAACCGCGGCGTTGATACGCGCGATCCAGAGTGTGCGGTATTCTCTCTTCTTTAATTTACGGCCCACATACATGTATGTAAGACCTTTTTCCATTACGTTTTTAGCGACGGTATAAACGTTCTTACGTTTGCCGTAATAACCTTTGGCCGCTTTGAGTATCCTTTTTCTTCTTGCCCTTGATGCAACTGCATTTACTGAACGTGGCATATCTGAATGATTTTAATAGTTGATGTTGATGTTTTACCGTGAACGCTGCTGGTTTATTTCAACCTCAACAGGCGCTTTACAAAATCAAGGTTCGATTTATGCACGATGCCATCCTTGTTCAGGGCACGTTTACGTTTCTTTGACTTCTTGGTAAGAATGTGTCGCTTAAAGGACTTCTGATGTGTAATCTTTCCCGAGCCGGTAACTTTGAACCTTTTCTTTGCGCTCGAGTTCGTTTTAACTTTTGGCATTACTGAATAAATTTATTTTTACACCCTGCTGGCGTTCCGCACAGGCGGAAACTTATGGAGCCTTGTGGGTAATCCCGCCGGAGCGGGAAACGGGCCGCAAAACTATGATAAAAAACTGAAAATTGTTCGCGATTTGATAAATTTCCGTGTTATTGCTTATTTTGCCCTCTATGACTAAATATTCGATCCTGCTTGCAGCGATTGCCCTATCCCTCACCTTTTCATCCTGCAGCAATAAAAGATCCGGCAAGCCACGGATCCTCGTTTTCTCTAAAACAGTAACTTTCAGGCACTCTTCCATTGAACCCGGCAAGGCGGCCATCATGAAGCTGGGCAACGAAAACGGCTTCCTCGTCGATACCACCGAAGACGCCCGGTACATCAACGAAGACTCCCTTAAGAAATACGCTGCCGTGGTGTTTCTCAACACCACCGACACAAAAGATTCATTGCTCGACATGTACCAGGAAAATGCACTCGAACGGTATATCCAGTCGGGCGGCGGCTTCGTAGGCGTACACGCCGCCACCGACGCGGGCTACCACTGGGGATGGTATACGCGGCTCATCGGCGCAAACTTCAACGGCCACCCGCAACAGCAGGAAGCTGTGCTGAACGTGGTAGACAAAAATCACATTTCCACCAAGCACCTTCCCGACACCTGGAAGAGAAAAGATGAGTGGTATAACTTTAAAAACCTCAATAAAGACATTCATGTGTTGATCACCATCGATGAGAAATCATATAAAGGCGGCACAAACGGCGACTTCCACCCCATGGCCTGGTACCATGAATTTGACGGCGGCCGGTCATTTTATACCGAGCTCGGCCATACCGACGAATCGTTCCAGGAAGAAAATTACCTGAAACACCTGCTCGGCGGCATCCAATACGCCATCGGGGAAAATAACAAGCCCGATTTCAGCAAGGTGCACACACCGAAAGCTCCCGAAGAAGAAAGGTTCACCAAAACAGTCCTGAAAAAAGGCGGGTTCTTCGAACCCACAGAAATAACGATCCTGCCCAACAAGGACATCCTGATTTCACAACGCCGCGGAGAGATACTGCTGTACAAGAACAGCGACACTTCATTAACGCAGGCCGGTTTCCTCGATGTTTATTATAAAACGAAACACACACCCGGTGTCAACGCAGAAGAAGGCTTGCTGGGAATAAAAGCTGATCCCAATTTTGCAAAGAATAATTTTGTTTATGTTTTCTATTCGCCTGTCGATACTTCGGTGAACAGGCTCTCGCGCTTTACATTTACGAATGATAAAATAGACAAGGCTTCCGAAAAAATAATTTTGCAGTTCTATTCGCAAAGAGAAATCTGCTGCCATACCGGTGGCTCGATCGCATTCGGAAAAGACAGGCTGCTCTACCTTTCTACCGGTGATAACAGCACACCCTTTGATGAGCCCAACCAGCGTTTCGTGAGCAAGGGTTACGCCCCTCTCGACGACCGCCCCGGCCACCAGCAATACGATGCAGAAAGAACCGCCGGCAATTCCAACGACCTGCGGGGAAAGATTTTGAGGATAAGAGTGAACGAAGACGGAACCTATGACATTCCCGACGACAACCTGTTTCCGAAAGGCATGGATAAAACAAGACCCGAAATATATGTGATGGGCAACAGGAACCCTTACCGCATTTCTGTGGATACCAGCACAGGATTTCTTTACTGGGGAGAGGTAGGACCCGATGCGGCACGCGACTCTGCTATGCGCGGGCCGCGGGGTTACGATGAACTGAACCAGGCAAGGAAGGCAGGATTCTTTGGATGGCCCTTCTTTGTGGGCTACAATTATCCCTATCACCGTTACGATTACGCGACAGGCAAAACCGGCGAAGCATTCGATCCCGGGCATCCCATCAATGCCTCGAGAAATAATACAGGCATCCGCGAACTTCCGCCCGCCACACCGCCCCTTGTATATTATCCCTACGCGGTATCCGACAGCTTCCCGCAGGTGGGTACAGGCGGAAGGAACGCCATGGCCGGACCGGTATATCACGTAACAGACACGAACATAATGCCCAAATATTACGATGGTAAATTGTTCGAGTACGACTGGATCCGGGGTTGGATAAAAGCGGTAACGCTCCTTCCTAACGGCGACTTCGATAACATGGAACCCTTCATGCCTTCTACAAAATTGAACGCGCTCATAGATATGGAAGTGGGACCTGATGGTAAGATTTACATGCTCGAATACGGAAACGGCTGGTTCACGCAAAATGCCGATGCCGCACTGTCGAGGATAGATTACAACCCGGGTGAACTTCCTTCGAAGAATGCAGCCGCCGCTGCCGATAATGGTGCGAAGCCTGCGGTTGATTCTGCAGAATTTGCGAAGACCGAAGGTCATCAGCAATCCACTCCGGCGATGACGGGAAAGAAAACGATGGAATCGCTCGATTGTCAAACCTGCCACAAGGTGGATGAGAAATCGATCGGCCCCTCGTTTACCGATGTGGCCAACAAGTATTCGAAGAGTGAGGAGAACACCGATTACCTTGCGAAAAAGATCATCAACGGCGGTGCCGGCGTGTGGGGAGAAACGGCAATGCCTGCACACCCCGCATTAAAAGCAGACAGCGCGGAAGTGATAGTGGAATATATTTATTCTTTAAAGGCGAAAGAATGAACAACGGGGAGTAGGTAGTGGGTAGTAGATAATGTTGCTTTTATTATTCCCTACTCCCCACTCCCCACTCCCTACCTCACATATTTCGAAAATCTCTCAAACTCCCTGGCAATGATCTGCAGTGTGGCTTCCTGGCGTTGAAACTCATCGAAGAGGTACTCATGCCGGGCAAGCAGATCATCCGAAAGATGGCTCGACTGCAAGCGTTCGGTATCGACTTTTTGCGTGTGCCTTTTAATGGCTTGCTTCAGATCATGAATATTGATCAACTGAATGTGAAACTGGTTGTCCAGGTGCTCGATCTCCAGCAACACATCTTTTTGCGTTTGGTTAACTGCCATGTCCTGAAGAACGGATTTGTAGTGCTGAAACTTGTTTCTAAAGGTGCGTAAAGTGTCAAGCCAAAGATTGCATTCGCCGGCGAGCTGGCCTACTTCTGTAGTTGTTACCATGGGAGAGAATTTTGATGATTAAATTCTGATAAATAAATTCCCAGGGTTTAGGATCGGTTACCTAAAATAAAAAAGATTTCGCAAAACTGGAAATCTTCATTTTTCGTGTAAAATGTGCATAAAAAGGGTGCTTATCTTTACGCCCAATCCCGGATATTGATCAGCCAGCAAACCATACAGCAGATTTTAAGCAGGATCGACATCGTCGAAGTGCTCGGTGGCTTCGTGCGGCTGAAGAAACGTGGCGTGAACTATCTCGGGCAGTGCCCTTTTCACAACGAAAAAACTCCTTCGTTTACCGTTTCCCCCACCAAAGAAATTTACAAGTGCTTCGGTTGCGGCAAGAGCGGCAACACCATCAGCTTCCTGATGGAACACGAAAAGTATTCGTACGTGGAGGCCCTGAAGTGGCTGGCGAACAAATACGGCGTTGAAGTTGAAGAAACAGAAGTAAGCCCCGAAGTAAAACTGCTGCAGCAATCGGCCGACAGCCTCTACATCATCAATTCCTTTGCACAGAAATATTTCACTGAAATCCTGTTTGAGCACCCCGATGGGCGCGATTTCGGACTAAGCTATTTGAAAGAGCGCGGTTTCCGGGAAGACATCATCCGCAAGTTCCAGCTCGGCTACTGCCTGCCCGAACGCGATGCCTTTGCAAAAACGGCCATCCAGGCACAGTATAATCCGGAGCTGTTGCAGAAGAGCGGCCTGGTGGTGATGAGGGATGAGCGCCTCACCGATAATTACCGCGGCCGTGTGATCTTTCCTGTACATAACCAGTCCGGTAAAATTGCCGGGTTCGGGGCCCGCATCATCGCGCGAAATGACAAAGCGCCGAAATATATCAATACACCTGAGAATGAGATTTATGTCAAGAGCAAGATATTATACGGCGCTTATCTTGCCCGGCAGGCCATCGACAGGAATGATGAATGTTTGTTAGTGGAGGGATACACCGACGTTATTTCCCTGCACCAGGCCGGTATCGAAAATGCAGTTGCCTCCGGCGGAACGTCGCTGACGCCCGACCAACTGCGGCTGGTAAAAAAATACACGAAGAACCTCACCATTGTTTATGATGGCGACGCAGCAGGAATAAAGGCTGCTATGCGCGGTCTCGGCCTGGCACTCGAAGAAAGTCTGAACGTACAACTGGTGCTCATTCCCGATGGGGACGATCCCGACAGTTACGTCAATAAACTCGGCGCCGCGCGCTTCCGCGAATTTGTTTCTGCCAATAAAAAAGATTTCATCCTGTTTCAGCTCGAGGTGCTGTTGAAAGAAGCGGGTAACGACAGCTCAAGGCGGTCGGCTGCGGTTAACACGATTGCCGATACCATCGCGCGGATCAACAGTGCGGAAGATTTCACGCGGCGGCAGGATTACATCAGGCAGTCGGCGGAAATGCTGAAGATAGACGAAGGCGGCCTCATCAACCTGGTGAACAAGCACATCCGCGACAAGATCAGCAAGCAGGATGCAAAAGAGGCGGCTTCAATGCCCATTATTCCGGATGAAATGCCTGCCGGCGAGGATAAGGATATCCTGTCGCTGCTGCAAAAAGATGAACAGAATGAACGCGCGCTGATAAAGTGCCTCATCGAATTCGGGCTGAAGGAATGGAGCGAAGGGGTTACGGTTGCCGATTACCTAATTGGCGAAATGGAACAGCATCTTGTTGAAGAATTGTCGCTGCAGCAGATCATGGAAACCTATAAGACCTGGTACAGGGAAGGTCTGCGGCCCACGGAAAAGAATTTTTTGTACTACGAGGACCAGCAGATGAGCGCCGCCGTTGTAGCGTTGATGGATTTCCCCTACGAATTGAGTCCGAACTGGAAGGAGCACTACGAGGGGAAGATGTACACGCGCGAAGAACTCTACAGGGAAGAAATACTATCTACGGTAAGTTATTTAAAGCTGCGCAAGGTGAGGAAGATGATCGAAGAGAACCAGCGCGACATGAATGCCATCAAATCGCATGAAGAATGGCTGGTGGTGGCGCAAACGCACCAGCATCTCAAGCAAATGGAGAAAGAGCTGGTGACCGCGATGCAGACGGTGATTGTTAAGTGAGATAAATTTCACGGCAAACGGCAATGCGCAATGGGCAATGGGCAACGGGCAATGGGCAATCGCGAGACGTGAAACGAGAGAGCTTGAAGTTGTAAGTTTTACGTTTTGCCCGAGGGGCCCGTATCCCGCGCAGGCGGTGGTAGCGAAAGGTGCATTATACCCCCCGCTGGCCGTGGTAGCGAAGGTG
>CAMPGT010000114.1 GCA_946885665.1 uncultured Chitinophagaceae bacterium | reverse complement strand
CCGCGGCGACTATCAAAATGGATGGGATACCGACCAGTTTCCGATCAACATCACCGAGCTGACGGAAGCGATGCTCGTGATTCTCGAAGCCGGCGGATTTGGTGGGGGAGGAGTAAACTTCGACGCCAAAACGAGGAGAAATTCAACTGACCTTGAAGATATTTTTCTTGCGCACATCGGTGGTATGGATACGTTTGCCCGTGCGGCAATCGCGGCTGAAAAAATACTGGAGAAATCGAATTATAAGAAGTTCCGTACCGACAGGTACGCATCATTCGACAGCGGCAAGGGTAAGGAATATGAAGAAGGCAAGCTAACGCTGGAGGACCTGCGGGATTACGCGCTGGCCAATGGCGAACCGCAGCAGATTAGCGGAAAGCAGGAGTGGCTGGAGAATATGGTGAATCATTTTATTTAGGCAATAGGCAATAGGCAATAGGCAATGGCAATGGGCAATGGGCAATGGGAAGTCAGCAATACTCTAACAAAAGAGAAAAAATATTCCCCTCCCTCAGGGAGGGGTTGGGGGTGGGTTGAAAAGATTGAAATGGAAAGAATTTACCAATCGACAAACGGTAATGAACAAAAAGTTTCCTGAGGCTTAAAAAACTCCTTTGTCTATTGCCCATTGCCCTTGCCGTCACATCCCAGCCGCCTCCAGGATCCGTAAATAAGGTTCCTTCTTATCTTCCTTCTTCATCTTTCCAAGAATCAGGACTGCAAGGTTCTTATTCGTATCTATCATCGCCCAACCACCCGAGAGCGAAGGCACCATAAACCTGCCCTTGTTTTCGCCCGTGCCTACCCAATCCCCGAGACCATAACTGTAACCCTGCGCATGATCGGGCACAAAAGCGATCTTCGCGTTTCCGGTTTGTATTTTCTGTATCTCCGCAATAGATTCCGGGCTAAGCACCTTTTTAGTGCCCGCCGTCCCTTTGTTCAGCAGCATCTGCAAAAACAGGAGCGCATCAGCAGGCGTACATTGCGCACCCGAAAAAGGGTTGATCACGATGTCAAAAGAAAAAGTGCTTCTCTTCATGCCGCAGGGCCTGAATATTCTTTCCATCATCAGCCGGTCGAACGATCTCTTTCCAACCACTTCCAGCACGCGCCCTACGATATTCGTTCCGATGTTATTGTAATAAAAAACTTCGCCGGGGTTGTGCTGGATCTCTCTCTTCGCAAAAGCGTTCACCTCTTCTTCAAGCATTTCAAATTTCGTTTTTTGGAAAAACTTTTGAACGCCTCCCTTGTCGGGCTCAATGCCGGTAACGTTGGCCAGGCAATGCCGGATGGTAAGATAACTTTTTGCGTAAGTCGAGAAAATGGGTAGATACTTGCTCACGGGATCGTCCAGCGAAATTTTTCCCTGCTCCACAAACGTCATGGTAAGCGCCGCTGTCATCCAGGCGCTGAGGCAGCCCACGGACGTTTGCATTTTTACCGTGAGGTCCTCGCTGGTAGCCTTTTGGTACAACAGCGTATCTTTCCAAACCATCACCACCATTTTTCCGCCAAACTGGTCCTTCTCCTGTTCCACGATGGCATCGAGGCCGCTTATGGGCTGAGCTTTAACGGTCTGCAACAATAGCATTATGCATAAGAAAAAAATGAATTTAAGGCAGAACTCCTTTGATTTATATGACATCGTTGCTGGATTTTTGCTTTGGAGTATGTTTTGCAATAACAGAGTCATTCGCGGCAATTTATTGAATAATATCAGTGTGCATGGATGCCGTGCGGCACTTTAACTTATTAATACTATGAATCTGAATAATTTCACGATCAAGGCGCAGGAAACAATAGCAAAGGCACAGCAGTTGGCTTTCAACAATTCAAATCCGAATATTGAAACGGAACACTTGCTGAAGGCGTTGCTGGACGACGAAGATTCACCGGTTAGTTTTCTGCTCAAGAAAAACAACATGAACGTCGGTTTTATCGCGTCGAAAGTTGACGAAGCGATCGACCGCTTACCGAAAATACAGGGCACCGAACCCGCCCAGTCGATCAGCCGGGACCTGAACAATGTGATACTTCGCGCCGGCGCCGGTCTAAAAACCTTTGGCGACGAGTTTGTGAGCGTCGAACATCTTTTACTCGCCATATTGCAGGGAAACGACAATTCCGCCAAATTGCTGAAAGACGGCGGTCTGACTGAGAAGAACCTTGTGGCAGCAGTGAAGGATCTTCGCAAAGGTTCGACCGTTTCATCGCAAACCGCCTCCACTTCATTCAATGCTTTGAACAAATATGCGAGAAACCTGAATGAGATGGCACGTGAAGGAAAGCTGGACCCGGTGATCGGGCGCGACGAAGAGATCAGGAGAACGCTGCACATCCTTTCGCGCCGAACCAAAAACAACCCGATCCTCGTGGGTGAACCGGGCGTGGGTAAAACCGCTATCGCCGAAGGCATAGCACACAGGATCGTTAACGGCGACGTGCCTGAAAATCTGAAGTCGAAAGTGATCTACGCGTTGGATATGGGATTGCTGATTGCCGGTGCAAAATATAAAGGTGAATTTGAAGAACGATTGAAATCGGTGATCAAAGAAGTAACCGACAGCAATGGAGAGATCGTGCTTTTCATTGATGAGATACACACGCTGGTAGGCGCGGGCGGCGGCGAAGGCGCGATGGATGCCGCCAATATTCTGAAACCCGCACTCGCGAGGGGCGAGTTGCGCGCCGTGGGCGCCACCACGCTGAACGAATACCAAAAGTTTTTTGAGAAAGACAAGGCCCTCGAGCGCAGGTTCCAGAAAGTAATGATCGAGGAACCTTCGGTGGAAGATGCTATCTCCATTCTTCGCGGGTTGAAGGATCGCTACGAAACGCACCACCATGTGCGCATCAAAGACGAGGCGATTATAGCCGCGGTGGAACTGTCGCACCGTTATATTGCCGACAGGTTCCTGCCCGACAAGGCGATAGACCTTATTGACGAAAGTGCGGCGAAGCTGAGGGTGGAAATGAATTCGATGCCCGAAGAGCTCGACGAGCTTGAAAGGAAGATCAGGCAGCTTGAAATCGAGAGAGAGGCCATCAAGCGAGAAAACGATGAGGTGAAGATGAAAGAGCTCAGTACCGACCTTTCCAACCTGGCGGTGCAACGCGACACGTTAAAAGCGAAATGGCAAAGAGAAAAAGATATCGTCGAAAAGCTCCAAAATGCTAAGTCGCAGATAGAAAACCTGAAGCTGCAGGCCGAACAGGCCGAGAGAAACGGCGAATACGGCAAGGTGGCCGAGATAAGATATGGCAAAGTGCAGGAGCAGGAAAAGGCCATCCAGGACCTCACACAGCAGCTCGAGAGCATCAGCGAGAAAAGGTTGCTGAAGGAAGAGGTGGATGCAGAAGACATTGCAGAAGCCGTTGCCAAGTCCACAGGGATACCTGTTTCGAAAATGCTGCAGAGCGAAAAAGAGAAGCTTCTCAACCTCGAAGATGAATTGCATGAACGTGTAGTTGGACAGGACGAGGCCATCCAGGCCGTTGCAGACGCCATCAGGCGAAGCAGGGCGGGCCTCCACGATCCGAAGAAGCCCATCGGCTCGTTCATCTTCCTCGGAACAACAGGCGTGGGTAAAACGGAGCTGGCCAAGGCACTGGCCGAATACCTTTTTGACGATGAAAGCATGATCACCCGTATCGACATGAGCGAATACCAGGAAAAACATGCTGTGAGCCGGTTAGTAGGTGCACCTCCGGGATACGTAGGTTATGAAGAGGGCGGACAGCTTACCGAAGCGGTACGCCGCAAGCCTTACAGCGTCATCCTGTTCGACGAGATTGAAAAGGCCCATCCTGACGTGTTCAACATCCTTTTGCAGGTGCTTGACGACGGAAGGCTCACCGACAGCAAAGGAAGATCGGTGAACTTTAAGAATACCATCATCATCATGACCAGTAACATGGGCAGCGACATCATCCAGGAGAATTTTGAGGGTGTGGATGAGTTGAATAAGGAAAGTGTGGTGGAAAAGACCCGTGAGCAAGTTATCAATCTGTTAAAACATGCCATCAGGCCGGAGTTTTTGAACAGAATTGACGAAATCATCATGTTCCAGCCGCTCATGAAAAATGAGATCAAGGCGATTATCCGGATTCAGTTGCAGCAACTGAAAAACCTGGTGGCGCAGTCGGGTATTCAATTGGAATTCAGCGAATACCTGCTGGAATACCTGGCGGAAAACGGTTTTGACCCGCAATTCGGTGCAAGGCCGCTTAAGAGGTTGATCCAGAAGGAATTGGTCAATAAATTGTCGAAAAAGATCCTCGCGGGCGATATTGAGCGGTCCAGGCCGGTGCTGGTTGACGTGTTCGACAGTAACGTGGTTTTCAGGAACGAGGCTTCCGAAATTGAACCTGCAAATGGGAGAAAAATTAACTAATCTTGCATTTCTCTGAAACATTTTAATCATGTGACGGGGAAGCATAAGTACAAAGGAGATCAATTTTATGGCAGTTAAGACACCGATCGAGATAATTTCCCCGAAGGAATTCTGGGTAGGCGATAAAAATGCAACCGTTTCACTTGTCGAGTTCGGCGACTATGAAAGTGAAGCGTGTGCCAAGGCGAATGAAGTAGTGAAAAAGCTGCTCGTCGAATTCGACGGCAAGCTGAAATTCAATTTTCGCCATTTTCCTTTAACCAAGATCCACCAGCGCTCACATAAAGCCGCTGAGGCATCTGTTGCAGCAGGCCAGGAAGGAAAATTCTGGGAGATGCACAATGCGCTGTTTGCGCACAGAAGGCAGCTCGGAACCATCAGCCTGAAGATCTATGCGAAAGAAGTGGGCGTTACCAATAAGCGCCTGCTATCCGAATTAGTGGATTCAGTTTATGGCTGGTCGGTTAAGAACGACCTGCTCGAAGGCCTCGACAAGGGCGTACGCGATGTGCCCACTTTCTTTATCAACGACGAGTTGTATGAAGGCAGGGCATCCTTTGAAGGCATGAAAAAAGCTATTGCAGAAGTGATCAGGTTGCAGAAGGCGCCGGCCCGGAAGAGGGCGTAGGTCCACCCCCGGCGCTCCACGCCACCCTTGCGACTTTGTGAGACTTTGCGTCTTTGCGAGAAACTATGCTCGCCGCTTTCCGTTTTTGGCCCGATTTTTCTGAAATGTAATATTTATTCAGTTTTACCTGGTAATGTGGCCAAATCGTTAACCCGATCATACACCGTTGCATATTTTCTTTTACTCCGCCTGTTGCTGCTACTGGTGCTTCCCTTGACTTCCATCGCCCAGGAAGACAATGATGATGATGATGCTGTAAACGAGGAGTGGCCAGTCAAAGACACTGTTCCCGCTCCAAAAACCGACAGCTTTTTTCTGCTCAAATCGAAGGGACTGCTCGGCCGTCTCGCGCGCAGTATCGTAACCGACACCACACCCGACCCCAATCTTATCAGGGTCGACATCCTCTACAGAAAATACACCGGCCGAGTCATCCGGAACATAGAGATCAGAAGCGTTGATTTCGGGGTGCCGATCAACGACACGACAAAAAGTTTTAAAAACACCCTCACCAATTGGGCTGATGCGCTCCACCACACCACCAGGCAATCGGTGATCAGGAACAACCTCTTCTTCAAAAAGAACGACACGCTGCTCCCGATACTGCTCGCCGATAATGAACGTCACCTGCGCGACCAGACCTACCTGAACGATGTGAGGATCGTGGTGAAGGCCGTGCCCGGTACACGCGATTCTGTGGACATCGTTGTACTCACCAAAGATGTGTTGTCGATAGGCGGACAATTCAGGATGAGCTCGCTCGAAAAAGTGCAGGTGGCAGTGAGGGAAGACAATTTCGGCGGGAGGGGCGACAAGATACAGGTGAGCGGATTGTACGACCAGAACCGCGCCCGCAACTTTGGCTATGGCGCCGAATACATATGGCGCAATATAGGCGGAAGCTTCATGGATGCACAGGTGGGCTTTCTCGACTACGCTTCAACTTATAACACCTTCCAGAGCCAGGAAACCACCTTCTACACGCGGTGGGCGCGGCCGCTGGTGAACCCCTATATGAAATGGACATATGCCTTCGAGGCATCCACGCATAAAAACAATCATTTTTACGAAGACAGCATCTATGATACGGATCACCGGTACCAATATTATAATTTCGACGCATGGGTCGGTTTCAACAGAAGCGCCAAAAAATTTAACCAGCAACTGAACGACGAACGCTTGCGCACACTGATCGGCCTGCGCGTGCTGCACAACGAATTCCGGGAAGTGCCGAAGCGATACGAGAACGAATACTTTTACCAGTATGCAGACCTCACTGGTGTGCTCGCATCGATCTCGCTGTTCAGGCAGGACTTTTACAAAACCCAGTATGTTTATGGTTTCGGAAGGAATGAAGACGTTCCCGAAGGATTAGATGTGGCGATAACCACCGGGTGGACAAACAAAAACCGGCGCGTAAGGCCTTACATGGGTCTGGACCTGCAGCTTAACTACTTCAGCGAAAAGAAAAATTATTTTAATTACATGCTTCGCGTTGGAGGCTATTCTTATAAACACCGGTATGAAGACATCAGCGTGCTGGGCAACCTTGAATTCTTCAGCCGGCTGCGGGAACTCAGTCCTTCATGGAAGCAACGCACATTTGTAACGGCGGGTGTTGCCGCCCAACTGAACAGGGAACTCAATGAACCGCTGCTGCTCGAAAGTTCATTTGGGCTGCCGGAATTTCAAAATATCAACCTGGGGGGAGATTTCCGCGTGACGGTGAAGGCAGAATCGGTTTTTTTCAGTCCGTGGGTGCTGGCATCCTTTCGCTTTGCGCCTTTCGTTTTTGGCAATGCGGCCATACTGACGCCTGAAACCGACCCCATCAATCGAAAATTTTATTCATCTATAGGCGGTGGAATTAGAACGAGGAACGAAAGCCTTGTGTTCGGAACGCTGGAGCTGAAGGCGTTTTATTTTCCGCGGAAAAACTTCAATGGAGATCTGTTCAGGGTGGAGTTCAACACCAACGTGAAATTCAAGTACAGCACGCAAACGGTCAGACGGCCCGACTTCATCAACGTCAACTAAAAAAACGGGTCCCTTACTCAGGGACCCTAATTCTTTTTCCATCATTCCTACGCCGGCATTACCCGGTTCAGGTACTATGGGTATTTCTCAGCTTTTCAGGTTGTGAAGCACCCCCATTGGAAAAAGAACTGTAATAAATACTGTAATAATCATACCAAAAATTCCAAAGGCAGCGCGGGCGTGTTTTTGGGGTGGGCATCCAAATTGCAGAAATTGTTTCCCATATAGCGGATGAAACAGGTTAATTTTATCCCTGCAATAATATATCAACGGTGAATGCCGTTGTTTAAAATTCAAATATTTTCGCCAAAAGCTTATTCATGAAAAGCCCGCTCGTCTTTGTTGCCACGGTTATCTCTGTCCTCTTTACGTTGTCGTCGTGCCTGTCGCAGGATAGTGCCTTTGCAGAAAATGCTAATGCTGCCGGCATTTCGGACACCAGCAAAAACGCTGAAGCCGAACCTGCTCCGGTGGTGAAGACGTTGGATACCACTCTTTACTACCAGAAAATGCAACAGATGGTTAATGGCGACTCATCGGGCAAGTGGCCGGTAAAAGCGCCGTTGCCATTGCCGGGAGCGATTCTTCCTTTCAAGACGATCATCGCATTTTATGGCAACCTGTACTCAAAACAAATGGGCGTGTTGGGAGAATATCCCCGCAAACAGATGCTGGCCAAACTAAAAGCCGAAATGGCAAACTGGAAAGCTGCCGATTCTTCACTGGTGCTGCAGCCTGCTCTGCATTACATCGCTGTAACTGCACAGCTCAGTCCCGGCAAAGCGAAGAAGTACAGGCTGCGGATGCCGTTCAGCCAGATCGATACCATCCTGAGCATGGCCAGGGAAATCGATGCCCTCGTGTTTCTCGACATACAGGTAGGAAAGAGCACCATCCAACAGGAGCTTCCTGAATTTGAAAAGTACCTCAAGATGCCGAACGTGCACATTGGTATCGATCCGGAATTTTCGATGAAAACGGATCATGTGCCCGGACAGGTGGTTGGTACTTATGATGCTGCCGACATCAACTTCGCAACAAACTATTTGGCGAAGATTGTGAAAGAGAATAATCTTCCTCCCAAAATTTTGGTGGTCCACAGGTTTACGCAAAGAGGGGTAACGAATTACAAAAACATCAAGACGATGCCAGAGGTGCAGATCGTGATGCATATGGATGGATGGGGTGCACCTGCAAGAAAGATCGGCACCTACAAAAGCTATATTTATAGAGAGCCCGTGCAGTTCACAGGGTTCAAGCTTTTCTACAAAAACGACGTGATCAGGTCGAAGGCACGGCTGATGATGCCCGAAGAATTATTGAAGCTGCAACCGCGGCCGGTGTATATTCAGTATCAGTAGGAGATGGGAGAGGGAAAACCGGAGGGCAAACGTATCCCCCGCTGGCGGAGGTCACGCGAAGCGCCGGGGGTGGACAATTCAGGAATTCATCTTAATAATAATATACGCCAGCACAATCAGCGCGAGAACTAACAGCACCGCAAGGTATGTCCACTTATTAGGCGAAAGAAAGTCCTTCTCGCGCTTCGACTTCCTCTGTTGAAGATACTTTCGTAACTGTTTATTAATATCTTCCACAGACGCCCGCATCTCATGCTCGCTCCCGGCGTGCTGCAGGCCTTCCACCGCTTCGCTGAAAAAAGGATTATCCACCATCCACTTCTCCACCTCATGCTTTTGCTCATCCGTTAACTTCCCACTGATGTAATCCATCAGCTTTTGGTTGTCGATGTCTTTGTTGCTTTCGGATAATATGTTCAGCAGATCTTCTTTCATATTAGCACGCCGATCAGTCGTTTTTCAATTTTTTTTCGAGTAGATGCTTCAGGTTTCTTTTGCCGTTCTGAATATAACTTTTGACCTGCATCACGGAAAAGCCGGTTTCTACAGCAATTTCCTGGTAGGATTTCTTAGAAAGATAGAATAAAGTTACACATTGTTTTTGCTCGCTGTTTAACTCTTCCAGGCTTTCGCCGAGCAGGTCCAGCTTACGTTCTTTTTCCAGATGCGTGTATTTCGAAGCGGGGTCGGCTTCATCGGCCAGCACTTCTTCACTCGGAACCGGCGCCGGCTTGCCCTGCTTTTCGCGCAGCTTCATCAGGCAATGGTTCTTGGCCACCATATACAACCACGATTTAAAATACCGCACTTCGTATTTGTGCAGTTCGGTTATGGCTTTGAGAAATATTTGCTGCACACAGTCTTTGGCTTCATGCTCGTTCCTGAGATACTTCATGCATACACCATAGCAAAGAAGGGTGTAGCGTTCGAACAACATGCCGAGCCATTCATTATTCCTGTCTTTTTTGAAATTATCTAAAAGCTGCTGGTCGGTATGGTTCGGATTACCGGGCATTTACGAGAACATATTTTTGAACCATCTGATGACGGCGTCGTCCCAGTCGAGCATTTTAATGGCAGTATAAAACAGGATCACAGCGAAAATCTTTTTCAGCATTTGCTGGTCGATTTTGGCTGCAACCTGGCTGCCGATCAACCCGCCGGCAATGAAGCCGAGAGCGATGAGACCGATAACTTTGAATTCGATAGGGTTGCCGGCCGTGCGGCAATCTTTGTAATAAGTAAGAAAGGCAAGAATGACAACCGGAAGGGTAAGCACGCCGAGCGAGGTGCCCTGCGCCTGGTGTTGGTCGTAACCGAGAAAATAGACGAGCGCAGGCACGAGAATAATTCCCCCGCCAACGCCCACTAGTCCGCTGAGTATTCCGGCTGCCAGGCCTATCAGAGTAAGGATGGTAAGCGCCTGGAAATCCATTGATGTGGTTTTATGTTTTTTTTCTGAACGTATCCGCGTAAAGTTTTATCGCATCTTCCACAACCCCTAGCGCCGTTGCCTTGTCGCCCAGTTCATCCACTTTCACTGTTTTATTTTCGAGCTTTTTATATTCTTCAAAGAAGTGGCGCAGCTCGTCAAAGAAATGTTTCGGCAGTTCTTCGAGGTTATTGTAGTGCCTTACACTTGGGTCATTGGCTGCAACGGCAATGATCTTGTCGTCGGCATCGCCGCTATCCACCATGTGCATCACGCCCACTACTTTTGCTTCCATCAGGCACATGGCCTGCACCGGTTGCGAAGTGATCACCAGTATGTCCAGTGGATCCTTATCATCCCCATACGTTTGGGGAATGAATCCGTAATTGCACGGGTAGTAAAACGAGGAGTAAATGATCCGGTCGAGTTTCAGGAGCCCGCTGTCTTTGTCAATTTCATACTTTGCTCTCGATCCTTGCGGAATTTCAATCAATGCGTTCACAACGCGGGGCGCATTGGCACCGTAGTGAACACCATGCCAGGGATGTGCTACCGTTAACATGCGTGCAAAGTAAGGCAAAAATGAGAATTATCGGTTGTGCTTACTTTCGGAGGATGGATTTAAGATCCACCAGCCAGTCGCCATGTCTTCTGACGATGGACATCGTGGTAGTGTCTTTTGGATTGTAGGTGCTGTAGTATTGGTAAGTGGTGGTTGAGTCGTTGATCTTCTGTATGCGAATCGGCCGTATGTCCGAATCGCGGTGGCGCTGTTTTTCTTCGTGCGACAGCTCTTCATAATCGCGCTGTTGCCGCTCTATCATTAAAAGGTTAGTGGTATCCTGCAAAAGATAGAAACGTGCTTTCTGGTGATCGCCATCCAATGATGCGCGAATAAACTGGCGGCCCGCATCCTGGGCGTTCTCTGCTTTTTCATAGCCGCCGCCTGCACCGCAGGCGATAAGTGTCACCATGAATGAATAAACTAAGAATTGTTTCACGGAGTGAAGGTAGAAGTTAAAACTTAAAAGTTAAAAGTTAAAACGGAAAGCTACACTTGTGCAAGCCTTCAATTGTTTGATAAAAACAAGAATTTATCTTACCTCTCCAACAGGAAGCCCGGCAGGGGTTTCAATTCGCTCTTAAGACTAAAACTTTTAACTTTTAAGTTTTAACTTTTAACTTCTTTCTGGTGTTCCTTATCATAAGCCCTGATGATCGCTTTCACCAGCTTATGCCTTACCACATCTTCTTCATCGAGGGTGATGTGTGCAATGCCGTCTATATTATTTAATATCCTCACTGCTTTTTCCAAACCGCTTTTCTGGTTCTTGGGAAGGTCAACCTGTGTAAGGTCGCCGGTGATGATGGCCTTTGCATTGGCGCCGATACGCGTCAAAAACATTTTGATTTGCAGGTCCGTTGCGTTCTGTGCTTCATCCAAAATAATGAATGCATTGTCGAGCGTACGGCCGCGCATGTAGGCCAGCGGTGCGATCTCGATCACTCTTGTACTCATGTAGTAGCCGAGTTTGTCGGCAGGTATCATGTCGTCGAGTGCATCGTAAAGCGGGCGCAGGTAGGGATCGATCTTTTCTTTCAGGTCGCCGGGCAGAAATCCCAGGCTTTCGCCTGCTTCCACCGCGGGGCGGGTGAGGATGATCTTTTTTACCTGCTTGTTTTTGAGCGCCCGTACCGCCAGGGCCACGGCGGTGTATGTTTTTCCGGTTCCTGCCGGGCCGATCGCGAAAACGATGTCGTTCTTATCGGCTTCCAGCACCATCCTTTTCTGGTTGGCGGTGCGTGCGCGTACCGATTTGCCATTGGGACCGAACACCAGCACATCGTGCGGGTTGCGCTCGCGGAAGTTGTCCACCATCTCGGCATCGTCTCCGCCGAGTATCTGCTCAAAATAGTTTTCGCTCATGTGGCCGTTGCGCTGCAGGTACTGCACGATCAGCTCGATCTTTTCTTTTGCCGTATCGATCTGTTCGGGAGATCCGCTCAGCTTGAGCTGTTTGCCGCGGGAAAGTATTTTGAGAAGGGGGAATTTCTTTTTTAGTATGTCAAGTTTGCCATTGTTAACGCCAAAAAATTCGATGGGATTAACGGTTTCAAGGTTGATTATCGTGTCTGTCAAGGATTTCTTTTTGGTTTACGATTTTATTTCCACAGGTACTTTTTCTCCTGCCGGCACCTACTAATACAATTTACATCATGGGAGGTGAATTTTGGGCAAATAGATTTCAACAATAAGTTAATAATTTTTGGCAATGGGCAGAGGGCAATGGGCAATGGGCAGTGGGCAATGGGCAATAGGCAATGGGCAATGGGCAGTGAAGAAAC
>CAMPGT010000113.1 GCA_946885665.1 uncultured Chitinophagaceae bacterium | reverse complement strand
TATGTTTGTGTGGCCCGAACCCCCAAATGCGGGATCTGCGGGCTGAAACCGTTTTGCAAATACTATCACAAGTTTATCCAACCAGAGGGATTGTCGGAAGCGATAGGATGATTTTTGGTGAAGAGCGCGATAAAAATTTTAAAGTAAACTGTATGGAATCGATCAACAAGATAAAAAACTGTTTACTGCATCTCGAAAGCTTCGACGATGTGGAAACCTTCAGCACGCTCCAGGAGGAGGTTCGCAAGCTGATCGGCGTTCCGGGTATCAAAATAGGCATAACACCATTCTTCTACTTTAACAACAGCTTTGAATTCTTCTCCATTCACAACGTAAACAGCATCCTTCTTAAAAATGTTTCGAAGGATGAGGAAAAGGAAAGACTTAGCCTGCAACTGAAGCAGTTCTTTGAAAAAAACCAGGAACCGCTCGTCATCCCCGAGTTCAACGACGAAGTACTGCTCAGCTATTCATTCCTCACCCATTTAAGTGAACAGGGTTGGAAAGGCATCATCATCTGCCCCCTGATCAATTATAACAGCCTCATCGGTGTTCTCGAAATTGTGAGTGAAGACGAAATGGAGGTGACCGATGACATAGTGGACAAGATAGAAATAGCGCTCCCTCTCTTCGAATTAGCCCTGCACAGGAGCCGTACAACGCTGAACGCCCGCATTGATGAAGTGATCAAAGAACAGTTTACCGCTATACAGCCGTCGGTGGAATGGCGGTTCACCGAAGCCGCGTTAAATTATCTGCGCGACAGCGAAACGGATGCCGAGGCAAAAGTGGAGCCCATCATCTTCAACAACGTGTTTCCCCTGTACGGCGCCATCGACATCCGAAACTCATCAACCGAAAGAAACCGGGCGATACAGGCCGACATGCTCGAACAACTTGACCTGGCCGCCGCCATCATCGCCAAAGCGGAAAAAGGAAAACGGTTCCCGTTGCTGAAAGAAATCAACTACAAGATCAAAAAGTATAAACATTCGGTTTCAAATATTATTCTCTCCGATGAAGAGATCGCCATCAACCAGTTTCTGAAACATGACGTTGTTGAACTTTTTGAACAACTGCGCACCATCATTCCTTCGCTCGAAGAACAGATCAATGCATACTTTTCGGTGATCCATTCGGCGGTCGACATGGTGTATCACCACCGCCGCGAGCTCGATGAAAGCATCACCACCATCAATAAGGCCATTGCCCGGTTCATAGACGGCGAACAAAAGCTGGCCCAGCATATTTACCCGCATTATTTTGAAAGATTCGTGACCGATGGCGTGGACTTTAATATTTATGTTGGTCAATCCATCGCCCCTGCAATTCCCTTCACCGAGTTTTACCTGCGCAATCTCAAAATATGGCAGATGAGCACGCTCGCCCGCGCCGCGCAACTGAGCGAAGAGCTGTTAAAGGACCTGTCGGTAACACTCCAGACCACCCAACTGATACTGGCACACGAACATCCGATCTCCATCAGCTTCCGGCCCGCCGAAAGAAAATTCGATGTGGATGGCGCCTACAACATTCGCTACGAGATCATTAAGAAACGAATTGATAAGGTTCATGTAAAAGACAGCAACCAGCGGCTCACCCAACCGGGAAAGCTGGCGATCGTTTATTCGCAACCGAAAGAAGCAGAAGAATACCTGGAATACATCGAGTTCCTTACCAACGAGGACCTGTTGACCGGCGAGCCTGAAAAATTGGAACTGGAAGAATTGCAGGGAGTGTCCGGCCTGAAGGCCTTTCGCGTGGGAATAAATATCAATAAAAAGAAAGAAACGTCAGAATTGAAAACCAAGGCTCACGAGCGGTAAGGCGCCTTCTTTGGAGCGCATGTACGACGCCGTAAGCACGAACCTGTTGGCAGGCGACACCCACGCGCCAATGCCATAACCATTGTGCCATCTTCCCGACGTTTCTCCTTTCACCCACACCCTTCCGATGTCATGGAACAGCAATATTCCGTAAGATCCGGTGAACAAATATCCCTGGTAATTTTTTAGCCTGATGCGTATGTCAATGTTGTTGTAAAACATTTTATCGCCGGCAAACCGGAACTTGCGATAGCCCCTTAGATTATCGAGCCCGCTCAGAAACTGCGACTGGTAGAATTCGTATTTCCCAAAATTGAAACCCGCGCCAAACCGTACCGCCACAACCGTTCGCGGCGGAGCATTGGAACTGATGTAAATGGACAAGTCGGATTTCAACTGCGAGAAATTGGAGCTGTAGCCGTTCAATCCGCGATTGAATTGCGCGGTGGTGACCCAATTAACGCCGCGCGTGGGATAATTGATATCATTCCTGTTGTCAATAACAAGCCGGGTGGCCAATCCCGCATAAGTTTTCCATTTGTAGAGCGTGGAACTGTCGAGGCCCGCAAGGTGCGGATAAGCAATAACGCGCTCTACATTGTCAATACTATCTGCACGGAATGCCTGGAAAGTGGGACCATAATAAAAATTTATGTCGGGTAAAATTTCTCTTCTCAGCAACGCCGCAAAATCGCCGTGAAAGAAACGAGTCCGGTAATATTGCGCACCCCTGCCATCGTTAATGTTGTTTTCGGTATTGTTGCCCTTCCCGAAATAATTAATGTTGTTGTTGGGCACACGCACGTCGGCGTGCATTACCAGGTCGCTGCTGCCAACCGCATCAGTAAGCTCCAGGTCGTATTGGAACCGGTAGGCCCACGTGAGCATCGCCACCTGCCCCTTCAATTCCTGCCTCATCCTGAACGGCTCTTTCCTGAACCCGTGTGTGGTGTAAACAAGTCCGGCACCCAGGAACAAACCGTCATCACGGTTGTAAGCGAAATATTTTTTGGGCCGCAGAATGTCGTACTGAAAATTTTTTCTTTTATAGATATTGGTGGAAGGATCAGCGGAAATGCGCTTCTTCATATTTCCAATGAACCGGTCCGTGTCGCCTTTTATGTCATAGGCAATCGTGGACCGCTTCCTGCGGCTGCTTTCATTCACATAGCTATCCTGACCGTTTCCTCCCAGCAAGCGTATGCGGATCAGGCTGTTCGCCGACCCTGAGATGTGGAAACTGTCTTTGCCGTCCAGTCCAAAAAGCCTGATCTCTTTTGTTTCCTGCGGAATAAATCGCCGGTTGTACGTTAACATGCGCTCGCCGCTTTTATCAGCAATTTTGAATACACTCACCTCGCTTGAACCGTCATCTTTGTTCTGCACTTCAAAAAGTTCGTTCTTGTCGCTGCCGGTTATCTCCACCTCCCGCGAGAGGAATTTATAATACTGAAGCACTTCATCTTTCAAATAGTTTCTTCTCTCCTTGAGCGTTTGGATAATTTCATTGCCCGAATAAGGAAATATTTCCGGTGGCTGTTTCCTCAGGGCACTTTCAATCACATCGTCCGACATATTCGTAATGAACGAGTCGGCCTGCCGCGTCCAATCGCTTTTAGTTAGCGAATTGAGAAATGTTCTGTCGAAGTCACGCGCGCTGTAGTTAAAGGTGTTGATGTTGATGGCCCTTGCCCCAAATCCCTGCAGCCTCGGCATTCTCCATGGTTTTCGAAGCATTCGGGGGATCACACCCATATTGACGTAGAACGCCTGGTCGCGGTCGCGCGGAACCGGATGGTACAGTTTTCCTTTACCTGTGTCATTTGCATTCCACTGCCATTGATCCTCGTGCCTGTTAAAATCCATCACGAACATATCGAGCAACCTCTCGGTGAGTACGGCGTGTTGATCAACTTTGCCATCATTGTCTTCCCTGATTGTTTCAAGAACCGCGTGCGTGGATTTATTTTCGCCATACTTTTTCGGCTCCCTCGCTTCAAAGATGGCCAGCGAGTGGGCGAATTTCTCCTGGTAATAACCCAGCCGGGGATCGTCGGGTATGTACACGAGCTGTGGCCGCGCCAACGAAGGATGGATTTTTGCGGAAAGCGGTGCAACGGACAGCGCCGCATACGGATAAGAAGCCGAAAAGGCATCTATAACGGCATCTTTGATGATGGTTTGGCGAAACTCCTCCGGCAAAGTGGCATCTGGAAACTTTTCAACGCTTCTCAACACATACCCGTTGCCACGACTGTCTTCCAACTCCAGCGATCGCGTTTGCGCTTCTCTATTCTCCCTTATCACTTTCATCCCGCCACCTTCAGCGCCTATGTCAAATACTTTCACTTTCACGGGTTGCATCCATTCGTTGCGGTAGTTTTCGCCCATCAGCCACTTCTTAAGCGGCCGGGCTCCATAATAATTCGCAGCGGCAACAGTTACTGAATCCGGAAGTGGCGGCACCGGTTTTTGTTTTGTAACCATTTGAGTCGAATCAATTGACGGCAGCGCGCTCACAAATAAGGGTGCCCCAACGGAATCGCTTTCGGACGAAAAGAATTTCACATACACGTTTCCGTTAGTCGTAACATCTATTGCGGCAAACCCGCTTTTAAGCGATGAAAACAGCAGCCTGTCGTCTTTGGTGATATCGGCGTGCTTGGAACCCGCTCCGCTGACGACATAATATTCATCGTTTTGTTTGATGAACTGCAGGTTGTGTTCGTGTCCCGCGAGCCTGATGCAGTTAGGGTGTTCGCTGAGAATACTGTCTACATCCCTGATAAAGTTTTTATATAGCGGGTGCCTTGTGTCCTGGATATTGCCGAATACGCCGCGCGCGATGGGATAGATCGAGCCGATGACCGGCAAGGGAATGTACAATGATGGATTCAGGTCGGTGAAGGGGAAGATATGCGCCTTCAGGTTGTAATATCCGCCATGCCTGCCGAATGTGATGAACGGGTGATGTGCCGCAAATAGCAGCAGCTTGTCTTCATTCCGGTGTACGATGTCGTCGAGGCGTTCAAGCATTTCAGCCTCGGTGTTGCAATCGCATCCCGATCCAACGCCGGGCTTTTCATACCGGTGCAGCCACCACTGGCTATCGATCACGACGAGTGTAACTTTATTGGACAGGCGAATCTCCTGTGGTCCGGGGCAGGCGTTATCGGGCACAAAATGAACATTCGGCAGGTTACGCGATTCAATATACCTGTACTGGTTAATGATTTGCTGGTATCCGTCTTTTCTCCCCTGCATCCAGTCGTGGTTGCCCGCAATGAAATATGCCGTTGCCTGTTTCCCGCGCACTACGTTGATCTGGCTGTCGAGTATTTGTTTCTTCTCCGGATAATTTTCGGCGTAGCGCGAAGGCAGCCCTTGCGGGTAAACATTGTCGCCCAGGTAAACAATCGTTACCCTGCTGTCGAGCCTGAAGTGTTTTTTCAGATATTCCAGTTCCGGATGCACGCCATTTTTCTGCTCGCCGGCGTCGCCGATAAAAATGATGCGCCGGCTGAGCGTATCGTCCTGTGCAAACAGCTTCCCTGCCGTAAGCATCATCAGAACGGCAAACAGCAGATATGGTTTACTTCGAAGCAACGTATGGAAATTTCAGGATGGTGGCTTTCCCCTGCAGGCCTTCGTTCGAAACGTACATGTCGCCGTTGGCTGCAAAACTTATACCTTCCGGTTGCGGGAAGTGATTAGGATTGAGTTTATACACTCTTTCAAGCCGGCCGTTCACATCGCACTCCAACAAGACTTTGCCAACCGAAGCAATTATATATAGTTTGTTGTTGACCGGGTTGATGGCGGCGCCTGAAGGTTTACACTCTGCGCTGTAGTCTTCCAGCTTCGTGAATATGTCTTTATAGGGAATTTTGAAAACTGGCTCCGGATCAAACTTCCTGGTGGTCACGTCGAATGCGTAAGCGATGATGCCGCCATGCCGCTTTCGCTGCTCTTTTGAAATAAGCACAAGCTTACCCCGGCCGGGATACCACACCATCGATTCAAATTCTATTTTCTTTTCAAGATCGAATTTATAGCGCTTCTTCTTGTTGGTGTTGGTCACTTCGTAAATATCGCCGCGGCTTTGCAATACAAAAAAATTGGTATCTGCCTTTACCACTTCTTCGTAGTCGCCCTTTCCGGCAAAGGTTGTCGCTGTTTTGGCGCCGTTCGTTAAATCAATGATAAAAAGTTCACCGCGTTCGTCATTGACGGCCGCCATTTTGTGTTCATTGATGTAGCAAATGCCCGACACTTCAAGCAGGTCGTCGTCCAGTATAAATTCTTGTTTGCTTTTGTCGGAATAGCCGGGTATTTGTGGCACGATCGATTTTCCAGCATGCGACCCGCACGACATTCCCAAAACTGCCGCCAATATGACTGAAAGAACAAAACCCCGGGGGAACAGCATAGAATTCTTTTTTGAATGTAAACTTAGTTAGATTGTGAAACAATTGTACCAGCATGACTGAATCGAATAAGGCCCTTGTTGCCGCTGCTGAACAATACGTAGTGAATATCTTTTCGCAAAAGATAGCCAAAGAGCTGATGTTTCATTCGTTTGCGCATACGCGTGACGTGGTTTTGCATTGTGAAATGATCGCAGGAAACTATGAGCTCGACGAAACCGATCATACCGCTCTCTTATTAGCCGCATGGTTTCATGATACGGGCTATTCATCGGGGTCGAAGAAAGTGCATGAGGAGGAGAGCGCACGCATCGCCACGGAATTTCTGCAGCAGCGCAACGTGCCGATTGAGCTGATCCATAAAGTAAACGGATGCATTCTCGCCACCAGAATGCCCCAGTCGCCCGGTAACCTCATACAACGCATCATCTGTGACGCCGACCTCTTCCATCTCGGCACCGACGAATTTAACAAGAAGAACAAACTGTTAAGGGAGGAGATCAACAATTTTCAACATGAAAAAATAGGGAAGAAAGACTGGAGGAGACTGAATATCGAATTTCTCGAACGCCACCGGTATTTCACCGAATACGCGCGGGAAGCCCTCGAACCGGTAAAACACCGCCATCTCGAAGAGCTGAAGGAAAAGACGGGTAAGAAAAAGAAGGAACCACATCCTCTTATTTCGGAAAAATTTGCGGCAGAGCCGGCTCCTGACCCTGTTGACGAAAAACCTGTTGACGAAAAACCTGTTGATGTCCCTAAAGAAAAGCGCGATCGCACCGACCGGGGTATTGTGGCCATGTTCAGGATCATGTCGGAAAGCCACAACAATCTTAGCCAGATGGCCGACAGCAAAGCGAACATCATGATCTCGGTGAATACCATCGTTATCTCCATAATGGTGTCGGTGCTGCTGGGTAAGCTGCAGTTCTACCCCGAATTCATTATCCCCACCATTATATTAGTTGGCGTGTGCCTTACCGCCGTCATTTTTGCCATCCTGGCCACGCGCCCGAATATCAGCAGCGGCACCTTTACCCGTAATGATATTGAGAACAAGCAGGTGAACCTGTTATTTTTCGGAAATTTCTACAACATGCAGTTGCCCGATTACGATTGGGCCATGAAAGAAATGATGAAGGATAAAGACTACCTGTATGGCAGTATGATCAAGGATATTTACTTTTTAGGAGTGGTGCTCGCCAGGAAATACAAGTTTCTCCGACTGTCGTACAGCATTTTTATGTACGGTCTCATTGTCTCTATCCTGGCGTTTACGATTGCCTTTATTTTTTCGGGGGACTGAATCTTTTTTCGTTTTCATGCCCGGCGGTCCACCCCCGGCGCTTCGCGCCACCCCCGCCAGCGGGGGATACGCATTGCCGTCTCCCGTCTCCCCATTGCCACTCACCAACCTACGCCCCAACCATCCGCATAATCTCTTCCACCATCTCCCTCTTCGTTATGGGCACACCCATGATCTTGTTGTAAGGCTTCGCATCAACAAGAAACTGGTCCCTGACAATCTTCACCAATTGCCCGTTGTTGATTTCGGGCACGAGCACCTTGCGGAAGTTCTTTAAAATTTCGCCGAGATTTTTAGGGAACGGCCGCAGGTAACGGAGGTGCGCGTGACTAACGGCATGCCCCTCCAATTGCAATTGCGTTACCGCGCTCTTGATGGCGCCGTAGGTACTTCCCCATCCCAACACCAGCACATCACCTTTCCCGGGGCCGCTGTCCAACGTCTGCAGCGGTATATAGTCGGCAACACGGTCAACTTTTTCCTGCCTCAGTTTCACCATTTCCTGGTGGTTGGCAGGATCATAACTTATGTTTCCGGTAATATTCTGTTTTTCCAATCCGCCGATCCTGTGTTCAAGTCCGGCGGTGCCGGGAATGGCCCATGGTCTTGACAATTTTTCATCGCGCTGGTAGGGCTGGAATTTTTCTTCCCCGTCGTTCAGCGACTGCTTAAATTCCACTTCTATCGTGGGCAGCTCATCGCTTTTTGGAAACTTCCAGGGCTCCGCGCCGTTAGCAATGTATCCGTCGCTCAGGAAGATGACGGGCGTCATATGCTGCACCGAGATCCTTACCGCTTCGAAGACTGCGCTGAAGCAATCGCTTGGCGTTGACGCTGCAACGATGGGCATCGGGCATTCGCCATTTCTTCCATAATACGCCTGCAGCAGGTCGCTTTGTTCGGTTTTTGTTGGCAAGCCGGTAGAAGGACCTCCACGCTGGATATTGCAAATCACCAACGGTATTTCGAGCATCACCGCAAGGCCCATGGCTTCCGCCTTCAGCGCCATGCCGGGGCCCGAAGTGGTGGTAACGCCAAGCGATCCGCCATAGCTTGCGCCGATGGCCGATGTGATGGCGGCTATCTCATCTTCGGCCTGGAAGGTGCGCACGTTAAATGATTTGTGCCTGCTCAGTTCATGCAGCACGTCTGATGCAGGGGTGATGGGATACGAGCCGAGAAACAATTTCAGCCCGCTTTTTTCGGCCGCCGCAATCAATCCGTAAGCAAGCGCCTGGTTACCCATGATGGAGCGGTAGGTGCCGGGATCCATCTTTGCCTTTTCCACTTTGTAAGTGGTGGTGAACGTTTCGGTGGTTTCTCCGTAGTTGTAACCCGCCTGCAGCACCCTGATGTTGCTTTCCATGATCTCGGGCTTCTTTCCGAATTTTTCACGGATGAAGGTTTTGGTGTTCTCCATGTCCCTGTTGTACATCCAATACAGGAAGCCGAGAACAAACATATTTTTTGCGCGGTCCTTTTCCTTCACACCCATCGTGATGTCTTTCAGCGACTCCCTCGTCATCTTCGTTACATCCATCCGGATCAACTCATAGCCGCCGAGACTGTTGTCTTCGAGCGGGTTCGTGCCGTCGGGATAATTAGCAAGACGAAGGTTCTTTGCATCGAAGCCATCGGTATTGACGATGATCTTTCCGCCTTTTTTGAGTGTTCGGAGATTGGATTTCAGGGCCGCGGCGTTCATAGCCACCAGCACATCACATTCATCACCCGGCGTAAAAATCCTGTCGCTCGAAAAGCGAAGCTGGTATCCACTTACTCCGGGTAATGTTCCTATGGGGGCCCTTATTTCGGCAGGGAAATCGGGAAAGGTGGCGAGGTCTATTCCAAGTAACGCAGTATTGTTAGTGAACTGGCTACCCGTCAATTGCATGCCATCGCCGGAGTCGCCGGCAAACTTGATCACCACTTCCTGGAGAACCTCTTCTTTGCGGTTCATATTCTTAATTGAGGCGCAAATTTACTACATCTTTCGCGTTTGGGACGCCGAAGCAGTGTTAAACACCGCTGGCTTGCCCAGCGACTCATAGATCAGTTCATGTACGTTCGGCCTTACGTTCATTCGCAGAAACCGGTTAATATCGCCATTGGTGTACACCCTGTTCGACAGGAAAATGTATATGAGATTATGCAGCGGATCAATCCACATGCAGGTGCCTGTAAACCCTGTATGGCCGAAAGTAAACGGTGATGCGGACAGCGTAGGGTATGGCTCCGACCTCCGGTCGTTATCCTTTGCCGGCTTGTCGAAGCCGAGCCCGCGGCGGCTGGTCGAATGGTATGCCGTGAAGTAGTCTACGGTTGATTTTTTGAAGAACCGGATGCCGTTGATCGTTCCGCCGTTCAGCAGCATCTGGCAGAGCACGGCCATGTCGTATGCATCGCTGAATAGACCTGCATGACCGGCAACACCACCGAACATTGCCGCGCCGGGATCATGAACATCCCCTTTTATCGTCTGCATCCTGAAAATGGGTTCCGTTTCGGTGGGTGCAATGTTGTTCAGCCAAAAATGCTCCCTCGGTTTAAACGTGGTGGACTGCAGGTGCAAAGGATCGTAAAAAGTTTTCTTCACGTATTTGTCGAGCGTCATTCCCGTTATCTGCTCAACGATCTTTCCCAGGAAAATGAAATCCAGGTCGCTGTAAATGTAAACGCCCGTTTTTGTCACGCGGCTATCCAGTATACGCCGGTATATCGTGTCGGTCCAGTCGCGGCGCATATACAGGTGTTCGGCCACACGCACACCGTGAACAGAATCCCGGTTACTTGCATAGATGGAAAATGAAGGGCTCTGCGAGCGCGAAGTGTCAAGCGTTTCGCGGTAAAAGGGGATCCAGGCTTTTAACCCGGCCTGGTGCAGAATGATATCCCAAAGCGTGAGCCTGGCCTTATTCGTTCCTCTCGTCCAGCTCAGGTAATTGCCGAGTGTTTTATGGAGGTCGAGCCGCCCTTCGTCGTACAGTTTCATTACCGACAGGGTGGTTGCCAGGATCTTGGTTATCGAGGCAAGGTCGTACATGGTTTCGGGGTAAACCGCCTCGGCGCTGTCATACCCAAGATAGCCGTAGCCACGTTCGAATGCTATCTTTCCGTCTTTGGCCACCAATACCACTGCGCCCGGTATGGCACGATGCATGATGGCGTCATTCACGATCGAATCGATACCTACCAGTTTACTGATATTAAAACCCACATCGGCGGGCCGCGCATTGGGCAGCAGCCGGGCTGTCACTATGCCGTCGCCGGCCTTCAGCGCCGGGCAAACGGTTACGGGAAGTTTTCCTTTCGGTAAAAACCTGCCCGACAGCACATCGGCCGCCGATTCCTGCGTTACAGCGTCGTCTTCGTAACATGCAACGAGTATATTGCTGTTGCAAACTTTTTGAATCGCATAGGGATTCCCGAAAAACATCGTGATGGTGCGGTAGCGCTGCTGCACAAGTTGCATCAGTCCCCACGCCGCCTTGCTGATCCCAAAATCATTCCCCGGAAAGCGGTTGTAATTGTGAACACCGATGATCACCACGTCGTACCTGTTGCCCATGAGGTCCATGAGCGGCTCAATGGATGCCTGGCTCATCTTGTAATCGAAATAATAAACATGCGCATCGTATTCGTTGCGCACTTCTCTCGCAAAGGCGTTGTCCTTTGTAAGTCCGAGGCCCAGGTAGGCAACTCTTTTCCCTTTCGGAAGGGGGAAGATGGATTTGTCCTCGTTCCTGAGAAGCGTGATAGCTTTTTGGGCAACCAGCCTGCGCATGTCGGCGGTCTTTGCATTAAGATCTTCCACAAGATGGTTGAGGCTCACCGGCTGAAGCACTGAAAGGCCATACTGGTATTTGGCGTACAGAATGTTTTTTACATGCTGATTAACATCGCTCCATTCAAGGTCCTTCTTCTTGATGGCGTCTTTTATCTTTTGAATGCTTTCGGGAATATCGCCCGGCAGGCACAGCATGTCGTTACCCGCTTCGAGCGCCTTTACCGAAACTTCGCCCGGAGGAAAATATTTCGAAACGCCCTTCATTTCCAGCGCGTCGGTGATGATGAGACCTTTATGACCGAGGTCGTTGCGCAGCAGTTTTGTGACATTATTGTAGGAGATGGACGACGCAATATTTGGCCTGCTTTCTATCGCGGGAATGGACAGATGGGCCACCATCACCGCGCCCACGCCGGCCTTTACCATTTGCCGGAAGGGGTACAGCTCCAGCGAATCGAGCTGCGCCATGCTTTTTTTGATGACAGGCAGATCGAGATGCGAATCGACTGCAACGTCGCCATGGCCGGGAAAATGCTTGGCGCACGCCATGACACCAACATCCTGCAAGCCACGCATGTATTGCATGCCGTACAGCGCCACTTTATGTTTGTCTTCGCCAAAAGACCGGTCGTTGATTACCGGGTTGGCGGGATTGTTATTAACATCGACCACTGGTGCGTAGTTGATCTGTATGCCCATTCTTTTGCACTGTTCGCCAACCAGCCTGCCATATTCATAGACAAGCGAGGGATCGTCCATCGCGCCCATCATCATTTGTCGCGGTAACGGCAAAACGCTGTCCATCCTCATGCCCAGCCCATTTTCGGCATCTATGGAAATGAACAGCGGCGTTTTTGCAAGAGCCTGCATCTTGTTGACCAG
>CAMPGT010000112.1 GCA_946885665.1 uncultured Chitinophagaceae bacterium | reverse complement strand
GCTCCGGATTTATCGTCAGTAATAATTGCCTGACAGTAGTTACAATCAAAGAAAGATCATTTGTGGCCTCGTCGAACGATTTACTGCGTGTGATAATTTTAAAATCGCTGTACTTTACTTTCAGGGTCACCGTTCTGCCCTTCAGCTGATGTTCCGTCAGGCGCCTATTAACGATCACCGCTATTTTATCCAGCGCTTCATTCATTTCGGGAATCGTAGTCAGATCTTCCGGGAATGTGTCTTCGGCACCCACCGATTTCGTTTCCTGGTTGGCTTCGACGGGCCGGTCGTCAATACCTCTCACAATCTGAAAATAAAATCGTCCCACCTTGCCGAAGTGCTGCACCAGCTCGCCTTCGCTCAGCTTTTTTAAATCGGCTCCCGTATGGATATTCATATTCTTCATTTTCGCTGCCGTTACCTTTCCAACACCATGAAATTTTTCCACGGGCAGTCCCTCAACGAACGATTCGATCTTTGAAGGACCAATGAAGGTGAGGCCGTCGGGTTTTTTCATATCCGACGCGATCTTCGCAATAAACTTATTCACCGATACACCCGCCGAAGCGGTAAGCTGCAGCTCCTCTTTGATGGCTTTCCTGATAAGTGTGGCAATGTCGATTGCCGAACCAATTCCCTGCTTGTCGGTGGTTACATCGAGATATGCCTCATCGAGCGAGAGCGGTTCAATCACATCGGTGTAGCGCAGAAAAATTTGCCTTACCTGTTTGGAAACGGCTTTGTAAACATCGAACCGCGGTCTCACAAAAATAATGTGCGGGCACAGTTGCAGGGCCCTTTTTGAACGCATGGCCGAATGAACGCCGAACTTTCGCGCTTCATAACTGCACGTGGCCACCACACCGCCGCGCCCTTCCGGCGATCCGCCCACGGCGATCGGTTTACCCTGGTATTCAGGATTATCCCGCTGCTCAACCGACGCGTAGAAGGCGTCCATGTCCATATGAATAATCTTCCGGTTCGAATGCATCGTGCGGCGTGCAGTTTATAGTAAAAATACTTCGCTTTTACAGATATTTTTTTCAAAACATGTGTGGAATTAAGACAATATCCATCAACTTTGACTCCCTATCTTTGCGGCCTAAAAAAATCTGTACATGACCTTATTTGTAGCAGGACTGCCATTCGACATGGACGAGCAGGAACTGCACGCGATCTTTAGCGACTACGGAACGGTCGCTTCAGCGAAAGTTATTTATGACCACTCGCAGAACAAGAGCCGGGGCTTCGGCTTTGTTGAATTCCCCGACGAAGCACATGCGCAGGCAGCGATCAGCGCCCTCGATCGTGCAACCCTCGAAGGCAGAACGATGACCGTGAAAGTAGCCGACGACAAATCGTCGCGCCCCACCCGTACCCCTCGCGGCTATAAGGGTATGCAGCAGACGTAAGCAGGCAGTTACAATGGACAACAACGAGCACATACTGGACAATCCCGTGTGGAACGCTTTTACCACCGGCAACCAGGAGCTTTCACATGGGGATGATACGGTCCGGTATCTAAGCGAAGATGTTTCGCCTTTTGTTGGACTAAAAGACCTGAACGCCACAAATTTTCAAAAGCTGTGGAACTTCCTGGAAAATGGAAGGGTAGTGGTAGTGATGGCCCAAAGAGGAGTGGTGATACCCGGCATGTGGAAAACGTTATTCGCCGTAGACGTCGAACAGATGGTGTACCGTGGCAACACGCACACCGTTGATGCGTCTCAGCGGGTGGTTTCACTGGGACGAGAGGATGTGCCCGCTATGCTCGAATTAACGAAAATGACCGATCCCGGGCCGTTTGAGCAGCGCACGATTCGCTTTGGGCATTACGAGGGAATATATCGCAACGGCCGGCTGGCGGCCATGGCAGGGCAGCGGATGAACCCCGTTCCTTATGCCGAGATAAGCGCCGTTTGTACACATCCCGATTTCACGGGCAGTGGATACGCTTCACTCCTCATGAAACGGCAGATCAACAGGATGCTGGCCTCCGCAGGCATCCCGTTTCTCCACGTAAAATCTTCCAACGAAAGAGCCATCAGGCTTTACCAGCATCTCGGGTTTGCGATTCGTAAAAGCCGGTGCGTGTATGTTATCCAAAAAAACAACGATTGAACGATCATTGCGATCCACGCCCTATTGCCCTTTCGGGGAAAACTTAAAAGTTGAAAGTTAAAAACCTCTCCCGTCTCCCGGTTGCCCTTTGCCCGTCCAAAAAGTGTAATATTGAAGTAGCTTCCGCGGGTTTGATGCTGTATGTCAACCGTGGTAAATACTATCGATATGCGTTATGCCTTTTTCTCCGGTATATTTTTGTCCAGCCTGCTGTCCTGCCATCAGCCTGCCGAAGTGAAGAACAAATCAATGGAAGAAGTGGCGGGCAATGAAGACGTGCTTCAGTACATGAAAAGTTTTGATGGCCGCGGCGATCTTTCCGACACGGCCAAAACCGTGGCGCCCGGTGACGCACTGCGGCTTTTTACCGTTTCCCCCGACCTGGCCATCGACCTTGTTTTAGCCGAACCGCATGTAACACAGCCGGTGTTTATGTGCTTCGATAGCCGTGGCCGCCTGTGGGTGGTGCAATACGATCAATACCCTTATCCTGAAGGATTGAAGGTAACAAGCATGGACCAGCACATCCGTGCGCAGTTCGATAAAATGCCGCAGCCTCCTCCCGCGGGAGTGAAGGGAGCGGATAAGATATCTGTATTTGAAGACGAGGATGGCGATGGCCGTTTCGAAAAAGGTAAAGATGTTATCACCGGCCTCAACATTGTTACCAGTGTGGCCTTTGGACGGGGAAACATATGGGTGCTGAACCCGCCGTACCTATTGGCGTACCCGGATGCGGATGATGACGGCACGCCGGATGGCCCGCCCGTGGTGCATTTAAAGGGATTTGGGATAGAAGACACACATGCCGTGGCCAATAACCTTCGCTGGGGACCCGATGGCTGGTTGTATGGCGCACAGGGCAGTACCTGCACAGCCGACGTCAGTTCGGCAGTCACAAAGCATGTTCGCTTCAATGGCCAGGCCATCTGGCGATACAATACCGACACGAAAGTGTTCGAGGTTTTTGCTGAAGGGGGCGGCAATACTTTTGACATCGAGATAGATGAAAAAGGAAGGCTGTATTCCGGCGACAATGGGGTTTCGCATGGACAGTATTACAAGCAGGGGGCGTACTATCCGCGCAACCTTGGCAAGCATGGGGCGCTTACCAATCGTTATGCATTCGGCAGGCTCGAAAACATGGCGTTGAAAGGCGAAGAGATACGTTTCACGCATGCATTCGTGAGGTACGAAGGCGCTGCATTACCCGAGCGCTTCAACGAACACATGATTGCGATAAATCCGCTGCAGGGATTCGTACAGCTTTGCCGGTTCGAGCCGAACGGGTCAACATTTGCCACTGTTGATGAAGAAAGAATTGTTCAAACCACCGATCGCTCGTTCCGGCCCGTTGATATTTGTTCGGGTCCCGATGGAGCGGTCTATATCGCCGACTGGTACGACAGCCGCCTTTCGCATGTTGATCCCCGTGATACGTGGAGTAAGAGTACCGGCCGTATTTACCGGTTGCGCAGCAAAACTTCCAAAGCAGGTGTAAAGCCATTCGATATCGGGAAAAGTACGGATGCCGCGCTGGTACAGCTTCTGTCGCATAAAAATAATTGGTACCGGCAGCAGGCGCTGCACGAGATCGGCAACCGTCATAGCGATGCACTGCTTGCCATGCTGCTGCCTTTGCTGCAATCGAACGATGCGCAGCTTTCGCTCGAGGCCTTGTGGGCCATCAACCAATGCGGGGGTTTTGATGAAAAGACGGCAGCGATTGCATTGCGGCACCGCGATCCTTTTGTGCGCATGTGGGCAGTAAGATTTTTGGGCGACCGTACAACGGTGGCAGTTAATAATGTGAAAATACTGGAGACCCTTGCGGCTTCCGAAAAGCATCCCGAGGTGCAAAGTCAAATTGCAGCCACGGCTAAGCGTCTTCCCGGGGCGGTTGGATTGCGGGTCATCCGCAACTTGCTGCCGAATATCGATCCGAAAGATCCTGACATCCCTATGCAAATATGGTGGGCGTTCGAATCGAAAGCTGTGTCGAACAGGGATGAGCTACTTTCCCTGTTTGCCGACAGAACCATCTGGCAGAATCCTGTTGTGGTCAACACAGTTCTTTCCAGGTTAATGCAGCGTTATGCAATAACGGGCGAATCCGGCGATCTCGCCACGTGTGCGCAACTGCTCAATCTTGCCCCGGCACCGGAATATGCAGGCATCCTGATCAATGGATTGCAGGAAGGATTGCGCGGGCGCGAAACAAGCGAATTGCCCGGTGTGTTGCTTAGCGCACTTCATCCTTACCGTAAGTTGTTTTCTGACGAATCGCTGGCATTGCATCTGCGCAGGGGTGATGCAGAAGCGGTGGAAAAGGCGCTTGCAATCATTGCCAATAGCAACGCGCCACTCGTTCAGCGGCTGTCGTACATCAAAATACTGGGAGAGATCAATCAGCCGAAAGCAGTGCCGGTGCTGCTTTCGGCTGTTGAAAGCGGCCGGTCTTCCCCTGCTATCCGGCAGGCAGGGTTGTTGGCGCTTCAGCGTTACGGTGATGAGGAGATTGGCCGGCGTGTTGTCAAGGCTTACCCCGACCTTTTGCGTTCCGATCCGGATGTGAGGGCCGCTGCCTTGTCACTGTTGGCTACGCGACCCGCCTGGGCAATGGATCTTTTGAACGCCATCGCCCGGGAGAAAAAGCCTGGTGAAGATTTTATCGGCAGAACGATCGATAAGGCTGATGTTCCCGAGCATATTGTCAGGCAATTGAAATTGCTCAACGATAATTCCCTTACGGCCATGAGCAATCGCATTTGGCCCGATTTGCATCCGGCAACGTCGCCTGAAAAAAATAACACGATTGAGAAAGTAACGCAGGTGGTGAAGTCGGGTAAAGGAAATGCCGGTGCCGGTCATGTGATTTTCACAACACGTTGCGGCTCGTGTCACAGGCTTTTTGGTGAAGGAGGGAATATTGGACCTGATTTAACGGGGTACGACAGGACGAACCTCCCGGATCTGCTGACGAACATCATCGATCCGTCTGCGTTTATTCGCGAAGGGTATACGCTTTTCAATATAACGACTACGGATGGACGCTTTTTGGTGGGCAGGCTTATATCGAGAGAGGGAACTGCGATCACTTTGCAGCCTTTTACCGGCGATGCCATTACGTTGAGTGAGTCGCAGGTAAAAGCGATGGAGGCACAGAAAAGTTCACTGATGCCGGAACGACTGCTCGACGGTCTTAATGACCAGGAAGTGCGGGATCTTATTGCTTATATTATGCAAGCAAAAACTTAAAAGTTAAGACAAGAAATTGCAGAACATGCGAATAATAAGAGTACTAATATTTACACTAAGTTTGTTGATAACAGGAATTGCGACGTTCTCACAGAACCCGGAATGGTCGAAAGATTATGAGCCCTTTCGCATAGCCGGCAACTTATACTACGTAGGCACTTACGACCTCGGCTGTTATCTTATTACAACACCAGAAGGACACATCCTCATCAATACCGGCCTCGCCGAATCTGCCCCCATGATCCAAAAACACGTAGAAGCGCTGGGATTTACATTCAACGACATTAAGATACTGCTCACCACGCAGGCACATTTCGACCACGTGGCCGCTATGGCCGAAATAAAAAAACTTACCGGTGCTTCATTTATGGTTGATGAAGGCGATGCCGCGGTTATGACCGATGGCGGCAGCTCCGACTACGCCTTTGGCGGGAACGGAAAAATGTTTAACGAAGTGAGGCCCGACAGGGTTCTTCACGACGGCGATACCATACGCCTCGGCGGTGTAAACCTGGTGATGCTGCATCATCCCGGTCACACAAAAGGCTCGAGCAGCTACCTGCTGGATGTGAAAGACGATAACCGCACTTACCGCGTACTCATCGCCAATATGCCTTCTGTCGTAGCCGATATACAAAAGGCCAAAAAAACAAATTATCCGAATATCGAAAAAGACTACGACTACACTTTTACCGCCATGAAGAAAATAAAGTTCGACATCTGGGTCGCATCGCACGCCAGCCAGTTTGGGTTGCACCAGAAACGCAAACCGGGAGGCGGCTATCATCCCCAACTTTTTACGAACCGGCACGAATACGATTCTTCTTTGCATGAATTAGAGGAATACTATTTGCAAAGAAGAAGCAAATAAATTTGTCGTACATAAAAACGGGAAGTATGGAAGGGATAGAGAAAAGCATTGAAGTGATGCTGCCCGCTAACCTGGCGTTTACATCATTTATTAATGAGTTGAACGAGTGGTGGCCGCGGGAATACACGTGGTCGGGGGAAGCACTGGTGCATATACAGATCGATCCTGTGATTAACGGGCCGTGCACCGAGATCGGGCCGTACGGTTTTCGCTGCGACTGGGGTCGCGTAACCGACATCAAAGAAAAGGAGCGTATTGCCTTCAAATGGCAAATCGCGCCGGAAAGAGTTCCGCAGCCGAACCCGGAAAAATCAAGTGATGTGGTCGTTGCATTTACAGCAACAAGCAGCAACACAACAGCCATTGCACTGCAGCATTTGAATTTCGACAAGCATGGAAACGGCGGCGCCGCCTACCGGGAAGCAATGAATGCAAACGAGGGATGGGAGTATATTCTAAAACTTTATCAAACGTATTGCCATCGGCAAAAAAAGAAATGACTGTTCTGAATGCAGTACATTGCAAGTAAGATGCATTGCACAAACACAATTTCTTTTGTTATGGGAAGATTTATCAAGGCGCCAATAACGCTGCTGCTCGTATTGCTTGTCACCACCAGCCAATCGCAAACAAAGTCGGAGAACCTCTTTTATATGGTCAACTCCGCTAAATCGTTTGAAAGCTTTAAAAAGAATGTAAAGCAGATATCCATTGTTTGTCCGCAAACCTTCAAGGTGAGTGAACACGGGGTTCTTTCAGGGTTTGTGGATCCGCAGGTATTAAAGCTGGCAAAGGAAAACAACATCAAAGTAATGCCGCTGATCGTGAACCCGGGTTTCGATCAAAAGCTGCTGCATGAGGTTGTATCCAACCCCGAGGCGCGTAAGCGGTCCATCGAAATGATGCTGGAATATGCAAAAAAATACGATCTCGACGGTTGGCAGTTCGACCTCGAAGATCTTCACCTCACAGATAAAGAAGATTTCACCCAATATTATAAAGAAGCAGCCGACGCACTGCACAAAGCGGGACTGGAAATATCTGCCGCACTTGTTCATGCCACGGCAGATGTTGGCGGCCCTTCGGCTTTTCATCTTTTCTTATATGAAAACTGGCGTGCCGGATATTCATTTAAAGAATTAGCGGAGATTGGTGATTTTTTAACTATCATGACTTACGATCAGCACACAGGCAGAACACCGCCCGGCCCTGTTTCGAGCCCTGAGTGGATGGAGAAAGTGATTGAATACGCCATTAAATCGGGTGTGCCTCCGGGAAAAATATCTCTCGGAATACCTACGTATTCAAAACATTGGTTTGCCGATTATACAAAGGAGAAAGGCGGTTTTTCGAATGGCCGCTCGGTGGATTATATGACCGCGCAATTCCTGCTGGGCCGGTTCAATGCAAAAACACAGTGGCACGAAGAAGCCAAAGTGAATTGGGCAACCTGGAACAACGAGGGCACCTATGAATATTTATTTATCGAAGACAAAGAATCGCTGAAGCCAAAGCTGGATGTTTTTAAAAAATATAAGCTGAGAGGTATTTCGGTTTGGGTGCTGGGCAATGAGGATCCGGGTTTTTGGACGGTATTGAAAAAAGAGGTGACAAGAACAGCTTCGGGTAAGTGAATCCATTAAAAACACTTTATTGATCGCTGCGCCGGTTATCTGGTTTTGTGAACCCTGTTCAGCAAAGCAACGACAAAAAAAGAGATAGCAGCCAGTGAGAGGAACGTTCTGGCCGTATGAAACCACTCCCACCGGTCGCGGATCAGTTCCCAGTCGGCAGGAGCCGTGGCAGCGGTCCACGTTCTGATTTGGTTGTCGATGGGCACTTCAACCGCCAGTGTAATGACGAGTGCGCCAACAAACAGTATAAACGTTACCAGCACGCAGTAAAAATACAGGGATCTTGTTTTCCAGGAAGCCGCCAGCAACAAGATCAGGCAAATGAGAGAAGCCGGCATCAGGATGCTCATCGGCCCTCCCACATTCTCCATAATTTGTTTGCCGATGGTGATGAACGTTTCGACGGAAAGCACGTGCATGGACCGGCTGAGGGAGAACCATGTTCCCCAAAAAACACCGGTTACCAGTGTCAGCAAGATCGCCGTAATGAGCTCCAGTGTTTTCCTGCCCATACCTAACGGGCGTCAAATTCCACACCAAAATTGAGCAGCAGAAGAATTGCACGCGATAACTTCCGCAAACTTTAAGACAGAGAGCAAGTTTTTTAAAACGAAAGCGTCTATTAAGACGCACACCTCGAATCCCCAGGAAAATCTAGGAATAATCATTCGTACACATTCATGAAATACTGTTTATCCGTATTCATCGGCCTGATTTGCCTTGCAACATCGGCCGAAGGACAGACGCGCAGCGCAAACAAAGAAATGCTCAATATGCTCGCCGCTATTGCGAGTAAAATATCGTCGCCGGAAAATCCATTTGCGACCGGGCAACGCATGCAAAGCTTCAGTTCTTCGCTGGAGTCGGCAGCGAATTTTGAAGATTCGTTGTACTGGCAATACATGATTTGCAGAACCCATCTCGAACTCGGCGATGAAGACAGCGCAATTGCCCTCTGCGCACAAATGATCGAACAACTTAACGATCCGGTATCGGCGGCTCCCAGGGAATCCGTCAAAAAACTTCTCGCTCTCGCTTTCCTGAGGCGCGGTGAAAGAATTAACTGCATCCACGGACATAATGCAGAAACCTGCATCTTCCCTATCGCCGGCAAAGGTATCCAGCAAAATACGGGAGCAACAGAAAAATCGATTGAATTGTATAAAGAGATATTACAGCAAAATCCGGAGGACCTGGAATCACGGTGGCTGCTAAATATTGCTTATATGGCAATCGGGCAATATCCCGCGAAAGTTCCCCTGGCGTATTTAATTAAAGGATTGGATAAGGAAAAAAGAAGTGACGTGAAACCGTTTACCGACGTGGCAATGCAAACGGGTTTAACCGTCAACAACATGTCGGGCGGAAGCATCGTGGAAGATTTTAACAATGACGGCTACCTCGATGTAATAACAAGTGGCTGGGGACTGGATGAAGAGATGCACTATTTTCAGAATGATACCCTTGGCAGCTTTAAAGATCTTTCGAGCGCTTCGGGCGTGGCTAAGCTTTCCGGCGGGCTCAACATCATGCAAACCGATTATAATAACGACGGATGGAAAGATGTTTTCATCGTGCGCGGCGCCTGGATGGGCACTTATGGAGAGCAACCGAATTCTTTGCTTAGAAATAACGGCAACGGTACATTTACCGATGTAACGAGAGAGAGCGGCCTCCTCTCGTTCCATCCCACGCAAACGGCAACGTGGGCAGATTTTAATAACGACGGATGGCTGGATGTGTTTATCGGCAACGAAACTTCATCCAATAGAATTTCTCATCCCTGCGAACTATATATCAACAACAAAAACGGAACCTTTACTGAATCGGCGAAGCAAGCCGGAGTGGATATCTCCTTATTCGTGAAAGGCGTGACGTCGGGAGACTATGACAACGACAATGATGTGGATGTATTCCTGTCGACCTTTGGCGGCAATAAAATACTGTTGAAGAATGAAGGTGTGGTGAACGGTAGCGTTCGCTTTACAGATGTGTCGCAAAAAGCCGGTTTTGCGAAGAACCTGAGTGTAACATTTACCACCTGGTTCTTTGACTACGACAATGACGGCTGGCTCGATATATTATGTTCGGGTTATGATTTTGACAAATCACTGGCATGGTACGCCGCCGGCGAGGCGTTGGGTATAGACAGTACGCGTCCCGGCAAAATCCTGATATACCGCAATCTTCACAACGGAAAGTTCAGGGAAGTGTCTAAAAAACTCGGGTTGAACACGAGTGTATTTGCGATGGGAGCCAATTTCGGGGATATCAACAATGACGGATACCTGGACATGTACCTGGGAACCGGCAACCCGAGCTACCAATCGCTGGTTCCTAATAAAATGTTTCTGAATAAAAAAGGTAAGCGGTTTGCGGATGTAACCGGCGCCGCGCGTGTTGGACATCTTCAAAAGGGTCACGGCGTTGCTTTTGCCGACATGGATAACGATGGAGACGAGGACATCTATATAGATATGGGCGGCGCCTATGTGGGAGATGCGTACCAAAATTCTCTATTTGTGAACCCCGGTCAGAATGATAACGGATGGATAAAAGTGTCTCTGGAAGGCACCACTTCGAACAAAGCGGCTATAGGAGCGAAACTAACCGTAACATTTGAAGAAAATGGAAAAACGCGCCACGTGTACAGGGAAATAAATTCGGGGGGCAGTTTCGGTTCCAACCCTTTGGTGCAACATATCGGAACGGGCCGTGCGTCGGTGATTAAAAAGATTGACATTCAATGGCCGGCAAGCGGCAAAACGCAGCACCTGGAAAATCTAAAAACGGGTCAGCACATCATAATTACCGAAGGAAACGATACGGTCCGGAACATTACACTTACGAAATTTGATTTCAGCCGCCCAAACGGTTCACATCATCACCATCATTAAGCGGCCAGGAAGGTGTGCTGCCCCAGGTAAACGTTTTGTATACAGCGGATGATAGTGTCGGCGCCGGGCGCGTCGCGGAAAAAATAACCATGGGCGCCATATTGCCGGAGGTTTTTATAAATCGTCTTTTCGAAATAGTTGGTAACAAGGATCACCTTTGCATTGGTGCGTTGTAAAAACTGGCGGGTAAGGGTGGGTCCGCTGGTCTGAAAGGGCTGCCAATGGGCATCCAGCAAAATAACGTCGGGTGCCGGGGTGCAGGCGGCAAAATCATCGAGTGCGCGATCGTGCCGCGTGCCGACGCCGGTAAGGATGATATTATTCCGGTTGAGGTAAAATTCAATGGATCGGATAAAGTAGTCATTCTTGCATAGGGCAAAAACATGGATAGTCATATAAGGGTATTGTGGTCTGGCTCAAAAGTATTGGTCGTATTTGTCAATGTCAACTGCGGGATATGGGATGTTTTTCATTATCGGGGTTTTTAAGCCTCCCCCATCAGCGAAAACACCTATGTCGCCTGGGCTAGCGGCATTGTGACTGAAATCGCCTCGATTTTTCAAACAATACCTGGCATTGCAAAAGGTTCGGTAAATTAGATGAGCAGCAATATCAAGGTCATGAAATTAGCTCTCCTTTTGTGCCTCATCAGCCTGTCGATGCATCAGCCGGTCAGTAAAAATACCGCCGACAAAAAACCGAAAACGATCGCGGTCGTCCTTCAAAAAAGAGTGAAGGCAGCGGGCAGCGACACCGTTACTATCGTGAAAGAAAAACAGCAATGGAAAGCTGCGCAAACCGCCATCATTATCTGCGACATGTGGAACCAGCATTGGTGCAAAGGCGCCACCGCGCGGGTTAAAGAAATGGCACCGCACATGAACAATGTATTGAATGCAGCCCGTGAAAAGGGAATATTGATCGTTCATGCACCAAGCGAATGCATGGATCATTATAAAGATCATCCCGGAAGAAAACTGGCAGCAAAATACGCAGCAACACAGGAAATTTCTGATGGCGTATCACTGCTGCCGTCGGAACAAGGTGCAACCTGGCCGGTCGATCAGTCGAACGGTGGCTGCAATGATACGCCACGTTGCGAGCAGCATAATCCATGGACAAAAGAAACAGAACTTATCGACATAAAAGACGGCGATGCGATCAGCGATGCCGGCAACGAAATTGCGGGACTGTTGCGCGACAGAAATATTGACCGCGTGATATTGATGGGTGTTCATACAAATATGTGTATTGTGAACCGCACGTTCGGCATGCGCAATATGAAGCGATATGGCATGCAGGTGGTGCTGATGCGCGACATGACAGACGCTATGTACGACTCGCGGCAGGCGCCTTTTGCGAATCACTTCCAGGGCCTCGGCCTGGTGATCGGTTACATCGAAACGTACATTGCTCCTACTATGCTGTCGTCGGATATTACGGGCGGCAAGCCGTTTCGGTTTGCGGGAGACGTGAGACGTGAGACGGGAGATTTTGTTGCTGGTGCGTCCTCCCCCCGTCCCACCTTCGTCGGGACCACCCCCTCCGGAGGGGGATAACTTTT
>CAMPGT010000111.1 GCA_946885665.1 uncultured Chitinophagaceae bacterium | reverse complement strand
ACCTACTGCGCAGGCTGCCACAAGGCAGACCTTAGGGGCGACGAACCTTTGTACCCGTCACTGATCGGGTTAAGGCAGCGGATGACGGAATCGGCGGCACTCCAGCGCATCCGCGAAGGCGGTGGAAAAATGCCTCCCTTCGCCCGCATCATCCAGGGTAACGAACAGGCGCTGATCAATTTCCTGTTCAATAAACCCGCGCGAAAAAATTATGAGCTCGAAGAAATCAAGTCGAACAGGTCCGCATCCGCGCACAAAGATGTGCCCGATACCGCCGACATGTACCTGAATACCGAAGCGTACCGGTTATTGAAAGATCCCGAAGGAAGGCCCTTCCTGAAAGCGCCATGGGCTACACTCAATGCGATCGATCTCAACACCGGCGAATATGTGTGGACCGTGCCCGCGGGCAATCATGAAGAATGGCAGGAGAAAGGTGCCCCCCCTACCGGCGCTACCGGATCGCCCGGACCGATAGTGACAAAAGGCGGCCTCGTTTTTCTGGGAGGATCGAAGGATAAAAAATTCCAGGCGTATGACAAGTCGAACGGAAAATTATTGTGGGAAATAAAGCTGCCCGGCAACGTATCGTCTACACCCTCATCATACATGAGCAATGGCAAACAATTCATCGCGGTATCCGTGGGCGGCGACAAGGACCAACCCGGCGGCTCGGTAATGACTTTTGCCGTTGAATAACCAGATCACCTAAAAATTTATGTAATGAACAAACTGAACAATTTTGTACTCTTTTTAATTACCGGAGCATGCATCGCTTCGTGCGCCGAACAGAAAGAAGAATTGTACAAAGCATCTGTTTTTACGCCGCCGAACAGCTTCACCAGCGGCGTCGAAGGTCCGGCCGTTGACAAAGACGGGAATATTTACGCCGTCAATTTCGAAAAGGAAGGAACCATCGGCAAAATAAGCATGGACGGAAAACCGGAGCTGTATGTGCAGCTTCCCGACAGCAGCGTTGGCAACGGCATCCGGTTCAACAGCCGCGGCGAAATGTTCATTGCCGATTACACACAGCACAACGTGCTCAAAGTTGATCCGGCCACTAAAACCGTATCAGTGTACGCACATGAAGCAACGATGAGCCAGCCAAATGATATTGCCATCGACAGCAAAGACAGGATCTACGCCAGCGACCCGAACTGGAAAGGAGGAACGGGCCGCATCTGGCGCGTGGATACCGGCGGCAAGGTAACGCTGCTCGACAGCCTCGGCCTCGCCAACGGCATCGAGGTGAGTCCCGACGACAAAACATTATACGTGAACGCCAGCGGCGAGGTGCTTGCTTATGACCTCGACGAAAACGGCAGCGTAAGCAACAAAAGAACGCTGATCAAATTTGATGAATTTGGCATGGATGGCATGCGTTGTGATGTGAAGGGAAACCTGTACATCGCCAGGTTCGGAAAAGGAACAGTGGTAAAACTGTCACCGAAGGGAGAAGTGCTCAAAGAAATCGAACTGACCGGTAAAAAAGTAACGAATATCGCCTTCGGCGGAAAGGATGGCCGTACGGCCTATGTGACACTGATGGACCAGGGCAATCTCGAAACCTTCCGCGTCGATGATCCGGGAAGGGCGTTTGAAATGGCACAAAAGCAATCAAAATAACAATGAAACTTTTTATGGTGCTCCTCGGTTGCAAGCCCGGGGCGCGACTAACCGAACAACACGACATCTTCTTTGGCATCGGCAACAGCCTTAAAGATCTCGTGCCCGATATGCAATCTGCCTGGCCCGACTCAGGCAGGTTGCACATTGACGGCTGGCGCGAGGTGACGCAGGTAAACAACTACACGATAACGATCCGGGTAAGAACCGGCGAAACAGGCACCAACAATAGCGGCAAACATCTTTTCTTCATCAACCTGGGCGGCTATAAGCCGAACGAATTCGAGGAATTCCATTACAAGGTGCTGGCAGTTGCCGGCGACATGCAGGAGGCAGGAAGAATGTCAAAACAAACTGCTTTTTACAAGCATACCGGCTTTGAAAATGCAGTTGCGCATATTGATGACCGTTATGGAATAGATGTTGACGACATTATGAACGTAACGGAGATGCTCGGCCGGCAGTATAAGGATAAATATAAAATTGCTATTGAAGAGAACGCGCAGCAAGCGCAGGATGAGCTGCACCTCGGTTATTTACCGGTCGATAAGATTTAGCCTGGGAACCTAGACGGACTGCACAACGGTTCGTTTCACTTTCATTACAGGAAGCGGCTTTTTTGCATGCTTCTTCTTCCTGCGGCCCAGCCACATTACTACACCCGTTACCGGCAATGACGCGGCAATCAAACTCCCGAAAAACATCATCACCTTACCCGCAATACCCATGATGGCGCCGGTGTGCACGTCGTAGTTCATCCGCATAATTTTATCGGCAACGCTGGCCGATTGAAACCGGCCATAGATGTGATCGACATCCAGTTCTTTGAACGTGTACTGGTCGAAGTAACGGTAATCGATTTTCCAGTAGGTGTCGCGGTCGGGGTTGGCATTGGCCGCGATGGGCGAAGCGGCCGTTTCGGGAGGATGCACCTCGATGGATTCCGAATTGGGGTAAAGCTGCTTCATCTTCTCCCATACAATGTCTATCGGCGCCTGCGCCGTATTATTTCGTTGTGAGAGGGTATCCGATAAAGGCTCTGTGTACACGAGTGATTTATCCCCTCCCGTTGCGCCATACAGCCCGTTTGCAAACCATTGAAAGCCCCAAACAAGACCGGTAACGGCGAGAAAGATGGCCACCCACGTCATGTAGAAGCCGAGCACATTGTGCAGGTCGTAGTTGACGCGGCGCCAGCGGGCATTGAATCTTATTCTGAACCGTTGTTTCGCCGCATGTTTGTTCCGGGGCCACCAAAGGATCAATCCCGTGATCATGAGGACGAGAAAGATGAGTGTGGCGCTGGCCACGATCGGCTGACCGATTTCAGGAGGCAGCCACAGGTAAAAGTGGCCGTCTACCATGATGCGGAAAAAGTCGCGGTCCATGTCCTTCAGCTTTTTCACGGCTCCGGTATAGGGATCCATGTAGGCGATGTAGTAGTAAGACACGGGTGGCTCGTATTTGTAGAATATCACTTCTGCCGACCGGGATGCATCGTTGTACATCACCGCATGAATGAGTTTGTCGGGAAGTTCGGCCTGGGCGGTTGCCTTCAGTTGCGAAGGCGGAAGAAAAGGTTTGGCCTGTGCGGTAACGTAGCGGTAATCCTGGAAATTATCTTCAATTTCCCGTTGAAATGCCAGTATACAGCCGGTAATTCCGAGGAAGGTCACGATAATTCCTGAAGCCAATCCCAGCCACAAATGCACCACCCTGATGAAATGTTTGAACCTCATTCCTCGTTTTAAACCTTTATATTGCGCAAACCTCTTCATTACGACGGCATTGTACAACCGGATATGGGAATTCCATTTACGGAATAGGGAAAAATCGTCATCATTTCTCTACCAGCTCCTTCAAATTGCCCAGCACCATGTTCCAATTGCCTTCCGAATGGTCGCGCGACCGCTCGTCTGCGTTGTTGTCCTGTACGATGGTGAGGATGGTGTCGTTGCCGGACGGGATGATCCGGTAAAGCACATTTGCATAGTTTTCGGGGATGTCTTCCCGGCCACTCATGTGGCTGAAGTAGGTGGTGTGCAGGTATTCGTTTGGCCTGATCTCGATGATCGTGCCTTTGTCCTCATACTGCTTTCCCTCCCATTCGCCGCTGTACGTGATGGGGCTGCCTACTTTCCAGTCGCTTTTGGCGTTGGTGCCAAAGAGGTATTGGCGGATCTGTTCGGGGTCGGTGAGCGCCTTCCACACGCGTTGCGGCGAGGCGTGTACAAGCACCGATGCGATCGCATATAAGGATGTTGCCATGGGGATGTTTTTCCTAAAATTAACTGATATTTCGCGTAATCGCTTTGCCGTCGCCGGCGATCTCTACCGGGCGGTAATTCAGCAGCACCACGCCGGAATCAAGGCGCCCGGCTTCGAGGAGTTCGAGCCGGATGGGATGATCAACATTTGCGAAGAGAGGCTTGCCGGAGCCGAGAATGGTAGGCTGGACGGCGAGCAGGTATTCATCTATCAGGCGCAGGTTGGCAAAAGTGCTGATGATATCGGCCCCACCGCACAGCCAGATGTCCTTACCTTCTTCTTCCCTGATCTGTTTCACTTCATCTTTGATATTATCGTTGATCATCATCCCGTTTCCGGCAACGTGCTTCATGTTCCGGGAAAAAACATATTTACGCATATTGATTACAGTTGCCGCAAAATCTTCGCGGCGGTCGCTGCTTTCCTGCAGGTGAGCGCCAAAACGCTCATAGGCCATCCTTCCATAAAAGATCACATCAAACCTCGAAAGGAACTCATTTACATATCCTTGTTCTTCATCGAATACGAGCCAGTCGAGTTCCCCGCCGGGGCCTTCTATGAATCCATCAACAGAAACCGCTATTTCTGCAATTACTTTTCTCATGTTTCAACATTGTTCTCTTCACAAACTTACCAGCAATGTGAAAAAAATGGCAGGGGCGTATACGGCATAATAAGGTGTTGATTGCGCCAACCGGATTCCATAATTTTAATTCATGAAGCATGTAACCATTCTTGTTCCAAAGGGCGGCATCCTCGGCAGCATCGAGGGGCCCAGGCAGTTGCTCAGCGGCGCCAATTCCTATGCAGTTAGCCAGGATAGACCACCACTATTCAAGGTGCAGCTTGCAGGGTTATCGAACCAAACGCCGCTTGTCAATGGCACTTATTTCATCAATACCGAACAAACCATCAACGACATTGCGAAAACCGATCTGATCATTATCCCTGCTTTCGACGGCGACAAGGAAAAGGCGATTGAAGAGAATGCGGGCTTCATTCCGTGGATCGTTAAGCAATACGGTTTGGGTGCAGAGGTGGCCAGCCTGTGCATGGGCGCTTTTCTCCTCGCTTCCAGCGGTCTGATTACCGGGAAGAAATGTGCCACTCACTGGATGGCCGCGAACGAGTTCAGAAAAATGTTTCCCAATGTCAATCTCGTGGCAGATAAGGTGATCACCGATGAGCATGGCATCTATTCAAGCGGTGGCGCCTATTCATACCTCAACCTGGTACTGTATATCATTGAAAAATATGCGGGCAGGGCAGCGGCTATCTTCTGCGCAAAAATGTTCCAGATTGATATCGAACGCGACAGCCAGTCGCCGTTTATCATGTTCAGCGGGCAGAAGGATCACGAGGACGAACCCATCCGCAAGGCGCAGGAATTCATCGAGGGAAACTTCCAGGAAAGAATTACTGTTGATAACCTGGCCTCCATGCTGGCGTTGAGTCGCAGGAACCTTGAGAGAAGGTTTAAAAAAGCCACATCGAACACGGTGGTGGAATACATTCAGCGGGTGAAGATCGAAGCGGCCAAGATGAGCTTCGAACTTTCGCGCGAAAATGTTAACGAGGTGATGTACAAGGTGGGTTACAACGATACAAAGGCGTTCCGCACCACGTTCAAAAAAATCACCGGCCTCTCCCCCATCCAGTACAGGAGCAAGTACAACAAGGAGGTGCTTGCCTAATCCATCATAAGAAATTTTTTGTGCCCTGTAACTTTTAATGCGGGCAGTTCGTATCATGTAAAAACACTGATATGAATAAATTATTTTCTTTCCTCTGCGTGTCTGCCCTCCTGGTAACGAGTGCTCCCGCATTGCAGGCACAGCGGGTAACCGGCAATGGCAATGTGGTTTCAAAAGACAGGCCGGCAAGCTCATTCAACGAGGTACACAGCAAGGGCAGTTTCGACATCGTGGTAACCGATGGCGCCAACCACAAAGTGCGTGTAGAAGCAGAAGAAAATTTGCAGGAATTTATCGAAGTCAACGTTAATGGAAATAACCTCATTATCCAGGGAAAGAAAGGGGTCAACTTCAGGGCCACCAAACCCATCACGGTTTACGTTACCGCACCGGCACTTCAGGCCATTAAATTATCCGGCTCAGGAAATGTAAAAAGCGACAACACGCTCACCGGCAGCGACCGGTTCGAAGCTAAAAGCTCCGGCAGCGGCAACATGAGCCTCGACGTGGAAACCACTTCTTTGCAGGCAGCCATTTCAGGTAGCGGCAACATGACCCTGAAAGGCAAAACAAAAGACTTTGACGGCAGCATCGCCGGCAGCGGCAACATCAGGGCAAAAGAGATGCAATCAGATAATACCAGCATTAAGATCGCCGGAAGCGGCAACGCCGAAGTGGTGGCTAATGTGAAACTGGATTCAAGAATTTCCGGTAGCGGTGATGTAAGATATTGGGGTAACGCTTCAGTTGATACGAAGATTGCCGGCAGTGGCGGCGTACACAGGCAGCATTGATCAGCATGATAATACCCGGTCATGGAGGGATGAATTCATGACCGGACTTTTTATTTCGCAGCGAAATGTTCCCTCATCTTATCGGAAAATCCTGCAAAGGCGATTTCCGGCTCCGCAATTTCGGGGTGCCATAATTTTTCCCACTCGAAGCTGTAGTATCCCTTGTAATTGTTTTTGTAAAGCAGGTCTATCGCTTCAAAAACAGGCGCTTCCCCTTCGGTAAATAAGGTGTACACATGCTCGTCGCCCACAATTTTCAGGTCCTTGAGATGCGTATGGCGTATCCACTTTTTTAACCGCGCATATACATCGGTAGGAGATTCTTTTGTAACCGACCACATGTTGGTCACATCCCACACGAGGCCGGTATTTTTTTTGTTCCCTACATTGTTCATCACGTTTTCAAGGTCGGCAGCATGCACAACATCGCCATGCGTTTCCATCAACACAGTAACGCCGCTGTCTTTCGCGAAATCGCCCAGCTCGGAGAAAGTTTTTGCGATCAATTGCAGGGTTTGTTCCTTGTCCCGGTCTTTAGGAAGGTTGTTTGGAAAAACGCGTATGAACGGGCAATCCAGCGTATTGGCCAATGATATGAACCGTTTGGCCTCATCGATCGACTTATTCCTTTCGGCCCCTTCGGGGTGATGCAGCGCAGCGGAAGAACCCAGCACCGCTATTTTCAAACCTTTACCGGTAATTTTTTTCCTGGTTTCCTTAATGGCGGTTTCGGTACTGAAATGCGGCGATTTGCTGAGATCAACCTGCCTTTCGATACCCCTTATTTCCAATGCCTGAAAATGGTGGTTCACGGCAAAATCCACGATGTGGTCGACCGACCAGTCGGGACAGCCCAAAGTGGAGAAACATAATTTTGGAGCCTTTTTTGCCGGGAACATGCCGGTAAAATCAACGGCGCCTATGGCCAGTATTCCACCAGAACTTTTAATAAATGACCGTCTTGTTAAATTTTTCATATTACCTGTTTGTGCGCCGGGACATTTTAAATATAAGAACTTTATTAAACAAATAATTCGGAGAAAATATGAGGAAGGAAGATTATTTTTCCGCGCGATTCAAAATGATAAAAAATTATTCGGGCAAAAATTAAACTGATGGAGAAGCAGGCAGTTGTTCCTTTTACCAAATACCAGAAGCTCGTGATCTTCATGCTTGCCGTTACCCAGTTTACGGTTATCCTGGATTTCATGGTGATGTCGCCGCTGGGCGACATGCTGATGAAAAATCTTAACATCTCTCCCACTCGGTTTGGCATTGCAGTTTCTGCCTATGCGTTCAGCGCTGGCCTTTCGGGATTGCTTACTGCAGGGTTTGCCGATAAATTCGACAGAAAGAAATTATTGCTCTTCTTTTACACGGGTTTCATCGTGGGAACGCTGTTCTGCGGACTGGCACACAGCTATTTTGAACTGATTACTGCCAGGATCATCACCGGCCTGTTCGGTGGGGTTATCGGCTCGGTGGCGCTGGCCATCATTACCGACCTGTTCACCCTGCAACAGCGCGGCCGCGTGATGGGATTTGTGCAGATGGGATTTGGCGCCAGCCAGGTGCTGGGTGTTCCCATCGGGTTGGCCCTCGCCAACGTGTGGGGATGGGAAGCTGCTTTCCTGATGGTAGCGGGGCTCGCACTTGTTATTGCGGTTTTTATTTTAACCTCCATGAAACCCGTCACCGAACACCTTGCATTTCAAAACGACCGCTCCGCAGTGGGCCATCTTTTTAAAACCATTGCAAGCCGCCGGTACCGCATCGGCTTTACCGCCACGGCATTGATGTCGATCGGGGGTTTTATGATGATGCCCTTCGGTTCTGCATTTGCCGTGAACAACCTGGGTGTTACTTACACGCAACTGCCCATCCTGTTTATGATCGCCGGCGTGGGCTCCCTGTTCATCATGCCGATTGTGGGCAAATTGAGCGATAAGAAGGACAAGCTCAAAATATTTGCGGTTGCTTCCATATGGCTGATGGTGATGTGCATTGTGTACACCAATCTCTCCGTCATTCCCTTCTTCGTTGTGGTGATCTTAAATATACTGATGATGATGTCCGTTACGAGCCGCATGATACCTTCCATGGCATTGGTGAGCGCGGTTCCTGATTCGAAGGACCGTGGCGCGTTCATGAGCATCAATTCATCGCTTCAACAAATTGCCGGCGGCGTGGCCGCGGCCGTTGCAGGCATGATCGTAACACAGCCAACCAAAACCAGCCCGCTGGAACATTACAACATTGTGGGCTACGTGGTGGTAGTGATTTCCATGCTTTCGATTTTCCAGATCTACCGCGTAAACATGCTTGTGAAATCAAAAATGAAAGACGCACGGCCGGCCCTGCATCCGGAACCGATTGTTAGTGAATGATGCTGTGCTTCACGCTTTCTTCAGTCCTTCAAGATACCCGAGCAGGTCGGCCAGATGCTGTTTATCGAGCGATTGCCACAATGCCGGCATCATGGATTCATTTGATTGAGATGTATTTTTCACATCCGCAGCGTCAAGCTTTTTGCTGACGCCGCCGGGCATTTTCAGTTCAATTTCCGAAGATGTTTTACTGGCGATGATACCCGTATATTTCGAACCATCCTTCATTTCTACGGTAGAGGTTTCGTATCCGAAACTGATGCCCGCCGATGGATGCACAATAGCGTCGAGCAATCCTTCTTTCGGCAATTTCGATCCTATCTGCGACAGGTTGGGACCGAAATTCTGGCCCGAGCCATTTACCTGGTGACAGATGCCACAATTATCTTCGAATATCTTCTTACCATTGCCCGCATCGGGTTTCAGGGAGCCGAGGTCGTTCATTGTTGGCTCCGTTGTTTGCAGCGCCGTTGCCTGCTGACCCGGCAGGTAGGCTTTCGCCTTTTCATAGACCATCTTTCTCCACGCATTTTTCAAGCCGGCAACACTGGACGGGATTATACTTTCGGGAATTTTTTTCGCTTCGAGCAATTCAAGAACGCGGTCCTCACCATTCATGCTGTAGCCCATTTTTCTTGCGGCGGTCTTCCTCGCCGTATCGCTGTAATTTTTCGACAGCATCATGTTTTCCAGCATGCTTATCGACTGCTTGCTTCCTGCTTCGCCCAGCGCATCGGTCATTTTGTTCAACTTTTGCAGGTCGTTCCCTTCCAGCATCTTGTCGATGATACTTTTTCCGTTGAATTTTATCAGCAGCGATGCAGCCTGTCCGATCAGCGAACCGTTATCCTGTGTGAGGATCATATTAACGAGCTTTGGCCTGGAAGCGACGTGGTCATAACGGCTCACGAGGTCGAGAAACTCCTGGGAATTTGCCAGCGACAGCAGCAATTCATCGAGTGCCTTTTTCGCAATAGCAGAACGGGCCACCGTTTTCGCGTCGAGCGTGTGCAGCACTAGCTTCGTAACGGCGGTATCTTTTCCGTAATTCGCTTCCAGCATTTGCAGCAGGTATTTCGACTTCTCCGGCCCGTTGTTGAAATCAAAGGCACGGAAATATCTCAACCTTGATGCGAGCGGTGCATCGTTGTCGCCGGCAAGTTTTGCAAGATAAGGAACGGCTTTGCCTGAGCGTGCCCGCCAAACAATGTCGCGGCCCGCCGGCGTTTGCAACGGATCGTTTACTTTTTTCAGGTACTCCGCAAAGTACGCGTCCCACTGTCCATCCGCGCCTATGCCAAGCGCTTCGAGGTACCACCTGTCTTTTCCGTCATGCTGCTGCGCAAGCGTTGCCCATAATTCGGGCGCCTCGGCGTTCTTCAGGTGCCTGAGGGCAACGGCACACTCTCGGCGCACCTGTGGGTCCTTATCGTTGACGAGTTGCTGAACAACCCGGATGATATCCTGTTTATTTTCCCTTGCTGCGCGAAGCGCCATCATCCTGAATTCGGGAATGTTGCTTTTTGCAGCCTCGGCAATGTATTGCTCACCATTATTTCCCTTCACCAGCACCCAATAGGCCCTGGCGCGCATCCTCGGGTTCGCATCGTTGCCGCGCCACAGCTTTTCCAATGCGGGCATCGCTTTATCGCCCATCTCATGCAAGGTGATCCACCCATGGCGCCTTACCGCCAAATTTGGGCTCTGCAAGGCCTTTATCGCACCCTCGGGTGAAGAATAGTCCTGACCGGGAATGATATATTTCTCATCATTGGGTGCGACCCTGTAGATCCTGCCGCGTTGCTGGTCGCCGGCCTGGTGGCCGCCCACGCCCGGATCGTACCAGTCGGCAACGATCAGCGACCCATCGGGCGCCACGCAAATATCTGCGGGCCTGAACCATTTATCTTTTTCTCCATTCAGTATATTGATAATGTCGGCAGTGTAACCTGCGCCCGCTTTTTGCACTGGGTACGACCTTACTACGTTCACCCCGGGATCGGCGTGGATGATCTGGTTCCTGAATTGCTCCGGAAGCAGGCTTCCTTCATAGATGACCATTCCGGTAGGCGATCCGGCGCCGGTTTGCAATAAATTGGGCACCACGCCGGGATCGTTGAGGTGCCAGTGCCGGAACTTGATGGAATCTTCCATGTTGGTGCGTGCCGACTGCCAGCTTGCGCCGGTCATTTCATCGGTGAAACCGTAGTTGCCGTAATCCATCACATAGTTGATCCTTACGCCCCTGTTGCCGTCGTCGTCGTTGTCGCTTTGCCAGATGGTTCCGTAGCTGTCCACTGCCAGTTCATAATTGTTCCTGAAATTATGGCCAAGGCATTCCACCTGTGAGCCATCGGGGTTGCAGCGAAACACCATTCCCTGCCTGTATTTATTTGGGCCGATCTCGTCGCCATCCTGATCGAGCACCGTTTTACCGTTTTTATCTTTCAGTGTTTCTCCGGCGTTACCGAAGTTGAAATATAATTTTCCATCGGGGCCGAAGGTGAAGGTGTGCATGCCGTGGTCGTGCTGCACGCCACCGATGCCCTGAAACATGATCTCTTTGCGGTCGGCGCTGTCATCGCCGTTGTCGTCGTAAAATGCCCACACGTAGGGGCTCTGCGAGATAAGCACTTTATTGCCGAGAACACAAACGCCCAGCGGCGCGTTGATCTCGGGCCCCTGGTAAAAAACTTTTGCATGCTCCGTTACGCCGTCGCCGTCTTTGTCTTCGAGGATCAATATGCGGTCGCCTTTTTCGTTGACCGGGTTGCCGTTTATTTCAGGGCGGTAGTTGTAGGCTTCTGTTACCCAGATGCGGCCGCGTTCATCCACGTCGATGTTGGTAGGGTTCCGCAGCATGGGTTCGGTGGCCATGGCGCTTACGTGGAGGCCGGGCGCTGTTTCCAGGCTTTTCAGGGCATTTTCGGGGAGATGTCGTTGTTCGTCTGTTAGGTTGTCTCCTGTTGGTGATCCGTCGCTTTCGCCGCAGGAGGTAAGGAAAAGAAGATGAGATAACAGGAAGAGGGATGCCAGTGGGGCAGTCAATCGAAAGGTGAACTTCATTCGGTGCGTATTATTTCAACAACATAAGAAAATTATTGCATTGAGCCATCATCCTCAATGCTGCACGGTTTCAAAGGCGCGGAGGGGTCACGTGAAGGAGTCACGCGAAAGAGTCACGCCAGGACGCGAAGAATTCGCGAAGGCGCGAAGAGGCCGCAAGGGTTCCCCGCCGGAAGGTCCTCCCCCGGTCCCTCCTTCGTCGGGACCACCCCCTCCAGAGGGGGATAGCTAGGTGCCCCGCTGGCGGAGTGGACGGAAAAGGGCAAACGTATCCCCCGCTGGCGGGGGTGGCGCGAAGCGCCGGGGGTGGACGCTCGTGAAGAATCGCAAAAGAATCACGCAAGGACGCAAGGACCTCGCGAAGGCGCGAAGTCCGAAAGCTGTGAAGCAACGTATCCCCCGCTGGCGGGGGTGGCGCGAAGCGCCGGGGGTGGACGCTTGCGAACAATGGCAAAGATTCTTCAGAGAGTGGCGTCTAAAGGTTTTAACTTTTAACTTAAAACTTTCCTCAGATAT
>CAMPGT010000110.1 GCA_946885665.1 uncultured Chitinophagaceae bacterium | reverse complement strand
TTATATATTTATGTTTACTAAATGATTTAATATCTGTCATTAAAAAACATCACATCATGATTACTTTGCCAGCAGACCCCAGGCTTTTGCACCGTGTGACGGGAAGTCGGTTAATGAAAGCCGCCTGCCTTCTTCTTATGGTCTGTCTTTCTACCGTTTCCTATGCCCAGCAAGTGATTACAGGGCGGGTCAGTACCAACGACTCGACGCTCAGCGGGGTAACTGTTAATGTGAAGGGAACATCGACCACCACACAGACGGACAGTGAAGGCAACTTTAAGATAAACGCATCTCCCACCTCTGTCCTGGTATTTTCCTACGTAGGTTTCGAAAGCCAGGAAATGCCGTTGAACAATCGCACAAATGTTGACATTTTCCTGAACCGCGTATCGGGGAGCCTCGATGAAGTGGTGGTTACGGGCTATTCGTCACAATCCAAAAAAGACATTACGGGCTCCGTAGCGGTAGTGGACGTGAAATCGATGAAGTCGATCCCTACCGGCGCCGCAGAGCAGGCCCTGCAGGGGCAGGCGGCGGGTGTTAACGTTATCACATCCGGAGCGCCCGGCGGCAGAAGCAATATTTTTATCAGGGGCGTTACTTCTTTCGGCGACAACCAGCCGCTGGTTATTGTTGATGGCGTGCAGAGCAGTCTTCACGACATCAATCCGAACGACATTGAATCTGTACAGGTGTTGAAAGATGCAGGTGCAGCTTCCATTTATGGTGTACGCGGCGCCAACGGTGTGGTAATCGTTACTACACGGAAAGGGAAGTCGGGCGCACCGAAAGTGACCTATGACGCCTACTACGGCATTCAAACGCCTCCCGGCGGCAACGTGCTGAACATCGCATCGCCCACGGCTTATGCCGATTTCGTAAAGAAGATGAAACCGGGTACGGCCTTGTTTGCGAATGGCATTCCTGACTATATGTACGCAGGACCTGGTGTGGTGGGAGTGGGCATGGAAGACGATCCGACAGTGGATCCGTCGAACTATGTTTTCGATCCTACCAACCGCAACAATGACTACCTGATCCAAAGGTTCAACAAAGGAGGAACCGACTGGTTTCATGAAGTGTTTAAACCGGCTCCTATGCAGAACCATACCGTTTCTGTAAGCGGTGGAACGCCAAACGCCAAATACCTCTTCTCTGCCGGCTATTTAAACCAGCAGGGTACACTGATCGAAACGTACCTCAAAAGATATTCGGTGAGGTTGAACACAGAATTCAAGCTGCATAAGAATATCAAGATCGGTCAAAACGCTTATGTTTTTTATAAGCAAAACCCTGCGTTCAATAACCAAAGTCAGCAGAACGCCATATTTTATGCCTACACCATTCCCTCCATGATACCCGTTCACGACATCATGGGTAATTATGGTGGTACGTGGGCGGGCCCCGAACTGGGCAACCGCTGGAACCCCGTGGCGCTGCTCGAAAACACGAGGAACAACAGGGCAAACACCTGGAGCACCATCGGTAACCTGTATGCGGAAGTTGACTTCCTCAAACATTTTACCGCCCGCACCAGTTTCGGCGGAACAATAGAGAATATTTACAACCAAAGCTTCTTTCCAAACCAGTACCAGGAAAAGGAACAGCATGCGGGACTGAACCGCCTTGAAGAAAATTCTGCATACAACAGTAACTACATCTGGACGAACACCCTTACCTACGACAATACATTTGGTGAACATACACTGAAAGTGCTCGGCGGTTCCGAGTACATCAGGAACTATGGGCGCGCCGTTGGCGGTTCTGCATCGGGTTTGTTCTCGGCCGATCCCAATTATCTTATCCTCAATAATGGTACCTCCAACGTCACCAATTTCAGCAGCGCTTATGTCAACACCTTGTATTCGCTGTTTGGCCGTGCCGATTACTCGTACGGCAATAAATACCTGGTAAGCGCCACCGTGCGCAGAGACGGATCGTCGCGGTTCGGTTCCACTAAAAAATTCGGTGTGTTTCCTTCTGTTTCTGCGGGATGGAGGATCAGTAGCGAAAAGTTCATGGAGAATGTTACCTGGATCAACGATCTGAAAGTGCGCGGAAGCTGGGGTAAGCTGGGTTCTCAAAATAATGTGTCGCCCACGAATGCTTATACGCTGTTCAATTCAACATTCGGCAATTCTTATTACGACGTTTCGGGTTCCGGCAGCATACGCCAGGGATTTTATCAAACGAATATCGGCAACGAAAATACTGGCTGGGAAGAAAATATCATCACCAACATCGGGTTCGACGCGTCGATACTGAACAGGAAACTTGATGTGTCGGTTGAATGGTACAAGAAGAGAATCGATGGATTGCTCTTCCCTCAGCCTTTGCCAGCCACCGTGGGCGGCGCCTCTGCGCCGGTGATCAACATCGGTGACATCGAGAACAAGGGAATGGATTTTTCTGCTACCTATCACGGCAGTGCAGGATCCGATTTAACCTATAACATCGGTGCAAATATTACTACTTATAAAAACACTGTGGTCGACATCCCGGGTCCCGGTTATTTTTAGGTGAGCGTTGCACGTAATGCAGAGGGATATCCTGTGTGCTCGTTTTTTGGCTACGACGTAATAGGATATTGTCAGAGCGATGAGGATGTTGACAAATCGCCTACACAGCAGGCAGCGGCTCCCGGCAGGTTCAAATACAGGGACGTGAGCGGAAACAATGAAGTTAATACCGAAGACAGAACGCACATCGGTAACCCGAACCCGGATTTCACGTATGGTCTTAACCTTAACGGTACATACAAAAGGTTCGACCTCTCCGTTATCTTTTACGGATCGCAGGGCAATGATGTGTTTAACTCGCTTCGCTTCCAGTTGGGCAAATGGGGCGATTTCCCTGCGGCGCTCAGCAATGAATTCATTTTCGATTCATGGTCGCCGGAGAACCCGAATGCAAAGGCGCCCATGCCGGAAAATGCGAGCAACTTCAGCAACGGCGGTACCAACTCTTTTTATGTGGAAGACGGATCGTTCTTTAAATGCCGCTCCGCCATGTTGGGTTATTCACTCGACAGGAGCATATTCGGCAACGTTCCGATTGAAAGGATCCGGTTGTATTTCCAGGTGACGAACCTCTTCACCATCACGAAATATTCCGGGCTGGATCCCGAACTGAGCTCCGCCTTTGGTTCACTGGGCTCTTCGCAGCAGAGTGCGGCTTTCGGTATCGATAACTCCAACTATCCAAACAATTTCAAAAATTTCATTCTCGGATTGAATATATCGTTCTAAGCAACATCCTTGAATTTAAAACTGACGTTATGCAATTTTCATATAAACTATTCATCACAGCTTTCTTTTCTGCCTCATTGATATTTGGCGCCTGCAGAAAATCCTCGCTCGAAAAACTTCCGCTGGGATCCTCAAGCGAAACAACGCTCGCCAATAAAGCGGGCGTGACGGGATTACTGACGGGCGCTTATTCCATGCTGGATGGAATCGGCGGACCCGGCGGGGGCGGGGCGCCTTATTCACAATCCATCAGCAACTGGGTATTTGGCGGCGTGGCATCGGACGATGCGCACAAGGGTTCAACGGATAATGACCAATCGTCGATCGCCGACATCGAAAAATATGCCGTCAATTCTGCCACCAGTTATTTGAATGGAAAATGGATTGCCGTGTACACGGGCATCCAGCGCACCAACGATGTACTGCGGGTGATGGCAAAGATCACCGATGGTTCGATGACGGAGGCCGAAATGAAACAGGCGAAGGCCGAAGCCTTGTTTTTAAGAGGAGTATATCACCTGGAAGCCGCTAAGATCTGGCGAAACATTCCTTATGTTGACGAAACCGTAGATTATGAGAACGGAAATTACAACGTAAGCAATGCACAATCGGCATGGCCCAAAATCGAAGATGATTTCAAGTTCGCCGCCGAAAATCTTGCACCAACAAATGGCGACAAGGGAAGGGCCAATTCATGGGCCGCAAAATCGTTCCTCGCAAAAACGTACATGTTTCAGCGCAAGTTTGCAGAAGCAAAACCGCTGCTCGAGGATATTATCAATAATGGCGTGACCGCTTCGGGTCAGAAGTACGCGCTTGTTCCCTTTCATGATAATTTCGACCCTTCAAAAGAAAATAATTCAGAATCTGTCTTTGCGGTGCAAATGACGGTACGCGATGGTGCAGAAGGCGCCAATAATGGAAACATCGGCGACCTGCTGAATTTTCCCTACGGCGGCCCCACCACCTGCTGCGGATTTTACCAGCCTTCGTTCAGCCTCGTCAATTCTTATAAAACGGATGCTGCCGGCCTTCCGTTGCCGGAAACATTTAATGATTCGGATATTCCGAACGACCAGGGCCTGGAAGTCACTGATGCGTTTTCTCCTTACACCGGTACCGTTGATCCGCGACTGGATCATACAGTGGGAAGAAGAGGGATACCATATCTCGATTGGGGTGTGATGCCGGGACAATCGTGGGTACGCTCGCAGGTTCAGGCCGGACCCTATCTTCCCAAGAAGCACGTAATATCAAAAGCGCAATCCGGAACTGCGGCCGATGTTGCACAGGGTTGGGGCGTTAACCAGGCAACGGGTTTGAATTATATCATGATCAGGTACGCCGATGTGCTGCTATGGGCCGCAGAAGCGGAAGTAGAGATCGGCAGTCTCGACAAGGCACAGGATTATGTGAACGAGGTGAGGAACAGGGCGGCGAATCCGGCCGGTTGGGTAAAAACTTATGTTGACGATGCCGATCCTTCAAAAGGATTTACCAATACGCCCGCGGCCAATTATAAAATTGAGCCCTACCCGGCAGGCACATTTGAATCGAAAGGGCAGCCCTATGCGCGTGAAGCGGTACGTTTTGAAAGAAAGCTTGAGTTCGCGATGGAGGGGCACCGGTTTTTTGATCTGCAGCGATATGATAATGGTACGGGTTACATGGCCGATGTGCTGAATGCATACATTCAGCATGAAACACATATTCCGGGATATAATTATGCCATACTTAACGGCGCGCAGTTTACAAAGGGCAAGAATGAAATATTCCCGATTCCCCTGTCGCAGGTCGATCTGAGTACAACCGAATCGGGCCCGACGTTGACCCAGAATCCCCTGTACTAGATTTAGCAGAAGAACTGAAATAAAAATAATCTACGGATGAAAGTAACATGGAGATTACTCACAGCAGCGTTTTTCATCTTGATCATGCAGGGCGCGATGGCCGGCGATCACAATATCCTCGATTACGGCGCGAAGGCCGGCAGCCTTTCGACGGCAGCCATACAAAAAGCTGTTGATGCCGCGGCAAATGAAGGCGGAGGGGTCGTGATCATTCCCTCGGGCAAGTTCATCACCGGCACGGTGTTTTTGAAGAGTAAGGTGAACCTTCATCTCCAAGCCGGCGCCGAGCTCGTATCCAGTAAAAACATGGATGACTTTAGAGTAGGAAAGCGCCGCTACGGCATGATCTATTGCGAAGATGCGTACCAGGTTAGTATTACGGGGCATGGGGTGATCAATGCACTCGGTTCTGAATTTTACGATTCAACGCAGAATCACGGCGTGAGCAGCGGGCTCGGCAACATACAGGAGTTCGACAGGAAATACACCAGGCAGCAGGAAGAATATATGCCCGCCGGTGCTTTTTTTACCGACGGGCCCATCAAACGGGAACCACGGCCGGGCATGTCGATCGTGTTCTTTCACTGTACACAGGTATCCATCAGGGATATTACGGTGAAGGACACACCGGTGTGGGCGATCAGGTTTGGCTATTGTGAAGACGTAGTAGTTAGCGGCATCAGCATCCTGAACAATTTGCTCATCCCCAACAGCGATGGCATTCACTGCACCGCATCGCGCAATGTGCGCATATCGGATTGCAATATCATTGCCGGCGATGATGCCATTATTCTTACCGGGTTCGACAGGATCGAGAATACACCGGGTTATTCCATGCAGGAGCAAAACGCGCATACCTACGGCAACAAATCAATTTATGCCGAGAACCTGCAGGTAACCAATTGCAGGTTGCAGTCGCGCTCCGCGGGCATCAGAATCGGCTATGGACAGCATCCCATCAGGAAATGTGTTTTCACCAACATCATCATTTCTGAATCAAACAGGGGCATAGGCATTTTCGCGCGCGATTCGGCATCAATCGAGGACCTTGTCTTCTCCGATATTCAAATTGAAACACGGCTGCACAATGGCATTTGGTGGGGACACGGCGAACCCATTCATCTTTCGGCAATAAGCCGGTTTAAAGGTGAACCCGTGGGCCAGATCAAAAATGTAAGTTTCAACAATATTATTGCCACGGGCGAACAGGGTATTTTGATTTATGGCTTGAAGGAAAGCCACATGGAAGATATACGCTTCAGCAATGTGCGGCTGAAGATCAGGAAAGGAAAAGAAACAATGGGCTACGGTGGCAATTTTGATCTGCGGCCCACTGCCTTTCCTGAGAAGCAAATCTTTGCACATGACATTCCCGGGCTGTATGCCCAATACGTGGACAACTTGCAGATTAGGAATTTTGAGTTGCAATGGGACGATGACCTGCCTGAATTTTTCACTCACGGAATGGAATGTGTTGATGTAAAGGGCTTGGTTCTTCGCGACAACATGGTGCCACCGAATCCACGTTCGCCCAATGGCAAGAGTGTTCTTCTTACAAGAACAACCCAAAGAAAATAAGAATGATAAGGGTAAAAACAGTTATTGCTGTATTGTTGCCATTACTGGCTGTTCTCTCATCGGTGGCAGCCAATCCCGTATATAATGTTCGCGACCTTGGCGCAACAGGGAATAAAGACGACGATGCAACGGCGGCCATACAGCGCGCCATCGATTCGGCGGCGGTAGTTGCCGGAACGGTGATCATACCGAAAGGTGAATACAGGAGCCTGCCCCTTCGGTTGTACAGCAACGTTACCCTGAAGATAGAAGCCGGTGCAACACTTTACGCAGACATCAAAAATCCTCTCTTCAGGGGCGGTGCATTTATTTCTGCCGAAAAATGCGATAACATCACCATCACAGGGAAAGGCACCATAGACGGCCAGGCGGTATATGTTTACGAAAATGTAAGGGGCGGCGATCCTGAAATAACTGGAGCAATGGAAATCGCAGGTGCCGCCGGTATCGAAATGAAGCGGTACTACCGTGCACCGGGATATGCCGCGGCTTTCAACCTGTTGATGCGCGCGTGTACGGACCTGACCATTGAAGGCATAACCTTTGTGAATTCATCGCTGTGGTGCATGCGTATTTCGGGATGCAACAGGGTGAACATTCGCAACGTGAACGTTTTCTCTTCGCTTGAAAAAGGCGTTAATTCCGATGGAATTGATATTGACGGGTCGGCTAATGTGCACATCACTTCTTCGAACATTGCCACCGGCGACGATGCCATCTGCATTAAAAGCGGAATCTGGAAACGGGGTGGACAAAGCAAGATTCATGTTGCTGAAAACATCATCGTCGACAATTGTATTTTGAGCTCGTCATCCGCAGCTCTCAAACTGGGTACAGAGAGCCATGGCGACATGCGGAACATCATCTTTACAAACTGTGTTGTCGTCAACTCAAATAAAGGCATCGAGATCAACGTGCAGGATGGTGCAAATGTTAGCGATGTGCTGGTCTCGAATATCACTATGGACCTGAAGCGGCGGCACTGGAACTGGTGGGGCGATGCACAGGTTTTTAACCTGGTGCTGAAATAAAGATGGGCTTCATCGCGTGAAGGTTCCATCAGGAATGTGAGTATCAGCGACATAGTAGCTCATGCACAGGGTACCAGCCGTATTACATCATTATTGAAAACACCGGTCGAAGATTTTACACTGTCGAACGTTAAGATTTTTATGGAGGCCGAATCGACACCGGATAAACGGACCTCAGATGCGATGCAATTCAAAAATGTTTCCGGGCTGAAAGTAAAGGACGTTGAAATTTATTGGGCGGAAGATAATACCGAGCCAAAATGGAAATCGGCACTTGTGCTTGAAAAGGTGAACGGTTTTGAGCTCCAGGGATTGAAAGTTAGGCAGGCATTTTTTCCTTCGGCTGTACCTGCGGTGACGGTAGTCAATTGTACCGGTGGAATTATTTTCAATTGTATTGCGCAGCAGCATACCGGTACTTTTTTTCATTTCAGCGGAAACCGTACATCCAATATCACCTTTGAAAAAAATTTTACGTCGAACGCAGCTAAACCCGTAACCATTGCCGGCAACGTAAAACCGGGAACCATCATTCATTAATTCAATCCTCATTATAACGATTATTGTATGTTGAAAAAGATTGCCTATTTCCTGTTGTGCCTGTCGCCACTGTGGACATTCGCACAGCGCGCATCACAAAGCGGTAATTCATCTATTATTGTCAGTGAAAACAACAAGCCCGGTACAACCGACTGGATCATCACCAAGGTGATCCGCGAAAAAGATGAAAAATATGACTCGGGCTGGAAGCGCCGCAAGGCCATCGAAGGGTACGTGTCGCACACCAGCATTAAAGCCGGCGAAACGCTGGATGTGTTCGTGAGTACCGACAAGCCCGACAAGTTCAGCCTGGATATCTTTCGCATGGGTTACTATGGCGGCAAAGGCGGCCGGCTCATGAAATCGTACAAGTCTGTAAAGGGGTCCGTTCAGCCGACACCCGCCGATGGCGACAATTATTTGATAGAATGCAAATGGGAGCCTTCCGTAAGTTTTAAAATTCCGAACGACTGGGTAAGCGGCGTTTACCTCGGCAAGCTCAGCACCCTTACTACGGATGCACAGGCCTATATTGTTTTTATTGTGAAGGACGACCGCAAAGCCGATCTTCTTTTTCAATGCTCCGACATGACATGGCTGGCTTACAATCGCTGGCCCGCATGGCGCTCATTGTATGATGCTCCCGGTGGCGACCGCTGGGGTGGTGGCCAGAAAGGCATTTACCATGTAGGGTTCGACAGGCCGTACAGCATGTTCTGGAACGGCTATCCGGCAGGATTTGAACCGCTCACTAATGGTTCCGGTGAATTTCTCATGACCGAATTTCCTATGGCCTTCTGGCTCGAGAAAGAAGGGTATGACGTGACGTATATCTCCAACGTGGATACCCATGCCGACGGTGAAGGATTGCTAAGGGGCAAAGTATTTCTTTCCGTGGGTCATGATGAATACTGGACGCAGCAAATGTTCGACAATGTTTCGAAAGCGAGGGACATGGGTGTTAACCTTGCCTTCTTCTCGGGCAATTCTGTTTCGGGCCGCGTGGAACTGCTGCCTTCAACAGACGGCAGGCCGAATCGTGTAATGCGATTGATCGACAGATTTAAAAATGAAGAAGAACTTATGGGCGCCAATTCGTATGGGGTGGGTTTGGCCAACTGGACCTGTGCGGCTCCCGGTCACTGGGCATTTGAAGGCACCGGCATGAAGATGGGCGATAGCATCAAGGATCTTGTGGGCTGGGAATTTCATGGCCCTCCATTAGCCGCTAACGTGAAGGACCTGGTGGTGCTGGCAGAAGGAAATGTAAAAAGATATTCGGGAGAGGTGAGCAAAAGAAAATATGCCGCAACAATTTATACGGCGGCAAAAGGTAATTATGTGTTTAACGCGGCGACCTGCTGGTGGACGAAACCACTTTCATCACCACCCGCTTACATGAATCCTCCGTATCGTTATTTCACAGAAGGCGATGAACGCGTAAGGCGGATCACCAGGAATATTCTCAATAAAATGATCGCGGTTCCGATCAAATAAAGAGTTTAAGAACGACCCACTACAGGTTCGATGAATTCGAGGTCCTTTCCTGTTCTTGGTTTCAGGAAATTGAAGTCGCATCCTTCATCGGCCTGTAGTACCTCTCTAATAAACAACACAGGATATCCACGCCGGTGCAAAGTTTGCGGTGTGGACGCGTTCGCCTTTCGTACAGTCAATTCTTCATCGCCTATTTCAAGGGAAATGGTTCGTGCATGAACATCGATGCTGATGACGTCGCCTGTCTGCACCAACCCGAGTGTTCCACCGGCAGCAGCTTCGGGCGCCACGTGCAGTATCACCGTGCCGAAGCTCGTTCCGCTCATTCGTGCATCGCTGATCCTTACCATGTCGATAATGCCTTTTGCTCTTAGTTTCTTAGGAATCGGTATCATGCCCCATTCGGGCATTCCCGGCACCGCACGCGGCCCTGAATTTTTTAGCACCAGCACCGACGATTCGTCAACGTCAAGCCATTCGTCATCGATGCGCAGCAGCATATCTTCATAATTTTCAAACACCACCGCACGGCCCGCATGCTTCAACAATTTTGGCGAGGCAGCCGAAACTTTTATCACTGCACCTTTCGGCGCCAGGTTGCCCGTTAACACCGCGAGCGTAGGGGTTGGTGTGAGCGGTGCTTTCACATGCATGATGATCCGCTCATCTTTCACTACCGCATCCTTTAGCAGGGCGTCCAGCGATTTGCCGGTGTAGGTAACGGCATTCACATCAATTACGTTGCGCAGTGAAGCCAGCACCGCAGGAATACCCCCGGCTTCATCAAACTCGCCGATCAGTTTGTCGCCTGCCGGTTGAACGTTGACAATGCAAGGAACGAGTGCGCCGGTTTCGTTGAATACATGAGGATAAAGGTTGATGTTGAGTCGGCCGGCAATTGCTGTGAGGTGAATAATGGCATTGGTGGAACCGCCGAGCGCCATGCACAGCGCAGCCGCATTTCTGAAAGATTGAAGGGTGAGAAAATTCGATGGCCGGTGGTCTTCGTGTACCATTTCAACAATTCTTTTGCCTGCTTCTTGCGATAACTTCATTCTTTCGTTGCTGTCAACCGGCATCGTGCTTAAGCCCAGGGGCATTATTCCCAATCCCTCCAATATACCGTTCATGGTGGAAGCGGTACCCATCGTGTTGCAGGAACCGTAACCGCAACTGAGTGCCTTCCCGATCTCTTCCCATTCCGTGTTATCGATGGCGCCGGTTCGCAAATCGTCCCAGTATTTCCAAAGATCCGTGCCGCTGCCCAAACGCTTGCCGTGATGAACGCCTACTTTTTTTGGTCCGGCGTTTAATTGAATTACCGGCAGGTTTGCGCTCAACGCTCCCATCAGTAAACCCGGAACGGTTTTGTCGCAATTGCCGAGCAGGATAACGCCGTCAAAAGGATACGACCTGATGCTCTCCTCCACATCCATCGAAAGCAGGTTGCGGTAAAGCCCGGCGGTGGGCTTCATCAACTCTTCGCCCAGTGTTATTACCGGAAACTCGAGCGGGATACCCCCGGCTTCACGAATTCCTTTTTTCACTTCTTCTGCAACAGTGCGTAGCGACATGTTGCAGTTATTCACCTCGCCCCACGTATTGGCAATGCCTATCACAGGTTCGCCATGGTAATCGTCCATGTTAATTCCCGTGGCGCGTAGCGCACCTTTGTGCAAAAGGCCGGTTTCATTTGCGCCGAAAAACCATTTGTGGCTCCGCAAGGTCCTATTCATACGACGGTCTCTTGATTGAAGTTTGTTTGTATTCCCATATCGTTATCACAAAAGTGCTGACGAGCACGAGCAGGCCGCCCGTGATGGCCACCGGGCTCATTTTTTCACCGAGCCATATCGCGGCGATCGGCAAGCCGAAAAATGCGATCAGGAAATTCGAAAGCGCAACCTGGATGGCCTCCAGCTTTTTCAGTGCTTTGAAGAAGAGGATCATGGAAAGAAAGTTATGGAAGACGGTGAGCAGTGCGAGACCGATCCAGGTGTTGGTGGTAAAGGAGGCGATGTTGGTGAAAATATCCTTTTCATAAGCCATCACGAATGGCAGCAGGATGATGATCATGAAGATGTAGGTGTAGAAGAGCATTTCCATCTCGGTGTAATTCTCTGCTATCTTCTTGCATATCGTATTGTAGATGCCGCTGCCGAGCACGCCGGAAAATATCAGGGCGTTGCCCACTAAGTACGCAGAGCCGAAATCGGTGTGCGTTAAATCTTTGAAAGAAACCATCACCACGCCAGCGATGGCGATCAAAAAACTTAACCACCGGAGGCCGTTCATTTTTTCTTTCAGCAGAACAACGGCCAGCAGTGCCGACACCACGGGAAGTGTGAGGCTGATGATGGCGGCATTGCTTGCCGTGGATTGCTGCGTACCCATTGTCATCAGCACCTGCGCAGGAAACTGACCCAGCACGGCCAGCATAGCGAATACTTTTAAATCGCCTAATTTCCGGTTCCGGTTTGCCCGCACGTCCTTATAAACAAAGGGCACCATGAACAGGCTGGCGAGCACCATCGGTATAAATACCGTGGCGAACGATCCCACCTGGTCCTGTATAAGCTTGATACAGGTGAACTGCAATGACCACATGAGGTTGCAAGAAAGCAAGGCGGTCCACGATATATATTTCGACTTCATAAGCGTTTACAATTATAGCACTTATTTGTAAACATATTGTTCTTTTT
>CAMPGT010000109.1 GCA_946885665.1 uncultured Chitinophagaceae bacterium | reverse complement strand
TCTCGTACAAAATTGCGAACGAATTAAATTAAACGCAGCGTTCGATTTTTTCTTATTTTCAATTTCATCGTCTCCTCAAAAAGAAAAATTAGTCCGGCCTTTCCCATGCCTCGTTTTTGAGTAGCAGCTAAAAGAATTCAATATATGACACCCAATGAAACGTCCCGCCAGAGTCACGAATGGCCATTCGGCAACGATGTCATCAGCGATGAAAAAAAATTTGAAGACTTTTTCAGGAACAACTTCGTTCGATACTGCTTTTACTGCCAATATAAATTTGGATTCAGTACAGATGAAGCCAGGGAAGCCGTGCACCTGGCATTCATCAAACTGTGGGAACACCGCGAAACAATTGAAAGGCAGGGCTCGATAAGCTCCTATCTTCAAAAGGTTATTCACAATAATTGCCTCGATGCACTGAAACATGAAAAAATAAGATCGAAATATAGAAGCTCCCTCGCCAGCCGTCGCACCGACGACAATCAAATAAACGCTTTCAGCCGAATTGATCTGCGCCGGCTGGAAAGCAACATTCAAAAAGCAATTTCGGAGTTGCCGCCACAGATGAAAAAAATATTCGAGATGAGCCGGTTCGAGGAACTGTCTTACAGGGATATCGCCGATCGACTCGACATATCAAAGAAAACAGTGGAAACACAAATGGGGCGCGCATTGGCGAAGCTCAGGCAAAAACTGGAACACTGCATTGAACCGGGTCTCCTGCTATTGCTGGTGCTCAAAAAAATATTATTTGTAAGCGTGTAGGGGTAAAGAACAGTTTAATCGTTAATAGGAAAGTACATGGAAAATCATCGCGAATATGATGAATTACTTGCGAAGTATTTATTGAATGAATTGAGTAAGCACGAAGAGCTTAAACTGGTCGAATGGATAAAAGAGAGCGACGAGAACAGGAATTATTTTGAACAGGTCAAAGCGGCATGGAACCTTGCTGCTGCCAGAAACCTGACCGGAAGCATTGATATCGAGGAAGAATGGAGCTACTACCAACGTGTAGTAAAGGGCGGCGAAATGATCATGAATTTTCCGCACGATGAGCATGACGCGCTAATTGAAACATCTCAACACAGTAACCGGTTTGCGAAGCTTTGGAAAATTTGTGCAGTTGCGGCAATGCTGGTCATTATATTCGCTACGATCGTTTACCTGTCCAACCGGACCCTGCCGAAAGCCGATCTGGCAGCCAATACACCTCCTGCAAAGGACAGTACCGGATCGAGGAATGCTTTAATAATTAAAACCGAAAGAAATCTTTCGGGAACACCGAGAACCATACAATTGGGGGATGGTTCGCAAGTGATGCTGTACGCAAACAGTGAATTAAGATACAGCGAACACTTTACAGGCGGCCTGCGAAGTGTTCGATTAAAAGGAAAGGCCGATTTCGATGTAGCAAAGGACAGGGCAAAACCTTTTATCGTTTACCATGGAGAAATATCAACCACCGTTTTAGGAACAAAATTTACGGTGGTCGCTTACGACAATACAAGCGTTGACGTTGTTAAACTTTATGAGGGAAAAGTATTGATCAAATCAACTGAAGAGGCGGTAAAGCAACTGAAAGAAGATTATTACCTGGAACCCGGACAGGAACTGCTATACGACAAAGAAACGGGAACAGCATTTATCCGGTCGTTCAGGGAAAAAATGGGAAAGAAAGAGCAGCGGCAGCCGGAGACCATTACCGTGCCCGACGATTTCAAAGGTTCATGGGTCATGTTCAACAACCAGCCGCTCGCGCAGGTTTTCGACCAACTGGGCGCACTTTATAACGTTGAAATAAAATATAAGGATACGGACATCAACAAAATGTATTTTATCGGAAGGTTTGACGAAAGAGATTCGATCGAAAATATTCTTAAGCATATATCAGTTTTACACCAGTTGACACTGACACGCGACAACAACAAATACATTATCAGCAGATAATGATTCGCGTTACCTCCCTAAAGCCCCCGTTATTTAAAACCTGGTGTGTAAAAGCGAACTGAATCCGGCTGTTCGAAACAGCCTGTCATTGAATTGATCATTCTAAAACAACTGCTATGCGAATCAAGCTTTTCAAGCAAGGAGCGGAGAGTTATTTTTTATTCGTGTTACTTCTATTTTCCGGCGCCCTGGCCCATGCCCAGGTACAAACCAGTCTCGTGAGGGGGTTTGTGTCTGATGAGAACAACCAGCCCATTGCAGGCGCCTCGGTCGTCATCAGGAACACGAGCACCAATTTCATTTCGGGCACCAGCACAGACAGTGCAGGTGTGTTTACTTTTTCGCGCATTCCCGCGGGTGGCCCGTACAGCTTCGCATTTTCGGCCATCGGACACGAAGAACAAACATTATCAGGGTACATGATCAAAAACGATGTTACGCTTTCATTGATGATCAAGATGAAAGATTCAGCAGCCTTGATAGACCAGGTGGTGGTGATCGGTTATGGAACACAAAAGAAGAGCGACCTGACGGGCGCCGTAGCTACTGTGAGCGCCAAAGACTTTAACGGCCAGGCCTATTCGAACACCAACCAGGCATTGCAGGGAAAAATACCCGGAGTTGAATTTACATCCACCTCAGGTGAACCCGGCGCAAAAGTACAGGTACGCATCAGGGGCATGGGCACCTTCGGCAACAGCGGGCCACTTTACATCATCGACGGCGTTCCGCTGAGCAGTGCAGATATCAACACCATCAACCCGAACGACATTGCGACGATAAGCGTTTTGAAAGATGCATCGGCGGCAGCAATATATGGATCACGGGCGGCTAATGGTGTGATCTTAATTACCACAAAAAAAGGGGTAGCCGGAAAGCCAAAACTGTCTTACTCGGGATACTACGGTATTCAATCGGTTCACCGCCTCATCCCCATGCTCAATTCAACACAACTTGCAGAGCTGGTCAACGAAGCCGATAAGAACGGCGGATTTGCACCACAACCAGCCTTCAACGACCCGGAAAACCTGAAGACAAATACCGACTGGCAAAAGGCAGCGTTTCCTAATTCCATGATGCAGGATAATTCCCTTTCCGTTTCGGGAGGCAGCGAGAACGCAAAATATTCCGTATCGGGCGGGTATCTCAACCAGGAAGGAAGCATGGTGTTCAGCTCACTGAAAAGATATTCGTTCAGGGTGAACAGCCAGTTCAATATCGGCAAAAGGCTGGTAATCGGAGAATCGCTGAACCTTGTAAGATCGTTGGGACTGAATTTGGGCTATGGCAACAACCTCGATCTTGCATATCTGCTGGGCGCATCCCCTACCATGCGCATCTACAGGCCGGAAAATCTTGGCGGCTATGCGGGTCCGAACCAGGCAGAAACCGGCATCAACAACCGCGACAATATCGTTGGACGGCGCGACAACAACAGGCACTACACCACCGACAACAACATACTCGGTGGCGTGTACGCCGAATACACCATCATCCCCGGCTTGAAATATAAATTAAACCTCGGCTTAACCCATGCGCTCAACTCGGGAAAAACTTACATCGGCATTTTCGAAATGGACAATCGCTCGAACCTGCGGCAAAGCCTTTCGCAATCCAGAAATACTGCCGACGAATACCTGATGGAAAATACGCTCACTTACAGCAAGGAATTCCATAACGATTACGCCATTAATCTACTGGCCGGTTACACGCAACAGAACGCATACTTCAGCACAATGTCGGGATCCAAACAGGACTTTCCGAGTAACGACATCCAGGTGTTCGATGCAGGCACGGGTCCATCAGTAATCGGTGGAAACGACGCGGAATGGGCGCTCCGGTCCTATCTGGGAAGAGCAAATATCACACTGTTCAAAAAATACCTGGTAACGGCCACCATCCGCCGCGATGGATCATCAAGGTTCGGAAAGGAAAACAAATACGGTAATTTTCCATCCTTTGCATTGGGATGGAACGTCGATCGCGAAAAATTCATGCAGGGCATCGGTGCCATCAGCATGCTCAAACTTCGCGCGAGTTGGGGACAGTTGGGCAACCAGGAAATCGGGAATTACGAGAGCCAAACCACCATATCCACAACACCACAATATATTTTTGGAGCCACCCAGTCAATAGCTTCTGCTGCAGCCGTTCTCACACTGGGCAACCCGGCGCTGAAATGGGAAACTACCACTCAAACCAACTTCGGTATTGACCTGGCCCTGTTTAACAACAGGCTCACCTTTACAGCCGACTACTGGGTAAAAAACACCGACGGCATTTTGTTGCGAACACCCATTTCGAGCGCCACCGGCATTGATCGCGACAACGGCGCATTTCAAAATGCGGCGAGCGTTCATAATTCTGGATTCGAGTTCCTCCTTTCCTACCAGAACGTGGCCGCCAACGGTCTCGACTATCAAATCTCAGCAAACCTATCAACCGTAAGAAACCGCGTAACCTCTCTAGGCGGTGTTCCGAGCATCATCAACTATGTTGAAAACGTTTACCAGTATGGCACGTTTACGCGAACAATGCCCGGCGAACCGATGTCGAGCTTTTTCGGATACGTGACCGATGGGATTTTTCAAAACCAGGGCGAAATTGACAAACATGCCGTGCAACCCGGCGTTGCGCCCGGTGATATCAGGTTTAAGGATATAAACGGCGACAACGTAATTGATGCCAACGACAGAACCACGATCGGTGATCCGTTTCCTGATTTTAATTATGGCCTCTCCGCCAACTTCTATTATAAGTCATTCGATCTGTCTCTCAACTTCCAGGGTGTGCAGGGAAAACAACTGTATAATTCACAGCGCGCGTACCTCGAAGCGATGAACTCTGCCGATGGACAGATGACAACCACGCTGAACAGGTGGAAAGGAGAAGGAACGTCAACCACTATGCCGAGGGCAATGCGGGCATCAAGACTAAATACCGTTCCTTCCACGCGTTTCGTTGACAACGCAAGCTATGCCAGGTTGCAAAATCTGCAGATCGGCTATACGTTCGGTAAGTCCGTGACGAATCGCCTGAAAATTGATCGCGTACGGTTGTATGCAGGTGGACTGAACCTCATCACCATTACCAACTATGTTAACTACAACCCCGATACACTCGGTGGATCAGGATATAACGACGATTCAATGAACCCTCTCGAAATTGGCGTGGACACCGGTTCTGTACCCATTCCCACAATTATTCAATTCGGGGCGCAGGTAACATTTTAAATCGTCAACAGATAAACACATCATCATGAAAAATACACTCATCATAATTATTCTCTTCGCAGGCGTTCTTTCTTCCGGTTGCAGCAAAGATTTCCTCGAAAAAGTACCGCCCGACAGGTTGCCCGAAGAAGGGTTCATTAATTCGGACTCCCGGGCGCTTGCGGCCGTCAATGCAGCTTACATCCCTCTTGCATCAAATAATCTCTTCGGCAGCGACAACATTTCGCTTAGACTTTTCGATCCGCCCTCCGGTGATGTGATACTGGGCGCCGCGATCTCGGGCCAGGTGTTCAACACCTTTTCATTTTCTGCCGACGATCCACACCTGATGGCTTTTTATTCCGGGCTGTATGAAGGCGTCTACCGGTCGAACATTGTGATACAACGGGTGCCCGACGTACAGATGGATGAAACATTGAGAAAACGGTACGTAGGCGAGGCGAAATTCCTGAGAGCGCTATACTATTTTTATCTCACAACGGAATGGGGCGAAGTTCCCCTGTTCACCGAACCGTTTACCGAGCCAGACGATGCCCTCATTGCCAAATCGCCGATTGCGGATATACAGGCCGTCATGATCCGGGACCTCAACGACGCGATCAACGATCTACCGGTGTCTTACGACGCAAAGGACCTGGGCAGGGCAACAAGCGGTGCGGCAAAGTCGCTGCTGGGAAAAGTGTACCTGTTTATGAAAGATTACGTGAACGCCGAAAAATACCTTGGAGAAGTGATAGCATCGGGGACGTACAAGTTGATGGACGATTTTAACCACATTATCAACCGCAATTTTGAGAACAACCAGGAGTCGATTTTCGAAATTCAGTTTGCATCTGCTGCTGCAGGCGCCACGGCCGATGTGAGCGACGACAGGGAATATCATTACTGGCCACAGGTCAATGGCGGCTCGAGCGAAGTGTCTCCTACACAGAGCCTCGTGGATGAATTTGAGCCGGGCGATCCGCGGCTCGACTATTCGATGTTTTATTACGAAGGGCAGCCTTTCGCTCCCGAGCTTTCCACATCACAACTTAACCTCGACGCGTACAAAAAAAGCTGGTCGCCAACAGGATACAACATCAGGAAAGGACAGGTTCCCGTTCTGTTTATTAATGCCCGCGGCACCAACTTCCCGCTCATCAGGTTTGCAGACGTATTGCTGATGTATGCCGAGGCCGCAAATGAATTGTCGATGTTTGATGAGGCAAGAGATGCCATCAACAAAGTTCGCCAGCGTCCCTCGGTAAACATGCCTGCGCTCGGTGTTGCCGCAACGGATTCGAAGGAGGAACTGTTTAAAGCGATTGTACATGAAAGAAGGGTGGAACTCGCATTCGAGCAGCATCGTTATGACGATCTCAAACGATGGGGGCTCGCCGAAACAGTATTGTCGCCGCTCGGTTACACGCCACGCCACAGGTATTTCCCCATTCCACAGCTTGAGCTCGACGTAAATCCCAACCTGGCGCAGTTGCAGGGTTGGTAGGGAAAACAGGCATTTATAGGGTGCTTCCGTCTTGATAACGGATCTTCTTTTTTCCTTTTCGCTGTTTCTCGAATTCAAGCACTTCCTGGGGTTTCGGCACTTTTTTCGGCTTCTCTGGTTCGACGGCGGCAGTGTTGCCGTCGTTTTCCAGTTTGCCGAGCGTGTAGGTTTCCATTCTTATAACCGCGCCGTTTTCGTCGTAATATTTCCAGGTGCCATGCTTCAGTGAGGCGCCTTCATTTTTCACGATCACCTCGTGATATGAATTCAGCTTGTTGATATCCTCCACCTGGATGGTGTCATAAACTTTATCGGGGTTCAGCGCCTTCCAACTTTGCTCCAACCGCAATTGCCCATTGATATTGAAGTACTGGGCAATACCGTCTTTATTGCCCCAACGGTAATTTTCGATGCCGATAAGGTCGCCCATGAGGCTGTACACCCGCCATGGCCCCTCTTTTCGGTTGTTAACAAAAACGCCTTCGGCCTCGTAGCCGGGCTCGCCCCGCAAACGCTCAACATGAACGATCCACTCGCCCTGCTTGTTTCCGTTCATGTCGATACGGTTAACGGTATCTTTTCCGTCATTGATGAGGCGGTAGTCCTGGTACTGTGCGTAAGAGGCGGAAGAGACGATAAGCAATAAGATGAGTAGCAAACGCATGGAAAAGTTATAAGTTAAAGTGAAACGCTCTCGTCATCATGCCGATCATAAAACGTACCACAACGACACGCATAAGATAATAAATACATCTTTGATAAGAAAAGACGCAGGCAGTTTTAACTTTTAACTTTTAAGTTTTTAACTTTTGAAGAACTCGATCGCCAGGTCGTAGCCCTTCAATCCGAGGCCGATGATACTGCCTTTGCATTTTGCCGAAACGTGAGAAATCTTGCGGAAATCTTCCCGTGCGTGAACATTACTGATGTGCACCTCCACAACCGGTGTTGAAATGGAAGCGATGGCATCGCCGATGGCAACAGAAGTGTGCGTGTAGCCCCCGGGATTGAGAACGATGCCATCGTATCCCTTCCCGGCCTTTTGGATTTCATTGATGAGTTCGCCCTCCACGTTGCTCTGGAAATACGAGATCTCGATGTCGGCATATCTTTTTTTGATCGTCTGCAGGTACTGCTCAAACGTCTGGTTGCCATACACCTCCGGTTCGCGGGTACCGAGCAGGTTAAGATTGGGGCCGTTGATGATGGCGATCTTCATATTTAAGAATGTTTCCTGATGAGGCTGATGAAATCATCGAAGAGGTAGCGGCTGTCGTGTGGCCCCGGGGTGCTTTCGGGGTGATATTGCACCGAAAACGCGGGCCTGTCTTTGAGCCTGATGCCTTCTATGGACTGATCGTTGAGATTCACGTGTGTCACCTCTACATTTTTCGCTTTCTTCACCGATTCGGGATCCACGCCGAAACCGTGGTTTTGCGTGGTGATCTCACATTTGCCGGTAACAAGGTTTTTAACGGGGTGGTTAAGTCCGCGGTGGCCATGGTGCATCTTGAACGTAGGAATGTCATTCGCGAGCGCCAGCAGTTGATGGCCGAGGCAAATCCCGAAAGTGGGTTTGTTTTCGTTCAAAATACCTTTGACGGTGTCCACGGCATAGTCCATCGCAGCCGGATCGCCGGGGCCATTGGAGATGAAAAAACCATGAGGGTTAAATTTCTTCATCTCATCCACGGAAGTTTTTGCCGGAAACACCTTCACGTAGGCGCCTCTTTCCACCATACATTCGATGATGTGCTGCTTGGTGCCGTAGTCGAGCACCGCTATGCGGATATCCGACTGTTCGTTGCCGCGTGTATAAGGCTGTTCGGTGCTCACCACGCTGGCCAATTCGAGGCCGTTCATGGAAGGCGCCTTTGCAAGTTCCTTTTTCAGTTCGTCTATGTCACTTATTTCCGTTGAAATGATGCAGTTCATGGCGCCTTTCTGCCGGATGTGGGCAACAAGCGCCCGGGTGTCAACACCTTCAATGCAAACGATGTTGTTCTTGACAAGATATTCTTCGAGCGATCCCCTGGCCAGCTTACGGCTGTACAATTCTTCGAGGTTGCGCCCGATAAGTCCCTTTATTTTTACGCTGTCCGACTCAATATCCTCGTCTTTTACGCCGTAGTTGCCGACATGCACGCTGTTCATGATCACGATCTGCCCAAAGTAGCTGGGGTCGGTAAACACTTCCTGGTAGCCCGTCATCCCGGTGTTAAAGCAAATCTCGCCGGCCGTGGTGCCTGTCTTTCCAAATCCACGTCCGTAGTGAACGGTTCCGTCTTCGAGTAAGAGTATTGCCTGTGCCTGCTTCTGCGTAGTATTCATGCCGGGAAATTTTGCAAATAAAAACAATTATTAAGGAATGACTGCCGGAATTTTTTCACAAAAAAAAGCAAGACCTGTAGATCTTGCTTCCTGAAAAAATATTGATGAGTCATTATTCTTCTGTTTTTGCCGGTGCCTCTTCTGCGGGCGCAGCTTCTTCTGCCGGCGCCTCGGCTTTAGGCTCTGTGGTTTTTGGTTCGGCTTTCTTTGAAGAACGTCCCCTGCGTGTTCTTTTCGCTGGTTCTTTTTCTTCGCCTTTTCCTTTGCCGTAAACTTCGTTGAAATCCACCAGTTCGATCAATGCTGTTTCTGCATTATCGCCATGGCGCGCGCCGAGCTTAATGATCCTGGTGTAACCTCCGGGGCGGCCGCCTACTTTTTCAGCCACTGTTCCGAACAGCTCGTTAACAGCTTCCTTGTCTTGCAGGTAGCTGAAAACGACCCTGCGTTGATGGGTGGTGTTCTCCTTACCCTTGGTGATCAGCGGTTCTACGTAAGTACGCAGTGCCTTTGCCTTTGCAAGCGTGGTAACGATTCTTTTATGGGCGATCAGCTCGCAGGCCATATTGCTTAATAGTGCCCGGCGGTGCGAGGCTGTACGGCCAAGATTGTTGATTTTGTCTCCGTGACGCATGACGTTTTTGTTTTTGAAGACTGTACCGTGTCAGGAATTACAGCCTTTTGGGTTTGTATGTTAGATACTTTCGTTTACGGCAATGGGCAATGTTAATGCTATTGCGGTTCGCCCATTCCTGCTTAAAATTCTTCCTTATCCACTCCCAGCTTGCTGAGGTCCATGCCGAAATGCAGTCCCCTTTCAGCCAGCACCTGCTCGATTTCGGCAAGCGATTTCTGTCCGAAGTTCCTGAACTTCATGAGGTCTTCCTGTTCGTATTGAACGAGTTCGCTGAGCGAGTTGATCTTGGCAGCTTTGAGGCAGTTGAATGCGCGCACCGAAAGATCGAGATCTTCAAGCGGCGTTTTCAGCACTTTGCGCAACTGCAGCATCTGTTCGTCCACAACATCTTCCTTCTTATCTTCTTTGCTATCGAAAGTGATGTTCTCGTCGGTGATGATCATCAGGTGCTGGATCAGGATACGGCTGGCCTGCTTCACGGCTTCTTCAGGATGGATGGTGCCATCCGTCGAAACGTCCATGATCAGCTTTTCATAGTCCGTACGCTGTTCAACACGCGTATTTTCGATGGCATACTTCACATTCTTGATCGGTGTGAAGATTGAATCCGTAGGAATATATCCGAACGGTGCATCCTTCAGCTTGTTATCCTCTGCAGGTACGTAGCCGCGGCCCTTTGCTATGGTGATCTCGATATCCAGCTTGGCAGAAGTATCGAGTGTGCAGATCAGCAGGTCGGGATTCATGATGTCGAAGCTCTGTGACGCCTCGCCTATCATGCCCGCAGTAAATTCGCTTTTATTTTTTATGCTGAGACTCACCTTTTCCTGGGCAAGCTCATTGTCCATTTTCTTTTTGAAACGTACCTGTTTCAGGTTGAGGATGATCTCCACAACATCTTCTGAAATTCCTTTGATGGTAGCGAACTCATGGTCCACTCCTTCAATGCGTACGCCGATGATAGCATAACCTTCCAAAGAACTCAGCAGCACGCGGCGCAATGCGTTGCCAATAGTCACACCAAAACCAGGCTCCAGCGGACGAAACTCGAACTGAGCTTCGAAATCAGTAGCCTTTTGCAAGATGATCTTTTCTGGTTTCTGGAAATTTAAGATGGCCATATTTGTGATTTGATATTAAGTTAAAAGTGAAAACATAAAAGTTAAAAGTAATACAGAAGGCTGTTTTAACTCTTGAGTTTTAAGTTTACTTGCTGTACAGTTCCACAATAAGCTGTTCCTTGATGTTTTCAGGTACGCTTTCTCTCTCCGGGTAGGCAACAAAAGTACCTTTCATCTCAGCTTCGTTCCAGTCGAGCCAGCCGAACTTCTGGTTCTTTCCGCGGAATACGCTGGTGAACGATTCGTTCGCCTTATCTTTTTCTTTCAGGCTCACCAGGTCGCCGGGTTTTAACTGGAAAGACGGGATATTCACCACTTCGCCGTTAACGGTGATGTGCTTGTGCGACACGAGCTGCCTTGCCGCGGGGCGGGAAGGAGCAATACCGAGGCGGTACACGGTGTTATCGAGTCTTGCCTCGAGCAGGCGCATCAGGTTTTCCCCGGTAACGCCTTTTATGCGTGAAGCTTCTTCAAAAGTTCTGCGGAATTGTTTTTCCAGAACGCCATACGTGTATTTGGCTTTCTGTTTTTCCTTCAACTGAAGGGCATATTCTCCTGGCGCCTTGCGCTTGCGGGTAGGACCATGCTGCCCGGGAGGATTGCTGTTTTTAGAAAGATACTTTCCATTGCCCAGGATCGGCTCGCCAAAGATGCGGCATATCCTGGTTTTTGGGCCTGTGTAACGTGCCATAGTGTGTATTTGATTTTTTAATTACAGGCTGCGATCGGTAAAAATCATAAAAATGAATCGCAGTCCGGTTATAAAAATAAATTAAACTCTTCTTTTCTTCGGGGGTCTGCATCCGTTGTGAGGAAGCGGCGTCATATCCTTGATCATCACCACTTCGATCCCTGAGTTGGACAGGGCGCGGATAGAGCTCTCACGTCCTGATCCGGGGCCTTTCACAAATACATCGACCTTCTTTACGCCGGCGTCGAATGCTGTTTTCGCCGCGTCGGACGCTGCCATTTGCGCGGCATAAGGAGTGTTTTTCTTGGATCCCTTGAATCCCATCTTGCCCGCGCTGCTCCACGAGATCACCTGTCCCATCTTATTGGTGATGCTGATGATCAGGTTGTTGAAGCTGGCGTTGATGTGTGCATCGCCATAATTATCGACCTTAACGATCCTTTTCTTTGCAGCGGCCTTTGCGCTGGTTTGTGCTTTTGCCATTTAATCTTTGTTGGAGGTAATCAATTAACGTTTATATGTTCCCTGCCGGGATTGAACATGCCCTGCCCCGGTTGCGGGGTTCCGGCACATGATCAGTTTTTATTTCTTGGCTGCTTTTTTCTTTCCTGCAACAGTCTTGCGTTTGCCCTTGCGTGTACGGCTGTTGGTGCGCGTACGCTGTCCGCGAACCGGCAGCCCCTTACGATGACGGAGGCCGCGATAGCAGGCAATATCAAGAAGACGTTTGATGCTCATCTGCACCTCGGAACGCAACTGGCCCTCTACCTTAAATTCATTGGTGATGGTCGAGCGGATGGCGTTCAGCTCATCATCGTTCCATTCGTTGACTTTTTTGTCTACGCTGATACCCGCTTTTTCCAGGATATACTTTGCGGTAGAAGGTCCAATACCATATATATAGGTAAGACCGATTTCACCTCTTTTGTTCTTTGGCAGATCCACTCCGGCAATACGCGCCATAAATAATTAACTTTTAACTTTTAACTTATAACTTTTAACTTTCACTTTTAAGTTTTAAGTTTTCAGTTTTAATTTTCAAAAAGCAACAGCCTGCAATTGTTCATCGCAGGCTGCAGAGGATACTTGAAGAAT
>CAMPGT010000108.1 GCA_946885665.1 uncultured Chitinophagaceae bacterium | reverse complement strand
TCTCTACGTTCTCCTCGTCCGGCATAAATTCAGACTATTGCAGTTGATCATTGAGCGACGCAAATTACGGGATTTCGAAGCGTACGGCCGACTGTTTTCCATTCCTATGGATTTTCGCAAACGTCAACCACGGGAGGAGAATCAGCTTTCCCTCTCCTTCTCAACCGAAGCTTCACCAGCTCTAATTTCCTGCAACAACGATTGCATGAGTTGGTCCAGGGCCGCGGCGGCAGCGGCGTCCGTCAAACCCGCGCCGGCAGCAATTTTGCCACGGGCGCCTTTTACCAGGACCTGCTGGGCAGCGGGAACAGGCTGGCCGCGTAGCGTTTGCAAAATAATCGCCAACGCCGCCATGGCGTACTCGCCCGAGGCCGAAGCGACGATATACGCCACCGGCTTGTCGGTGAAAACAGTAGTGGCCACTGTCCATTCGAGCGCATTTTTAAGCATGCCCGGAAGACTGAACACATATTCCGGCGTACACACGAGCACTGCGTCCGATTGGTGAATTTTTTCGATCCATTCGCGGACGCTCACCGGAGCCTCTTCAGGATCGGTGCCGGGATCAAATGGCGGCAGACTGTCCACCTGGTCGTAAATCTCGATGCGCACAACGTCCGCATACCGTTTCCGGATATACTCAACGATCTGCCGGTTGCTGCTGCCTTGCCGGCTGCTGCCCATAACGGCCAGAACAATAGGTATATTCATCACCCAAAAATAGATGATGCTGCCCGGAACGGGTCATCTTCACTATATTGAAACGCTGAGACGCAACATCAGAACATTGTTTATGGACGAGACTAACGTTAGCATCATTATCATCAGCTTTATCGCCACCTGGGTACGGTCGACTTTCGGGTTCGGCGAATCACTGGTGGCGGTGCCGTTGCTGATGCTCTTTCTGCCGGTGAAAGTCGCCGTTCCGCTTTCCGTGCTGCTGTCGGTGCTCGTGGCCGCCATAGTTGTGCAGGACCACAGCAAAATTCACTGGCGAAGCGCCAAATGGCTGGTGCTGTCTGCCCTGCCCGGAATTCCCGCAGGATTAGCGCTGCTGCTGTATGGCAGCGAGGCATGGGTGAAACGCGGACTCGGCATGCTCATGTGCATCTACTCCTTATATGCACTGTTCGGGAAAAAGAAGATCCGGCTGCACAACGACAGCAGGCCCTGGCTTTTGCTGTGCGGTTTTTTCTCGGGCGTTTTCGGCGGGGCGTATGGCCTCAACGGCCCCCCGCTGGTTATATATGGCAACATGCGGCAATGGAGCGCCGCGCATTTCCGGGCAACGTTGCAGGCTTATTTTCTGCCGGCAAGCGCCATCGGGATGGTGGGCTATGTGTTGAAGGGGCTGGTAACCGCGGAAGTGCTCAGCTATTTTTTGATGACAGTGCCAGCGGTGATCCCTGCGGTATGGCTCGGCCGTTACTGCAACCACCGGCTGAAGAACGATTCGTTCTTTAACTATCTGTATGTAGCATTGCTGCTCATCGGGTGCTTTTTGATCGTGAATACTATAACGTAAGCGCAGATGAAAATCATATAAAAAAAGGCCGTTAGCGAACAGCTACCACACACCGGAAGCCGGTGTGTTCCAAACCGGTGTCGGGGCTGGTGCGCATACGCCTGGATACCCTGTAGCCACTGCAGTACGCCTCGTTACAAAGAAAGCTTCCGCCACGCACTACCTTCTTCGGCGTATAGGGCTCCAGCGGATCAAAACTTTTGTCCGGGCCCTGCGGATTGAAGACCTCCATATCCTGCAGCGTCTGATAATACGCTACATCATACCAGTCGCCGCACCATTCCCACACGTTACCTGCCATGTCATATAAGCCATAGCCATTGGGCTTGTAGGATTGAACGGGAGCGCTGCGCACGTATGCATCGCGCTCTTCATTGTGGTAAGGAAAATCGCCCTCCCAACTATTGGCCTTGGGATGGCCTGCAGTAATGTTTTCGTCGCCCCAGGGATAAATTTTATTGGTTTGGCCGCCCCTCGCCGCGAACTCCCATTCCGCTTCGGTCGGTAATCTTTTCCCGGACCATTTGCAGTAAGCCATGGCGTCATCCCAGCTTACCTGCACCACCGGGTAATGATCTTTTCCTGCAATGCTGCTTCCCCTGCCCTGCGGATGCTTCCAGTCGGCACCTTTCTCCCATTGCCACCAGGCATCAAAATGGTTGAGGTCTACGGGCCCGCGCGTAGGATAAAACACGAGCGACGCGGCGACGAGTTCGCTTTCGGGCGGCTTCGTTGCACCGGGCGGCAGCATCTTTTTCAGTTCCTCCCAGTCGGGCTTTCTTTCGGCCGTGGTGACGTAACCGGTGGCATCAACGAACGCTTTGAATTGTGCATTGGTGACTTCATGCACATCCATGTAAAAGGAGTCAACGCGCACGGTGTGTTTTGGAAATTCATCTGCGGCAGCCTGGCCATTGTCCCCACCCATCCGGAACGTGCCTCCCGGGATCAGCACCATGCCTTCTCTGGACCGAACATCATTATGCGCAGTGCTGTCTTTGATTCCGGCAGGCTGGCGAAAACGCGAAGGCACTTTCATGCAACTTTGCGCAGCGCCGTCGGTCTGCAGGTCATCTCCTTTGTGGGAAGTACAGGAAAAGAAACCTATGAATATAACGGTCAGGCATAGCTGCATACAAACAGGCCCGGCAGCAAATGACATCTTCGATAATAAATGGGAAGTGGCCATGGCGTAAGTTTATGCTATTGCACGGCAACGCTTTTGACGGATGCCAGCCCATTGAGATCATAGACGACCTTTCCCGCCCGTATCGTGACCTCACATTCCAGCTTCTTCTCACCAGCCAGCCGCACGCCGCTCGCATCCACAAAGCCGAACGTGCCGGTGACCAGATCGAGAATGGCAATGTCCGCAATCGCCCCTTCACTTAACTGACCCAGGTCCGGACGCCGGATGGAGGTTGCAGAACGCCATGTTGCATGCGCCACCACCTCCTGAACGCGCATGCCGATGTTGAGATATTTCGACATGATGTTTAGCATGTCTTTCATCCCGGCATTTAGACTGTTGCGGTGCATGTCGGAGCCGAATGAATTTGGAACGATGCCCTGACGGAAAGCGGGGATTGCAGTGTTGAACTGAAAACTCACGCCACCGTGTCCAACGTCAAATAAAACTCCCTTTTTCATGGCGTCAGTAACATATGGACGCACCTTCCCCTGTTCATCCACAATGGAGAGGCGATCCCTGGTAACATGCTTGAACGACTGCGAGTAGATGTCGCCCGGCCGCATACGTTTCAATATTCCCTCGAGGGGTAAATTGGGCAGGTGCGCCTCAATAATGATAGGTCTGGCGGTGCGTTCTCCTACGGCCAAGGCCTTGTCAAAAGGCATCCAGTCGCTGCCGCTGTAATGACCGATTTTAATACCGACAAGCAGATCGGGGTGTCGCTTCATGAGGTCGATGACCTTCTGCGTATCGAGATCCTGCATATTCTGCTCCTGCGGGGAGCCGATCATACCGGACCCGAAGATGTTGAGAAACGCAAGCACGCGTGTTTTTGCCTGGTCGATGATCTGCGATTTAAAGACAGGAAAATTTCGCCATCCGGACGTGCCGCAGTCCACCACGGTAGTAATGCCCGCACGAAACGAGTAATCATCGGGAAACACGCTCGAGCGGCCGTCTGCAAACGTCTTCGGATCATTCCCGGCAAATGCATGCACATGAACGTCAATTAATCCCGGCGTTACAAAAAGCCCTTCGGCATGAATGATTTTTCGGCCTTGCGACAGCGGAATGTTTTCAGCGATCTTTGTCACCTTATCGCCGGTAATACCAATGTCCAGCACAGCATCGAGCTGATTCTTCGCGTCAATAACATGCCCGCCTTTGATGATCAGGTCGTAGGTTTGACTCACACATGGAACGGTGGCCAGGCAAAACAAATAGACGAATATATAGCGCATGAAATGAGTTTTAGAGAACAACTGAACGCCGGAAAGGAAAGACTGCACGAACCGATCAGGTATTCCAGTTATCCCATTCGGGTGTGGGAGAAAAAAAACTTTTGTCTTTTGGGTTGAGTATCTTTTTGATGCCCGCTTCGTTGAGTTCCACGCCAAGTCCCGGCGCGTCCTCCGGCACATTCGCGAATCCCTGGCTGACGAATGGCTTATCACCGGTAGGTGTTGCTATACTCATCCATTCCGCGATCTCCTCTCCTTCAGAATGGTATTCCAGCACCGAGCAGTTTTCCGTTGCAGCCGCACAATGCACATTCGCCATGACCGATACCGGTGTACCCGCATTGTGGAGCGCCATGCCAACCCCTTTTTCCTGTGCATAATCTCCAATTTTCTTGGTTTCCATAATTCCTCCGGCGGTGGCGAGGTCGGGATGTACAATGTCCACCGCCTGCATGTCACATAATCGCATGAAGGTTTCTTTCAGGTAAATGTTTTCACCTGTAGCAATAGGTATATCAATAGCGTCTGCCACGGCTTTGAGTTGATCCGGCACCTGCCATTTCACCGGCTCTTCCATCCACGCCAAACGGTATTTTGCCAGTGCTTTCCCCAGGCGTGCCATATTGTTAACCGTGCTGTCACCGAAATGATCGACAGAAATCGGGATTTGATTGCCCACAACACTGCGTATGGCATCAATGTAGGCTACAATACCCTCGATGCCTTGTTCGGTCAGTTGCCGGGATGTGGCATGAAGATAGGCGCCGGTATTGCCCTTACCCAAATTGAACAGGCGGGTCATCTTCAGCCAGGTAAATCCTTCCTCCTGGACACGATGCTTTACTTTTCTCTTTATTAGTTCAATATCCGGGTCGCCGTGCGTGTCCGCGTAGAGCCTCACTTTATCCCGGTATTTGCCCCCCAGCAATTTCCAGCAGGGTACGCCATATGCTTTTCCGGCAAGATCCCAAAGGGCCATCTCTACACCGCTAACACCTCCGCCGTTACGGCCATGGCCGCCAAATGGTTTTATACTCTTGAATATTTTCTCCAGGTTGGAAGGGTTCTGACCAACAAGTTTGCTTTTCAGAATGAGGGCGTAGCGTTTGTCACCACCGTCTCTCACCTCTCCCAGTCCGGTGATGCCCTGATTGGTATACAACCGGATAAGCGTGATCGGTCTGCCCAGGTGCATCAATGTGACGTAGCGCAAGTCGGTAATTTTCAATTGCGACGCGTAAGAATGTTTGTTCACCTGCGAGGTCATGTGGGCGATGGTGTCTTCAGCAGGCAGCAGCAGGCAGCCGGCCAGGGACAGCCCGCCGCCCAGGGTGTTTTTTAAAAAGCCTCGCCTGCTGTCGGTGTGAGGCGGGTCGGTAGGTTTGGAAAAAGATGAAGCGTCAAAAAGTTGTTTCTTGTGCATAAGTCGTTTTTTATTGTCCATACATGCTGCACGCAATGCGGCAGCGACAATCAATTCTTTATTTTTTTTTCGGCGCTTTGTTCCCTGCTTCGTTGGCACGTGCATACGATTGCAAAACGTGAAGCATGGTGCCGGGATCTCCTGTATCTTTCATCTTCTGAACGAGTTGCGCTTTCATTTTAGTCAACACTTTCTCATGCCTGGCATCATTAGCCAGGTTGTGCATTTCGTAAGGATCGTTTTTAAGATCGTAGAGCTCATCCGCACCCTCCATTTCCGTCCAGTGAACGTATTTCCAGTCGTTGGTGCGCAGCGCCTTCCATGCTTTGATCCCGTTTTTCGGATGCACCGCTTCAGGCCAGAATTCGAATAGCAATGCTGTGCGTGCATCGTTTGGTAACTGACCACCTTTGAACACTGGAACCAGCGACGCTCCGTCCATCTGGCGCTGCTGCGGCAGTCCGGCCATGGCCAGGATAGTCGGCGCGATATCGATGTTTAAAACGGGAAAGGTTGTAACAGAACCTGCGTGGACCAGCGGAGGATACCGGACGATAAACGGTACCCGGATGGCCTCTTCGTAGGCAAGTCTTTTCTCGGTCAGGCCGTGTTCGCCGAAGAAGAATCCGTTGTCGCCGGTAAAGATGATCACCGTTTTGTCGAGGATGTTTTCTTCTTCAAGGACCTTCAGCAGTTTGCCTATACCCTCATCGATATCGGTCAGCATACGCGAAATATTCCGGATGTCTTCATCGGTGGGTGGTTTCATGTGCACGTTTTGCAAAGCTGGCGGCACATCGGATGGCGGCGGCGCCAAAGCTGAACGATTTTCAGCACTGGAGCCGGTGTACGCCTGTGCACTGACGGCGCGCGGCACGGGAACATCTTTATACAAATTACGGTTGCGTTCCGATGCAATAAGATTCTCAGTGCCGTAACTGGTGTGCACTGACCGGTGCCACAGATCGATGCTGAAAGGCTTGTCTTTGTTTTCGCGGATAAAACGTATGGCCTCATCACTTTCGATATCGGTGGCATGACCCTGGAACGGTGTCGGCACGCCGTCGACATTGACGGTAGGATTCATTTTATAGTCGCGGTTGGCGCCTGTGCAAAACCAGCGGTCAAACCCGGGGTGAGGCGTGCGGTCGGCATTGCGGCCGGTTGTCCATTTGCCGATAAAGGCAGTTTTGTAACCGGCATTCTGCATGAGCAAAGGGTAAGTAATTAGTCTTTGCGTAAGGCCGCTGTCTACCGTGTTCTTGTACAGGCCATGCGTATGTACATATTGACCGGAGAGTGTGCTGCACCGGCTTGGACCGCACAGTGGCGTTGTAACAAATGAGTTCTTCATCAGCATTCCTTCCTTTGCCAGCCTGTCGATGTTCGGTGTCTGCACAAAGGGATGACCGGTTACACGCAGCGCATCCCAACGCAGTTCATCAACGTTGATCACAATAAAATTCGGACGCTCATCGGTTTTTGGTGTGCGGTCGGAGCACCCGCAGAGCGTAAAAAGGACAGCGATAAAAAAAAAGAAATGTTTCATACAGTTATGGTTGTAATACGACAGGTTCGCGGCTATTCGAAAGGAATCCACTGAACATATTTTTTCATCTGGTGTCCCACACCGTTAGTAAATTCATAATTGTGCAGGTACACATTGGCAGCCTTTGTGGTACCCGGTTGGTCGGGACCACCTGTATTCACGCGAATCTCCCAATACTCCCGCCATTTCCAAATATTGATCCGTCCATCATCGCCGTCAATAAGCGTTTGCATCGTCACAAACTCCTGCACCGGCAGATCTATTTGCGTAAACCGCGTAGTGATCACATGATACTGGAGCAGCCTCTGCAATACATCAACCGGCACGTCACTGATCGTCGCATACCCATAGTCAGCAAGGAAGGCCGACAGCGCTTCATTTCTCAGCAGCAGAACGGTTTTATCGTTTTCCCCACCGCTGTACACATCCTCCAGTCCGGCTTTTTGGATAGCCTCCGAGAGCATTGTAAATTCTTCGTGCGTGCTGACAAACTCCCAAATCGTGACATCGAAAGGTTGATGAACCGGAGGATGATCATTCTCATCGAAATCGAATGACTTCTGCAATTGCATTTTCTTACAGGCCTGCAGCGACATGATCATCAAAGCAATCACGCCGGCTTTATAACACCATCTCATGGTTGTATGTTTTAGGATCAAGCATTAATAACTTTCATTTTGAATGATTCCGGCGTTCCGGTTCAGCACATTTTGCGACACCGGCCAGAATATTCTTTGTGGATTGTTCATGCCGTTAATGGGCTCCATTACGTCAAGTACCACGTTGTTTCTCACGAGGTCCCAGTATCTGTGACCTTCGCCCATCAATTCAAACTGGCGGTCGTCAAGGATCATGTCCCGTATCAGCGTTTTATCGGTGAGCGTCGTATCGACCAAAGGCAATCCCCTGGCGGTGCGTATCCGGTTGATGAGCGACAGGGCGACGTCCGGGTGATCCAGGTAGTTTTCGGCCTCTGCTTTCAGTAACAACAAACCGGAAAGCCGATAAAACAGGATATCCCTGTCGTTGGTATTGGACCAACTGCTTTGTTCATCGCGCGTAGAGAACCGCGGAGAATACTTTGTAAGGATCCTTAAATAGGGAAACTCAACGCCCGGCACGATTTCGACGTCAAAAGCGCCTGTTGCAAGAATTCTGAAATCGCCCGGTATTTTACCATTCCATTTTTGTTCAAGGTCTTCGGAACAAACAAATTCGGTGGTAGCAGTGGAAAACTGGCCCACGCCGCTATTACCGCCATCTTCATTGAAATTCCAGCCCAACGCAAACACAATTTCCTTACTGTTTTCAGGTCCCTTGAAAATGTTGATCCACGCGGCCTGGTTGTCTTCCAAAGCATACCCAAGACCTTCTATTTGCGTAATGGCGTTGCTGGCAACAGTGTAATCGCGATGTTTACCCGGCCACATGTATATATCTGCCTTTAGTGCCAGGATGGCTCCCAGCGAAATCCTGTTGATGCTTTTTTCTACAGTGATCAGTTGCTCCGCTTTTTGAACATCCGGCAGGATGATCTCGTCATAAATTTCTTCCACGGGCGAACGCGTAAAATTTAAATCCTGGTCCAGGCCTTCCACCGGTTCTGTGATCTTAGGAACTTCACCCCACACTCTCACGGCATAGAAGTAACACATTGCCCTTAAAGCATACGCCTCTGCCAGCAGATTGTTCTTCGAGGCGAAATCCGGAATGTCAGGAATTTTTTTAATCGCGACGTTAGCGGTGAGTACAGCTTTATATAGTTCACTCCAGTCTGCACCGGCAGTGGCACTCGTTAGCTGGTTGGTAACAATCTGGGAATTGTTGGCGTTCGGCCGGTCATTGTTGATGAAGTTGTCCGCCCTGAGTTCTCCCCATCGCCAGTAGTTGATCTCAAAGGCCACTTGGGCCGCACTGTAAATGGCAGCTACACCCAATTCCGCGTCATTGGCAGTTTGCCAGAAGTTGGACAGCGACAATTGGCTTTGCTGCGGCGTGTCCAAAAACTTTTTGCACGACGTGAAGTAAACAATGGGTGCGATAAAAAGCAAGTATTTGAAAGAATGTCTCATCGTGATTTTTTTAAAAATTAACATTCAGGCCCAGGATGTATTCGCGCCCGCGGGGATACCGGGCATTATCCTGTCCTGCCGACAGCGGACTTCCGGCGACGTTCACTTCCGGATCAAAACCTCTGTAATTGGTCCAGACCAGCGCATTGTTGACTGAAGCATACACCGCCATATCTGAAATTTTAAACCTTTCGACGAACGATGTGGGCAGGTTGAAACTGAGTTTGACATTTCTTAATTTGATAAAGTCGGCATCTTCGACCCAATACGATGTGGGAGCGCTGCCGCCAAGCTGGTTTTGTACCCGGCGTGTTCCACCTGGAAAAATCGCTGTTTCATCACCAGGACCCTCCCAAAAATTCTCCAGTACATACGGTGGAGGTGTAGGTGCATTATCCTTCAGTTGAGAAAGGTTCTGCATGAATGAATTGTAAACCTGTACGTCGAACTGGTAATCGAACAAAAACGAAAATGAAAAATGTTTATAGGTGAACTCATTTCTGAAGCCGCCGAAATATTTCGGGTAGGGATTGCCGAGTATTGTCCGGTCCTGCTCGTCGATGCGAAAATCACCGTTATTATCCTGCCAGTAAAAATCGCCGCCTTTCGCCACGGCGCCGGCAACGGAAATCTTTTTGACGTCGCCCGAATAGGCTTTACCACCCTGCGTGTAGCCGGTGAAGTTTCCTGATGCGTCAAAGTTGGCAGTTAAGGGCTGTCCGTTTGGTGAAAAGGCGTTTGATTCGTCATAAGGGAAAATGCCGAGCATGGTATAGCCGTAAAAGCTGCCGAGGGGGCTGCCTTCTCGCGTAATGTAGCTGCTGCTCACGATTGGAACGCCCGCAGCCAGCCGAAGAACTTTATTGGAGTTGGTCGAAAAATTGAAATTCGTGCGCCATGCAAAGTTGGCGGATTGATAGGGTGTGGCCTGGATGGAAAATTCGAAGCCCCTGTTTTGTACATCGCCGAGATTGACGCGAACATCAGTCAATCCTGTTTCAGCGGGCAGCGGCTGGTTCGCCAACAGTTCTACAGTCTTTTTAGTGTAATAGTCCACGGTGATGTTCACGCGTCTGTTCAGCAGGCTCAGATCCAACCCGATATTGGTTTGACGCGTCTCTTCCCACTGAATGGAAGGATTGGCCAGCCTGGAAGATAACCCTACGCCATTGATGCCGGTGTAAAAATTACCCGTCGTGAGCTGTGCGTCGTAGTCACGGTTACCGATTCGCTCATTTCCCGTGATGGCAAAACCCGCGCGTATTTTCGCATCGTTGATAAATTTTACATTCTCCATGAACCGCTCCTGGCTAAATCGCCAGCCGGCAGATACCGACGGGAAATTGCCCCATTTATTTTCCGGTCCGAACCGTGAAGAACCGTCTCTTCGAATGGTGGCGGCTAATAAATACTTGTTATCGTAATTGTAACTTACCCTGCCGAAAACGGAAGCCAGAGAATGATTGTCCTGGTCAAGCGTATTAGTGTTGGTGATGAGAATTTCGGTGGCATTATTTAACGTAGGAATCAGGTTGCTGGCCAGCAGGCCACCGATGTTTTCTTCTGGCGCCGCCCATTTCTGAGCGCTGAAACCTGCCACTGCGCTGATCTCATGAAGGCCAAAGCTTCTGTCGAAATTAAAGAAGCTCTCATGGAGCCAGTCCCATGCCAGTTGCGAATAAAAGTTGGACTGGACACGCTCATCCGAGCTGCGGACGTACGAAGGAAAGAATTCCGTGTTCCGCGTGTAGCGAAAGTTTAATCCAAAATTGGCACGGTACGTTAATCCCCTGGCCAACTTTGCTTCAACGTAGTTAAAAACGTTTACTCTCAGGTTTCTTCTCTTTACATCCATGGAGGAATATTCAAACAAAGGGTTCTGCCGGCCGCGGTAGCTGTCAACGTTGTACAAATACGAGCTGTCAACATCATAGAGCGTGCTGAACGGCGCTTTCGTAAGCAATACGCCGATCAAATCGGTTTCAAAGCCCGGATCGATATTCGTTTGCTGATCGTAGGAAAGATTTGTGCGGGTGCCGATAGTAATCACTTTATTGAAGCGGTGGTCGACATTTAACCGCGAATTCAATCGCATGAATTTGGTGGTTCGGATGACACCCTCCTGGTTCAAAAAACCTGTGTTCCAGTATATCTTTGTTTTCTCAGAACCTGCAATAACGCCAATGTTCACCTGGTCTTTCACCGCAGTACGGTACATCAGTTCCTGAAAATTATTGTTATTATAGAACTGCTGGTTTAATGTGTCGACGTCGGCACGGTCACCAATGATGTTGTGAAACTTTTCGTAGCGAAGTCTGCCGTTCGTCGTGGCCACCGGCATGATCCTTGCCGTAGTGTAACTTCTCAGGTAGTTCAGGTTAATCTTCGACTCCCCTTTCTTCCCGCTTTTTGTGGTAACGATCACCACGCCGTTAGCAGATTTCGATCCGTAAATCGCTGCCGACGAGCCATCTTTCAACACCTCAATAGAACTGATATCGTTCGGATTGATGTTATCGATATTATCCAACGGCTGCCCGTCAACGATATACAGCGGCGTGGCGCCGGCATCAAATGTCGAAACACCGCGTATCCTCAGCGATGAATTATCGCCTGGCGCTCCCGAGGACGTCGTGATCTGTACACCTGACATCTGTCCCTGGATAGCCTCGAAGGCATTCGTGGGTGAACGTTGCGCGATCTCCTCCTGGCTCACAGAAACAACCGATCCGGTGACGTTCTTCTTTTTCGACGTTCCGTATCCAATGACCACGACCTGATCAAGTGTTGATGACGTTTCCACCAGGTTGACAACGATAGACAAGGTAATGCCCTGCTTAATGTCATAACCCGATAATGTCTGATCCTGGTAACCAACACTTGAAAAACTAAAACTGTATGGTCCTCCGGGAGGAACATTGGTAAAAAGAAAAACGCCGGCGCTGTCCGTATCGGTGCCTGCCGCAAAATTAGTCTGGCTGTTTTTTATCACAACAGAGACGCCCTGCAGGGGAACTCCCGTACTGCTTTGGACAAGGCCTTTCACAAGGCTCGCAGATGATTGCGCCGTCAGTTGACTGGGAAGAAAAAGGCAAAGGGGTATTGTGAGAGCAAACAACAATGCCCTCGGTTTTACAAAAAGAAACCGCATATAACAAGCAATTTTTATAAGTAGAAAAATGCCTGTCCTCGGAATGCGCAGCTTTGCAGCAGCGGGCATCCGGGACCATGATAGTCGAGATGTAAAAACGGAATTATCCGGAATTCATGTCAAGGCAGCAACGGTAAAGCATTAGCGTCATACAAACAATCGTTTAGCGTGAAAGAGAGATTGAACCTATAAGTGGGTACGGATCGTGTTATGGTACCTTTATGGTAAACGTGTTGCCTTCTTGTGTAACGGTAAGATTATTGATAGTGGCGATTTGCCGCAAAATAGTTTCCAGGGAATCGGATTTATTAAACCTGCCGATAAAATACAGCTTCTCCATATCCTTTTTCTCGTAATGGATCTTTGCGTTGTACATCAAAGCCAGGGAAGAAAATATTTCAGGCAGCGGCTGG
>CAMPGT010000107.1 GCA_946885665.1 uncultured Chitinophagaceae bacterium | reverse complement strand
CAAGAAATCCATCCGAACTTCTTTTGATCCATTCGTGGTTGAACCATTTGGCTTTTTCAAAATTAAATTTCGCGCCGGCCTTATGAACTCTTTCCAGCGAAAATTTCTCTACCAGTTCTTCGCGAGTGAATATTTCCTGTTCGGTGCCATCGTTCCAACCGAGCAATGCGAGCATGTTATTGAAAGCCTCAGGCAGAAAACCAATTTCTTTAAAGCCTTTCGTCATTTCCCCCGTTTTTGGATCTTTCCAATCCATCGCAAACACCGGGAAGCCCAGCCTGTCGCCATCGCGCTTGCTCAGCTTGCCTTTGCCATCGGGTTTCATGATGAGCGGAAGATGCGCCCATTGCGGCATGTCGTCGCGCCATCCGAAATATTGCCATAAAAGGATATGAACCGGCGCGCTTGGCAGCCATTCTTCGCCCCTGAATGCGTGCGTGATCTTCATCAGGTAATCATCCACCACTACCGCAAGGTGATAGGTGGGCATGCCGTCCGCTTTCAGCAACACCTTATCGTCGCTCTGGCCGCTGTTAAAATTCACTTCGCCGCGGATGATATCGGTGAAGGTAATTTCTTCGTTTACCGGCATCTTTATGCGGATAACATGCGGCGTATTATTTTTCAAAAGGGTGGCCGTTTCTTCGCCCGGAAGCGTGAGCGAATTGCGCATCTTCTCACGTAATCGGTGGCCATATTGCGGGGAAGGATTATCATCTGTTTTATACCTGGTGCGCATTTCTTCCAGCTCTTGCGGTGTGTCGAAAGCATAATAGGCGTTTCCCTGCTCCACAAGCTGCTCGGCGTATTTACGGTATATTGCTTTTCTTTCACTTTGCCGGTAGGGACCGTACGGACCGCCCTTCAACGGGCTCTCATCGGGCTCGAGTCCGCACCACGACAGGCACTTGTAAATATATTCTTCTGCCCCTTCAACATACCTCGATTGGTCGGTATCCTCGATGCGGAGTACGAAATCACCTCCATTTTTATGGGCAAAAAGGTAATTATAGAGAATAGTTCTAACGCCACCCAGGTGTAACCCGCCCGTGGGACTCGGGGCAAACCTCACTCTTACTTTTTTTGGCATAGGCGGCAAATATACACAAAGGCGGCTTGCAAGACTTTTCCACACTAGGGAGTGCCGCCGGGCGTTTATAGTAGGTGAAAGTTCTGCTCGTTGCTATATTGGCGCTTATCAGCTTTTCCTCGACGGCGCAGCTCATTTATGAAACCGTATGGGTAGATTATGACAGTGCGTGGGAGTATAAATCGCTGCAGTTCGTGCCCATTAAGCCGCGCAACCGTGATGGCAGTCCCGGACCCAGGATGATGTCCATCAACAGGGCCATCCGGGAGGGAGTGGCCACAATCAGCGAACGCGGGTCCGCATCAACTGAAAATGTACATTGGCTGCGCGTGAGCAACAAGTCGCAAACGCCACTGTTCGTGGCTTCCGGACAAACATTCAGCGGTGGCCGGCAGGACAGGATGGTAACAAAAGACACGGTGCTTACACCAACGGGCAACGACCAGTACATTCCTGTAATGTGTATCGAAGAGGGCCGGTGGAGCAAAAAAGAGAAAAAGATAGCCTATACCAATTACGCCAATTCGAAGCTCAGGAAGGTGCTCGATCATTCCGGCAACCAGGTGCTCATCTGGAAAGAAATCTTTTCACAGCTCGATAGCGCAAAGCTCAATTCGGCGACGCTGGCTTATGGCGCCTTCCGGCACGACAAGCAATATATGGCGCAGGAGAATGATTACGTCACGTTTTTTCGCGATAAAATAAAAGCATCCGACAGCTCGATAACGGGGTTTGTGTGCATCAGCGGCAACCGGGTGATAGGCACCGAAATATTTGCCGACAAGGCGCTTTTTTATGACGAACTCGAGCCGCTGCTGTATGGTTATATCAACGAAGCGATTATGCATGGCAGTGAGCCGCTGCTGGTGAAGGAAGAGATAAAAATGTTTATGGACAAGGTGCTCACTAATGAAACGCTGCAGGCAGAATATTGCCGGAAGAATGGAAAGATATTCCGGGTGAAGGGTAAGGTGATACAGGTGACGGCGTATGGAGAAGGGAGTGGGGCAATAGGCAATAGGCAATAGGCAATGGGGAGTGGGGAGTGGGGAGTAGGTTTTAACTTTTAACTTGCGCGAAGCGTAACAGTATCCCCCGCTGGCGGGGGTGGCGCGAAGCGCCGGGGGTGGACAAACGGCAAAGAACTTGCTTATTTTCGCTAACAAAAAACCGGATGTTCTATCTCGTAAAAACGCCCACACTCTTAAAAAAAATATATCCCTCATGCATCTGGAACTTTTCGCGCAGCGAAAAAATAATCTACCTCACCTTTGACGATGGCCCGCATCACGAAGCAACACCCTACGTACTGGACACACTGCGAACATTTAACGCCAGGGCAACATTCTTCTGCATCGGTAAAAATGCGGCTGCACATCCCGACATCTACAAAAGAATCATTAACGAGGGCCATGCAACAGGCAATCATACCTACAGTCATCTCAATGGATGGAAAACGCCCGACAATGAATATATCCAGGACATTCGCGAAGCGAGGAAATACATTGACAGTGTGCTTTTTCGTCCGCCATACGGCAGAATAAGCAAGTTCCAGGTAAGGTTGCTGACCGCAGTAGAAAATGCAAAGCAACCTTCGGTTTTCAGAATTATCATGTGGGACGTGCTTAGCGCGGACTTCGACATTGCATTATCTGCGGATAATTGCAGCCGCAACGTGATCAGGAATGCGAAGGGTGGCTCTGTAGTTGTATTTCATGACAGCGAGAAGGCGATGCCGCGAATGAAAAAGTCGCTTCGCGATACGCTTGAACATTTCAGCAAGGAAGGTTACACATTTGAAGCAATACAATAAAATGAATGAAGTGAAAGACGCGCAGAATATTGCGAAATAAAACTCCTTATAAAAAGTTGGGCCGGGGTAGAAACCCTGGCCCGTTTTTAATCCGTACCCTATGAAAACTGCTTTAAAGGTAGAACTTTTTTGATAAAACAAAATTTATTTATACGTGGTTGAAAAGCCCCTATTCGGCCACAGCAGCGTTTTTCAGGCTACGGGTCAGGATTTGATCCAAACCATGAGTCCCTTAAATTTGCGGCCATAACCAAAGTGTCATAATGAAGCAATTTGAACTGATAGACACCCATTGCCACTTGTACCTTGAAGAATTCAAAAACGACCTTGACGGGGTAATGGGCAGGGCAGTTGCCGAAGGCGTCGGGCGCATTTATTTACCGGCACTTGATAAAAGTCATTTTAATTCGATGGTTGAGCTGGAAAATATATATCCGGGAACGTGCTATGCCATGGCAGGCATCCATCCTTGTTATGTGAAAGATAATTTTGGGGACGAACTTGATTTTTTACAACAGGTAACCGCCGAACGCAAATTTGCGGCAATAGGGGAGATCGGTCTCGATTATTACTGGGACAGGAATTATGACGAACAGCAAATGACGTGTTTCCTGGAGCAGGTATCGCTGGCAAAACGATATGGTCTGCCGATAGTCATCCATTCGCGCAGTTCCATGGAGGAAACGATCAGGGTATTAAAGAACGAAAAGGACGACAGACTGCGAGGGATCTTTCATTGCTTTTCGGGAAGCTATGACAACGCTATGGACGTCATCGATTGCGGGTTGATGCTGGGTATTGGCGGTGTGGTAACCTATAAAAATGCAGGGTTGGCAGAGGTGGTGGCCAGGCTGCCGTTGGAGCACATTGTACTCGAAACGGATGCGCCGTACCTTACCCCGGTGCCGTTCAGGGGAAAAAGAAATGAAAGCAGCTATCTTACATACGTAGTCGAAAAAATCGCCGGTGTTAAAAGTGTAACGGTAGAAGAGGTAGCCGAAATAACCACCTCCAATGCCCTCCGGGTTTTTGGAAATTGATGTTTGTACGCTGGTTGGGTCTTTTTAAACAAAGAGGCGTCTTCTAACATTTTTAAACAGGTTAAAGATTGTCCATCAAAGATTTAACGCCAACCCAGACCCGGAGCAACATGCTTCAAAATAGACGACAGCACATGTACATTGTAGTCGACACCCAGTGTGTTGGGTACCGTTAACAGGAGCGTATCCGCTTCCCGAATAGCTTCGTCCGCGGCCAGTTCTTTGATGAGTTGATCTGGTTCTGCAGCATAGCTTCTTCCGAAAATGGCGCGCTTGTCCTGTTCAATCATTCCGATCTTATCGACCCGGTTGTTTTCCTGTCCAAATAAGTAGCGATCCTGATCGCTTACCAATGCGAAAATCGACCGGCTTACCGAAACCCTCGGTTCGCGCTGGTGTCCCGCTTTTTTCCATGCCTCTTTGTACAACCTGATCTGCTCGGCTTGCTGTACGTGAAAAGGCTTGCCGCTTTCATCGTACTTCAACGTAGAGCTTTGCAGGTGCATTTCGTTTTCGGCAGCCCAAACCGCTGTAGCATTAGACGCGGCTCCCCACCAAATACGGTCCCGCAATCCTTCGGAGTGTGGTTCCAGCCGCAGCAGGCCCGGGGGATTTGGAAACATCGGGTACGGGTTAGGCTGGGCAAACCCGACACCTTTTAGCTTTTCCAGGAATTCCAGCGCTTTACGGCGTCCCATGTCTGCGTCGGTTTCACCTTTGTTTGGCTCATATCCAAAATACCGCCACCCGTCGATTACCTGCTCGGGCGAACCCCTGCTAATTCCCAACTGCAAACGCCCTTCGGAAATCAAATCGGCAGCTCCGGCATCTTCCACCATATACAGCGGATTTTCATAACGCATATCGATTACACCGGTACCAATCTCTATTTTATTTGTTTTGGCACCGATAGCCGAAAGCAAAGGAAATGGAGACGCCAACTGAGCCGCATAATGATGCACCCGAAAATAAGCGCCGTCTAAGCCAATTTCTTCAGCGGCAACAGCCAGGTCGATAGACTGAAGCAGCGTGTCGCTCGCCGTGCGGGTTCTGTAAGCGGGGTGGTTAGACCAATGCCCAAACGATAAAAATCCTATTTTCTTCATACATCTTTTTCAAATATAGGATATAATAAAAATGCCCCTTGTGGGGCTTTATTTTGTTTGGCGGAGAGGGCGGGATTCGAACCCGCGATAGAGTTTCCCCTATACACACTTTCCAGGCGTGCTCCTTCAGCCACTCGGACACCTCTCCTTTGAAGGGTTGCAAAAATACAATTCACCTTTTTACCGGAGAATAAATTTTTAGCCGTTATCCAATACCTTTTCCATCCGCATGCTGCGCGAACCCTTTACCAACAGGTATGCATCACTGAACTTATTGGCCCGCAGCCACCTGCCCGCTTCATCAGCATCGGCAAAAGTTTTGAACGGCGACGATACCTTCAGGAAATCACCTCCTACCAGCAACACATCCCTCCATTCATACTGCCGGATCAGCTTTACGATCTCCTCATGCTCGGCCAGGCTCTCTGCGCCCAGTTCGGCCATCGCCCCAAGCACCAGGACCTTGTTGCCTACACCGATTTTCTGAAAATTCTCGATGGCGGCCCGCATACTGGAAGGGTTGGCATTGTACGCATCCAGGATGATCTTGTTGCCATCCCTTTCGACGAGCTGCGACCTGCTATTGGAGGGCGCATAGTTTTTCAATGCGCCGATGATCTGCTTTTCATCCACCCCAAAATGCCTGCCGATGGCAATTGCTGCCAGCACATTGGGAAAATTGTAAGCGCCGACCAACTGTGTTTCAACAATGATCCCATCTGCTTTCATCTTCAGGAACGGCTCGCTTTCAACGATCTCACCTGTAACATCGGCACCGGCCGACCCGTAACGGATAATCGTTTTAATGCCCGCACTCATTTCGCGCAGATACGGGTAGTCCCACATTACGAACGCTGTACCCTCGTTGCTGCGTAAATGATCGTATAATTCGCCTTTACCCTTTTTCACGCCTTCGTAACCGCCAAAACCTTCAAGATGCGCCTTTCCCACATTGGTGATCAACCCATAGCCGGGCAGCGCATACGTACAGTAAGAGGCTATTTCGCCGATGTGATTGGCGCCCATTTCAATTACCGCCATTTGGGCGTCTTTCTGGATCTTTAATATCGTTAAGGGAACACCTATGTGGTTATTGAGATTTCCTTCGGTAGTGTACGTGGTAAAGGTGGAAGAAAGCACCGCGTGGATCAGCTCCTTCGTGGTGGTTTTGCCGTTGCTTCCGGTTATCGCGATAAAGGGAACATTGAATTGGTTGCGGTGATACAAGGCAAGCTGCTGCAACGTTTGCAGCACATCATCCACCAAAATGATCGTGGTTCGCGTGTTGTACGCGGCGTCGTCAATTATCGCATAGGCGGCACCGTTGTCCAACGCCGTTTCGGCAAATGCATTGGCATTGAAGTTGGGGCCGCGCAGCGCAAAAAAAAGATCTCCCTTTTTCAGTTTCCTTGTATCCGTTTGTACGGAAGGATACTGCTTAAAGATTTCGTACAGTTCAATGATGTTCATATCTCCTGAAAAATAAAAAGGGCCACCTTATACGGGTGGCCCTTCAAATATATTCTGAAAATTATCTTTTCCTGTTGTTTTGTCTTCTTTCCTTGTACATGATGCCGGTTTTTCTTCCGTTTCCTTCGGGGCTGCCGACCCTGTCCATTGCGCAACGGAAACCTACCGTGCTGCTGGCCTGGTCTTCTTCAAGGAACCTGCGTGTACCGGGCGACAACCAATAGGGGCGGTCGTTCCAGCTACCACCTTTGATCACTCTCGATTTATCGCTGATCAGCGTGGTAAGGCCATATCCGCGGCCGGCTGTAGAATCGTAGCTGACGCCTACGGTGAGGGAATCGCCATCAAGATAGTTAATTACGTCACCTTTCTGGTAGTTGCGGCGGCTGCGGCTCTCTTCGTCTGTTACATATACTTTTTTTACGCGGCCGAGGCTGTCTTTTTCATATTCACCGTCGGGGTTCCTGTAAAGCTTCTGGAAGCGGTTTCCGCGGAAGGGTGATACATCATCCACATCCACCAGTGAAAGCGGGCGGTACACATCGGCTACCCATTCGTTGACGTTGCCAGACATGTTATAAAGACCGAAAGCATTTGGGAAAAATGAGTTGACCGGTGCGGTGTACACGGCGCGGTCGTTCAAACCTCCCGCAACACCCATGTTATCACCGCTTCCTCTCTTGAAGTTGGCGAGGAAGGTACCCTGCCAGCTACCGCGGCGCGTATCGCGAAGACCGTTGGCATTCTGGCTCCAGGAGTACACCTGCTTGTTGGTAATCAGCTCCTCACCACGCTTGCCTTCCTTGCGGCTCACCTGTGGGTTTTGTCCAACGAGGCCCAATGCCGCATACTCCCATTCTGCTTCTGTTGGCAGCCTGTAGGCTGGCAGCAGGATCCCGTCTTCAAATGTTACCTGGGCGCGGGGCGTGCCGTTCGGGTTCTTCAGCGGGTTCTTTTTGGAACGAACGCCCGGACCCGGTGTGGGTGTGGTAAGACCGAGCAGGTAAGCTTTCGTACTGAAAGATTCCGAACCCTGGCCCTGGATGTTCTTAAGTGTGTTCTTATTGATGAATTGCTTGTCGATCAAAGCCTTTTCGTTGACGCGGTCGGTTCTCCAAAGGCAGAAGTCGTGTGCCTGCCTCCAGGATACGCCAACAACAGGGTAATAGTTATAGGAAGGATGGCGGAAGTAATATTCAACCATCGGCTCGTTATAGGCCAGCTCGCTGCGCCATACGAGGGTATCCGGCAAAGCACCTTCGCGTACTTCCCTGTATTCGTCGCCGTCAAACACGTTATTGATCCAGTAGAGGTATTCGCGGTAGTGGATGTTGGCCACTTCGGTGCGGTCGATGTAGAACGAGTTAACCGTTTTCCTGGTGGGGATGTTGTTCCAGTCGCTCATCACATCTTCTTCTGCTGCACCCATGGTGAAGGTACCACCCTGAACAAAAACGAGCCCGGGTCCTGTACGCTGCTCCTTTTCACGGGCAACCTGGTAGCCGCCCATGTTCTTGTCGTTGTAGTTCCAGCCGGTAACAGCTGATTGCTCCGGCTTTTTGCGAAACGGATTGAAGTTCTTACACGAAGTTACCAGCGAAGCGCAGGCTGCCACGAGAAGGACGTTTTTCACAGTAGAATTGATGAAGCTGCTTTTGCTCGAGTTCATTTTTATAGCTTTTGCCTTGTTCAGTTTAGTTAAACGGGAGTGGACTGGTAAATATTGTGTAGAATTGGATAACCGCGAAATTAGAACAGTTACTTAAAATAACATGCCAGATCTACGGACGGCAACGTTAAAAAACCCCTATTTTTGACGCGTTTTTACACGTACTATTACAATATTTGCAAAGGCAGTCCGTTCATGTGTGAACAAAAGAAAATGCTGTGAGGTTCAACTAAAAAGAGCCGATTTGCCAAAAATTCGAGTATGAAAAGAAAAACCGCTTTACTGACTGCTACCCTTATCCTGTTAGCCGGTCTCTCCCAACTAAAAGCACAAGTAGATTCAATTAACGTTGTTACCACGGCGGTTCCGTTTCTGAGGATATCCCCCGACGCAAGGGCAGGCGGTATGGGCGACCTTGGTGTTGCCACTTCACCCGACGCGAATTCAAGTTTCTTTAATTTGGCAAAAACGCCTTTTACCAAAAGTCCTTATGGAGTGGGTCTTACTTATACGCCCTGGCTGAAAGACCTTGGTTTGAACGATGTGTACCTCCTTTCGTTTGCGGGGTATTATAAGCTCGATGAGCAACAAGCTATTTCCGGATCTATACGATACTTCAGCCTCGGTAACATCCAGTTTACGGATGGATCGGGTAACGAACTGGGCACCGGCCGTCCCCGGGAGTTTGGCATAGATGGGGGTTATTCCCGCAAGCTGTCCGACAATATGAGCATCGGTATCGCCTTACGGTTTATCCATTCTAATCTCGTTGGCAATTACACCGACCAGTCGAACACCTACCAGGCAGGAAACGCGGTGGCAGGCGATCTCTCTTTCTTTTATACCGGGCAGAATGAAGATGGCCAGGGATGGAACTTCGGCGCGGCCCTGTCGAACCTCGGCTCCAAGATCGGCTACACCCGCGATGCCACGCAAAAAGATTTTATACCCGCCAACCTCGGGCTGGGCGCGACTTATACCAAGGTTTTCGATGAAACCAGCAAGATCGAGTTCGGTCTCGACCTGCACAAGCTTCTGGTTCCAACACCCCCTAAGCTGACGGGCGACGTTAGCTCGGACTCTGCGAAAATTGCGGATTACCGTACTAAAGGAGTCGTAGGCAGTTGGTTCAGCTCTTTTGGTGATGCCCCCGGAGGTTTTGGCGAAGAAATGAGAGAGTTCCAGTTTTCGCTCGGCGCAGAATACTCGTACAACAACCAGTTCTTCGCACGCACCGGTTATTTTTATGAAGATAAAACCAAGGGAAACCGCAAGTATTTCACTGTGGGCCTTGGTATAAAATACAACGTGTTTGGACTTAACTTTTCTTATCTCGTTCCCTCGGGAGCAGGTATAAACAGGAACCCATTATCGAATACGCTTCGCTTCGGTCTTATCCTTGACCTGGACGAGTCTGCAGCCGGCGAAGCAGCAGAACCTATTAATTAAGTAATGAATTACCGCATCGGCTCTGGCATGGACGTTCACCAACTGGTGAGCGGCCGGCAGCTTTGGCTGGGAGGTGTGCAGATACCTCACCATAAAGGCGGCCTCGGCCACAGCGATGCGGATGTTCTCCTTCATGCCATTTGCGATGCGCTGCTGGGCGCACTGTCGCTGGGAGACATCGGTACCCATTTCCCGGATACCGATCCCTCGTTTAAAGACATAGACAGCAAAGTTCTTTTGCAGAAAACGTATGAAATGATCCGGCAAAAGAATTATCACGTGGTAAACGTCGATGCTTCGCTGTGTCTTGAAAATCCGAAGATCAAAAAATACACTCCCGAAATGAAGAAAGTCATCGCCGGAATTTTGAATGTCGGCGAAGATGATGTTTCTGTGAAGGCCACGACCAACGAAAAAATGGGATTTATCGGCAGGGAAGAAGGCCTTGTCGCATATGCCACTGTGTTGTTGAAATCGGCAACATGATATAACCTGCCTGCCTATATTTGCACCATGTCAAAAATCAAGGTGCGAATTGTAAATCAGTCCGATAACCCTTTACCCGAATATGCCACGCAGGGGTCGGCAGGCGTTGACCTGAGGGCCAACCTTAATGAGCCGGTCACTTTAAAACCGATGGAACGGTTGTTGATACCAACTGGTATATTCATCGAGCTTCCCGATGATTATGAGGCACAGGTGAGACCCAGAAGCGGCTTGGCAATCAATCATGGCCTTACCTGTCTTAATTCACCCGGCACCATTGACGCTGACTATCGCGGAGAGCTGAAAGTGATACTCATCAATTTGTCGAACGAGGCGCACACCATATTGCATGGCGACCGCATCGCGCAGATGGTGATTCATAAGGTGGAGAAAGTAAAGTGGAAGAAGGCCAGGAAAATTTCTGAAACCAGGCGTGGCGGCGGAGGTTTTGGCCACACTGGAAAAATTTAAACATGACAAGACTCAGGTTAACGGCTCTCATGGTGATATCGGTGGCCATTTTCAGTTGTCGCTCAACGAAATCTATACAGACTGCCATTTCGAAAAAAGATTCGGTGCAGCTCATCGTTGCGGACTCTGCATCCATAAAAGATTCCATCGCCTTTATCAACACCATCACCGGGGGCCTTAGCAAAAACCGCGTGGACTTTGAAACTTTTTCTGCCAAAGTAAAAGTGGCCTTCCAGGGAAGCGACGGCAAAAGAAATGATTTCAACGCATTCATCAGGATAAAGAAAGACAGTGTTATTTGGGTTTCCGTCAATGCCGTGCTGGGTATAGAAGCGTTCCGGTTATTGATAACGCCCGACAGCGTAAAGGTGTTGAACAAACTCGATAAAGTGGTGCAGTTGCGCTCCGTGAATTACCTGCGTGAAATTACCAGGCTGCCATTTGGGTTCAGTGAATTACAGGATGTGATCGTGGGCAATCCGATATACTTTACCAACGAAATTGTATCCTATAAAAAGGAGCCCGAATTCATTTCTGTTCTGCATGTGGGCCGGGTATTCAGGCACTTGCTCACGCTCAATCCGCAAAATTTCCAGGTAATGCACAGCAAGCTGGACGATGTGCAGCCCATCCTGGCGCGCAGTGCAGACATTACTTACGGCGACTATGAAATGCGGGACGGAAAGCCGTTTTCAACATTCAGAAAGATTACGGTATCGGAAAGATCGAAGCTGGATATCGAGATGAAATTCAGGCAGTATGATTTTAACGTACCGTTAAACTTCCCTTTTGGAATTCCAAAAAATTATAAATTGCAATAAGCGCTGACTCATGGCGTTGTAAAGCAAACCTTCCTTCATGCGAGTTGTCCTGATTACCATTTTATTTACATTGGCCGCACTGAATGGCGTTTTCGCTCAAACCCAGTCCAGGGCTGAACTGGAGAAGCAAAGAGCGGAGATCCAGGAAGAGATCGCGTCGGTAAAGCGTTCGCTCGACCAAACCACGAAGAACAGAAAGGCTTCGCTTGGACAACTGGCGCTGCTGCAGAAAAAGTTGAGACTGAGGGAAGCTGCGATTAAAAATGTCAGCAAACAGATCGATTACATCGACAATAATATCACCCAATCGAGGAAAGAGATTGAAAACCTGAAAACGGACCTTGACACGCTGAGGACGGAGTATGAGAAAAGCGTGGTGTATGCCTATAAGAACAGGAGCAGCTATGATTTCCTGACGTTTATTTTCGCGGCTACCAGTTTTAACGATGCCCTTAAACGCGTGGAATACCTGAAGTCATATCGCAAATACCGCGAGGAGCAGGCCAGTACCATCAAAAATACGCAGGCGCTGCTGCAAAAAAAGATCAGCGGCCTGGAGCGCTCCAGGAAAGAAAAGGACGAAGTGCTGGCGAAGCAGGAGAAGCAAAAGATGGATTTGGTAGACGAGAAGAAGGAAAAGGACGTGGTGGTAAAAAGACTGCGGTCGAGAGAGAAGGAATTATCAAGGGAACTTTCCAATAAGCAGAAGGCGGATAACAAGCTGAGGGCTTCCATCAAAGCGGCCATCAACAGGGAAATCAGGCTGGCAAGGCAGAAAGCTCTCGAAGAAGAGAAGCGACGGAAGGCTGCTGCTATCGCTGCGAACCCCGCCGAAAGGGAAGCTATCGCAAAGGCTGAAACGCCTGCGGCATCTCCAGCGACAACCGAAACGGCTGCCAGTAAGAGTATCTTCGAAGCCACTCCCGAGGGCGTTATTATTTCGGACAATTTTGAAAAGAACAAGGGCAAGCTGCCCTGGCCCGTAGAAAAGGGTAATATTAAAATTCCTTTTGGTACCTATTCCATTGCAGGAACCAAGCTGAGGGGCACCAATCCGGGTCTCACGCTGGAAACCGACCAGGGATCATCGGTGAAGTCGATCTTTGATGGTGAAGTGATATCCGTTTTCGATGTGGAGGGCGAATCGAATGTGCTTATCCGGCATGGGAAATACTTTACCACTTATGGTAAC
>CAMPGT010000106.1 GCA_946885665.1 uncultured Chitinophagaceae bacterium | reverse complement strand
CTCGTATGCGCGGAAGAGATCAACGCGCTGCCCTTCATCGAGCTTGCCGTAATCTATAGCGTTCAGCACGTTCAACAACTGGTCGCGGTTTTCTGGGCTTCCCTGCCTTGCCAGCGCAACGGCAGCCTGTGTCAGCGTAACGGGATCCTTTTCGTTCAGCACCCTGTCCTGCCATTCTTTTACCGGTTGATGTTCGACGGCTATGCGGGCGGCGTACCTGATGAACCTGTCTTCATGTTTCAAATACGGCCAGGCAAAATCTACCGCGCCGGCTTTTTGAACATGATAGTCTTCCAACTGGTGCCGGATCTTATTTTCTTCTGTAACGGCCACTTCCGTGTTATCGTCATCAACATCTTCATCACCATTGTAGGTAATGCGATAGAGGTCCGATTCAAGTTCTCGTCCGCCGGTTAGAAAATACAGTGCGCCATCAGGGCCGATGATGCCGTCGGTCAGCGGCAACGGCGAGCCTGAAATAAATTCTTCTGCCTTTGCCTTGTAGGATGCACCGTCGGGTTCAAGCCGGATGGCGTAAATGATGCCAAAGCTCCAGTCGAACGCCAACAGCGAGTTACGGTATTTCTTCGGGAACTTTGCGTTCTTCGCATAGAGCAAATTGGTGGGCGAGCCCTGCCCGATATTCAATATCGCAGGCAGGTTGTCGGGGTATTCAGGCAACCATTTGCTGTTGCCGGTGCGCCATCCGAACTCGCCGCCGCTGGGCACGTGACAGATCCTTGTGGGTCTGTACCACGGCATGCCGATGTCGTATTCCATGTCCGAATCATATCCGAACAGATCGCCTGCTTCATTGAAGGCAATGTCAAAAGTGTTCCTGAAACCTGCGGCTACCAGTTCCCAATTCTTGCCGAGCGAATCGATATGCGCGATCCACCCGCCGGGAGCTGTTCGGTCGTTGGCGTGACCGCTCGGGTCTTTAATTAGAGGGAAGAGGTTATCTTCCTGCCAGTTGGAAGGAAGCCTGTAGCTGTCAAATTTTGGCAGGTTGGTGTGATTACCCGAAACCAGGTACAACGACTTTTTATCCGGCGAAAGAATGATGCTGTGCGGACCATGTTCGCCGCCACCATTCATATACATCAGGTGGGTGACCTTTTCGTAGCGGCCGTCATCGTCCATATCCTGCAGGCGGTACAATCCGCCCGGCTTCCCGAAGCGGTCGTCGCTGTCGTGGTTCACCATTACATACAGGCTGTTGAACGCATAAAGCAGGCCCTGGGAGAAGCCCATTCGCATTTTTGAAGAGGTGTCCGCAGCGTCTCCGATAGGCAGCTTTTCCACTGCGGGTGACGATGAATCGCCAATCGGCGGCACCGTCATCCGGTACAGTCCGCCGAACTGGTCGGAGGCGATAAGCCGGTTCTTGTTGTCGAACGTCATGGCTACCCATGAGCCTTGTTCGTGTTCACCGGGGCTATACAACCGTTCCGCCGCAAACCCTGGCGGTAACTTCAGTTTCCTGAGCTTGGGATCATTCGATTGGGGGCTTACTGATTTTTTTTCGCGGCCGCAGGAAAGCATGGCCGTGAGCGCAACAAATAAAATGGAAGCAAGTAGTGGCAAACGTTTATTCATACAGCTTGGCAATTGACTTAAGGGGTGAAATATAGGTATTAAGCGGTGAAATTCCTGCCTGTGCTGTAACGTCAAAAAGAAGTAACTTAATTGATGCTCCGGAAAAGTACGATCACGCTGCTGCGCATACCTTTTTCGTTCTTCCTGATGCCGGTGTATTTTTTCGCGCTCAGCCAGGTTCCGGAAATCAATTACGGCAAGGCGCTGCTGGTGTTCATCATCCTGCACTTTATCATGTACCCTGCCAGCAATGGATACAATAGTTACATGGACAGGGACGAAGGCAGCATCGGAATGCTGGAAAAGCCGCCGCCGCCCACCAGGCAACTTTTTTACCTCACCGCCGTATTAGACATGATGGCCGTTTTGCTCAGCTTTTTTGTAAACGTTGTCTTTGCTGTATGCATTCTCGCCAACATTATGGCTTCACGGGCCTATAGCTACAGGAAGATCAGGCTGAAACAATACCCCATTGCCGGATTTCTGACGGTCGTCATTTTCCAGGGTGCCATCACGTATTTCATGGTTTTCGTAGGTGCGGAAGCGGCACCGGCGCCGACGGTGCCGTGGATGGGAATGTTTGTCAGCAGCCTTTTGTTTGGCGGGTTTTATCCGCTAACGCAGGTTTACCAGCACGAGCAGGACCTTAACGACGGCGTGAAAACCATCAGCTACCTGCTGGGAGTGAACGGAACGTTCGTTTTCAGTGGCATAATGTATGCATTGGCAGAGGGGTTCCTGTTTTTGTATTTCAGCAGCACTGGCCGGTTGTACCAGTTTTGGTTATTGCAGCTATTTTTTATACCGATCGTGGCATATTTTATTTTTTGGTGGCTGCGGGTGATCAGGGACAGGAACAATGCCAGCTTTTATTATTCATTACGCATGAATTTTGTGGCGGCAACGGCTATCAATGCGGGATTTATATTACTGTATCTCTTGAACCAGCAATTTATTTGAGCAAGATTATCTCCATAGGAACGGCATTGCCAAAATTCCGGCACAAACAGCAGGAGATTCTGCAGTTCATGCTCAATGCTTACCAGCCCGAAGCGAGCGACCGCCGGAAGATTGCCCTGCTGTATGAGCGGAGCGGCATAGATACGCGTTATTCGGTTGTTCCCGATTATTCGTGCAGCGCCGAAGAGCGCATTTTTTATCCAACAACATCCGACCTCGAGCCATTTCCCGGTTTGGAACGGCGGATGGAGCTTTATCAAACACATGCTACCGCACTTAGCACCGCTGCGATCGCCGACTGCACCGCAGATACTGCCGACATTACCTGCCTGATTACGGTCAGTTGCACCGGCATGTCGGCCCCGGGCCTCGACATCAGCATCATGGAAGAACTGGGTCTGCCCTCCAACATTCAGCGCAGCTCGGTAAATTTTATGGGATGTTATGCCGCCATTCACGCATTGAAAATGGCCGATAATATTTGCAGGGCAGATGAAAAGGCTAAAGTGCTGATCGTGTGCACCGAACTTTGTACCATTCACTTTCAGAAAGATTGCGAAATGGACAGTATCGCATCCGGATTGTTGTTCGGTGATGGGTCGGCTGCAGTGCTCGTAACTTCCGACAGTTATCCAGCCAAAGGCGTGCGAATCGGCAATTTTTATTCTGAAGTGGCGCTGCACGGCCAAAAAGACATGGCCTGGAACCTTTCGGGAAAAGGATTTCTCATGCGCCTCAGCGCGTATATTCCGCAACTCGTGCAGGCATGTATCACACCGTTGCTCGACAATGCACTGAAGGCCGGCGGACATTCGAGAAATGACATCAGCCGGTGGGCCATACATCCCGGCGGACGCAAAATTCTTGAGTCTGTGGGTAAAGAACTGAATCTTTCCGGCGATCAGTTGAAGAAGTCGTTCGATGTGCTGCGCGATTACGGCAACATGTCATCTCCCACCATCTTATTTGTTTTGAAAGATATTCTGCAGGATTTGAACGGCAGCAGCGAAAAAATATTTGCAGCGGCATTCGGGCCGGGCCTTACGATGGAAACGCTCATTCTTGAACAATGAATGGATGCAAAGAAAGATCCGCCGAAAAAGAACTGATCGATGAACCAGGCGTTCCGTTTGTCGATTGGGAAGTTTGCCTGCATGAATTGAACACCGTGAACACCTATCTTGGCGGACATGCCATTACCGTTGAAGGCATAAAGAAGCTGCTGGCAAATACGGCCGGCCGAACGATTACGGTAGCGGAAATCGGTTGCGGTGGCGGCGACAACCTGAAGGCGGTCCATCGTACGATCAAGGGCAGGCAGATGCGGTATATTGGCATTGACATCAATAAAGCTTGTACCGATTTTGCTGCGAAGAATTGCTCCTCGCTTCCCTCCGCACAATTTATTTGCTCCGACTACAAACTCGTGGATTTTGGTAACCACAAACCCGATATCATCTTCAATTCTTTGTTCTGCCATCATTTTACAGATCACCAACTGGTGGAAATGCTGCAATGGATGAAGAAAAACAGCAGGGTAGGTTTTTTTATTAACGATCTGCAACGGCACCCGGTGGCCTATTACTCTATTAAATGGCTGACAAAACTTTTTTCAAAATCATACCTGGTCAGGAATGATGCACCCATTTCGGTGTCCAGAGGTTTTATTAAGAGGGAATGGGAAGATTTGCTGCAACGGGCAGGCATTGAGCATTATTCTATAAGCTGGAGATGGGCGTTCAGGTATGTTGTAATTGTGAATAATGAGTAAGGCGGCAACATACGACGTGGCGATCATTGGTGGCGGACTGGCGGGTCTTTCGTGCTCGATACTGCTGGCGAGGCAGGGCTTCAGGGTTGCATTGTTCGAAAAAGAATTGTATCCCTTTCACAAAGTATGCGGCGAGTATATCAGCCTTGAATCGTTCGACTTTTTGGGATCGCTGGGCGCACATTTGTCTGATAAGGATATACCCATGATCTCGAAGCTTTTGGTGTCGTCGCCTTCCGGAAATACATTGTCTCATGAATTGCCATTGGGTGGATTTGGTATCAGCCGTTATAAAATTGATCATGAACTCGCGATCATTGCGAAAACTTCCGGAGTGAAAATATTTGAGGAAACGAAAGTCAATGACGTACAGTTTACCGGCGATCAATTTACCGTGCTGCCCGATGGTGAGCCCTGCTCCGCAAGAATTGTTTTTGGCGCCTATGGTAAGCGATCTAACCTCGATGTTAAATGGAAGAGGCGCTTTACGCTGCGGAAAGCAGGCGTTCTCAACAACCTTATTGCCGTAAAATACCATGCAGTTGTGGATCGTGCGCGGGATCTCATAGAGTTGCACAATTTCGACCATGGCTACTGCGGCATTTCACCGGTAGAAGAAAATAAATCCTGCATCTGTTACCTGACAACCGCGCACAATCTGCGAAAATCGGACAACAACATTCGAAAAATGGAAGAGGGGATACTCTTCCGTAATCAATTCATTAAAGAGGCATTCGACAAATCAACGGTATTATATGAAAAACCGCTGGCCATTTCGCAAATCAGTTTCGACCACAAATCGCAGGTGCAAAATCACATGCTGATGCTGGGCGACGCGGCGGGCATGATCGCTCCGCTCTGCGGCAACGGGATGAGCATGGCGCTGCACAGCAGCCGTTTTGCTGCGCCGCTCGCGGCTAAATTCTTAACAGGTCATTTGAGCCGCGATGCCATGGAACAGGAATACTGCAACCGCTGGAACGACGCCTTCAAACGGAGATTGCGCGCGGGAAGAATGATCCAGGCGGTGTTTGGCAGGGCGTGGATCACCAACGGCACCGTTGCAGTGCTTCGTCATTTTCCCGGGCTGCTTACACGGATCATCAGGCAAACGCACGGCTGATCACAGATCGGAATACCTGGCGGGATACAGGTAGCGCGAATCAATATGTGAAACGTTATGACTGTCGTATTCGCTGTTTGCCTTGAGTTTATTCCATTGTTCATCGGCACCGAACGCCTTCCAGTGCGCGTCGCGCGACTCGATATTCTCGAAAGAAGTCATGTACATGAGGTTGGGCATGGCGCTGCCGGAGAGCACTTCTGAATAGAACACGGGATTGAATTCGAGCCGGTCGAATATGCCCACTTCATCACCATCATTGAACATTTTGACTTTGTTGCGAAACATGTCCATGGTTGGCGATTCGTAGCTGCGGAGTTCGTATATGCGTGATCGTTTATCACCCGTCAGATGCGGTTTTCTAAGGTGCGGCCTTGTAGCGAATGCCTTTAGGATGATTTTTTCCATCCTGGTAAATGGCGCATTGTTGTAGGCAGTCGAAAGAAAATCGGCGCCGGCGGTGTGGTAGATGTTATCGCTCTCGAGAGTTGTTTCCAGCTTGTCGATCATCTGGAGTGACTTGTAGGGGATGAGCACATAGAATTTCTTTTCAGCGGTATCGGCGGGTGATGTTTTAAAGACCCCTACGGTTTTGATGCCTGCGCGGTGAAGTGCGGGTACAAGTGCCTTGCCGAAGTAATTATCGAGGCGGAGCTCATTATCCTCGCCGTTGTAATGATACACTCTCAGCTCATAATAATCCTGCCTTGGTTGCTGTGCCATTGAAGTAGCGCTATTCGCGATGAAGAATAGTAATGCTGAAATAAACAAAGAAAATCTCATTTGGAGGGTTTTATTTAAAGTTTTTAGTGTGTGTGGGTAATCGGCAATCGGCAATAATTTCAAAATTGACATTTGCCGCTTAAAATCCCTTCACATCTTTCTCTTCTTCTGGTAAATAATGTTCCCTGGTTTGTACAGGTGGTTTTTTCGCCTTGTGCATCTTCAACTGAATAATATCCACAAACAAGGCAAATCCCATCGAGAAATAAATATATCCCTTCGGTATGTGAACATCAAATCCCTCGGCAACCAGTGAAACGCCTATCAGCAAAAGAAAACTCAGCGCCAGCATCTTGAACACCGGGTGATTATTCACGAACCTGCTGATGCCCTCGGCAGCGAACAGCATGATCGCAACCGTGATCACCACAGCCGTGTACATCACCCACAACTCTTTCACCATGCCCACGGCGGTGATGATACTGTCGACGGAAAAAACGATATCTAGCAGCAGTATCTGGGTGATGACGCCGTTGAAGGTGACGGCCTTGATGGCGGTGGACGTGTCGCCTTCCTCACCTTCCATTTTATGATACATTTCCGTAGCGCTTTTATAGATTAGGAAGATGCCACCCAGCAGCAGTATCAGGTCTTTTCCGGAGATCCCCATTTCATTATTCGGCCCTGTGGGCCAGGGAATAGTGAACAGATCATTGGTAAGTCTGAGTATGAAGGAAACCACGGCGAGCAATCCCAGCCTGATGAACATGGCGAGTATCAGACCGACCCGCCTCGCTTTTTTCTGCTGGTGCTCGGGAAGTCTCGACGATAATATCGAGATGAAGATAACATTGTCCAGTCCCAGCACCACTTCAAGCAGAACCAGTGTAAGCAGCGCGATGATCGATTCGGTCATATCCCTTCAGTTTCGGAATTGTGTGGCGGTAAAGATATTGAAACGGCACTAAAAATACCGTTCCGTGGGTAAGCGCAACACCTTAACTTTGCGCGCTAGTTATGGACGGTAATGACTCGGTATCGCAGGTTACTGACGACCCTTTTGCAGCAGTTCGGCTGCCTGAATACAAAAATCTGGTACTGGGGAGGTTTTTTTTCATCATGTCGCTTCGCATGATGAGCACGCTTGTTGGCTGGTGGATCTACGAGCTCACCAACGATCCGTTTGCCATCGGGCTTATTGGGTTGTCTGAAGTCATTCCCGCCCTTTGCATGGCACTTTACTCCGGCCACGTTGTGGACATCAGCGAGAAGAGAAAGCTGCTGCTGCGATGCGTTTTCTTTTACTTCTGCGGCGCGTCTATTTTGCTCTTTCTTTCCACTCCCTATATTGATGTGCATGTTACCGACCGTCATCTTTCATGGTGTATTTACTCGGTAATTTTTTGCACCGGGGTTATCCGGTCGTTTGCCGGTCCCACCTTTACGGCGCTCATCGGCACGATCGTGCCGAGGCAACTGCTGCAAAACGCCACCACGTGGAGCCAGGGTAGCTGGCTCACCGCCTCCGTTACGGGTCACGCCGTTGGTGGATTCATGATCGCGCTTACCGGTCACCTGGGAACGCTTGCACTCATTTGCCTATTGATGGTGGTTGCATGGTTTGTATTGTACCAGATAAAGCCAAAGCCGAAGCCGATAAAAGTGATGGGCGAAGGCCGGACCTGGGAGAGCGTGCGGGAAGGACTGAGGTTCGTGTATCGCACAAAAGAATTGCTCAGCGCCTATTCGCTCGACATGCTCGCCGTTTTATTTGGCGGTGCCGTTGCTATGGTGCCGGTGTATGCACGCGACATACTGAAAGTAGGGCCGATGGGCTTTGGATGGCTGAACGGCGCGGCCGACATTGGTTCGATCATCGTGGTAGTGCTGCTCACGATATACCCGATGAAGAAGGCGCAGGGCAAAAAGCTGTTTATTTCCGTAGCCGGATTCGGTGTATGCATTGCTCTTTTTGGCTTGTCGAAGTGGTTCGCTCTTTCTTTTGTGGCCCTAGTAGTGGCGGGTATGCTCGATGGGGTGAGTGTGGTGGTGCGCGGTACCCTCATGCAGCTTAAAACACCGGATCACCTGCGAGGCAGGGTGGGCAGTGTGAGCTCGATGTTTATCAATTCGAGCAATGAACTGGGGCAATTTGAAAGCGGCGTGATGGCGAAGGCGATGGGTGTGGTGCCTTCCGTGGTCTTTGGCGGATGCATGACGGTAGCCGTTGTGTTCATCACCTGGTTCAAGGCGCCGCAGTTGAGGAAGTTTGAGTATTGAGGAGAAAGCAATGGGCAAACGGCAATCATATCCCCCGCTGGCGGGGGTGGCGCGAAGCGCCGGCGGTGGACACACGGCAATAACGAAAGCATTGCCTATTGCCCATTTTCTTTTACCTTTCCCCCCAATGCGCGCGATCATCCAACGTGTTTCCCAGGCATCAGTCACCATCAACAACACCGTCTCCGGCTCCATCAACACCGGCCTGTTGGTACTCCTCGGCATAGAAGACGCCGACACCCGCTCCGACCTCGAATGGCTGGCGAACAAAATCATACAGCTCAGAATCTTCAATGACACAGTCGGCGTGATGAACCTTTCACTAAACGATGTTAACGGCGACATCCTCCTCGTGAGCCAGTTTACGCTCTTCGCCAGCACAAAAAAAGGAAACCGCCCGTCATACATAAGAGCCAGCAAGCCGCCCGTTGCCATTCCTTTATATGAAGAAATGAAATCCTACCTCGAAACGCAACTGCAACGACCCATTCAATCGGGCATTTTCGGGGCCGATATGAAAGTGGCGCTTATCAACGACGGCCCCGTCACAATATTTATTGACAGCCGGGCCAGGGAATAACCCACTGCCTTATCTTCGCTAAAATTATTAGCCGGGCTCATGTCGCTTTACATCACATCGCTTAATTCCGGAAGTAACGGTAACTGTTATTACGTCGGGAACGACGACGAGGCCATACTCGTGGACGTTGGCCTGTCGTGCAAAGAAACCGAAAAGCGTATGGCCAGGCTCGGCTTATCGATGAATCGCGTGAAGGCGGTTTTTATTTCGCATGAACACAGCGACCATATTTTCGGTTTACCGGTTCTGTCCCGTAAATATAAATTGCCGGTCTACATTACCGAGCGTACGCGTATCAATTGCGGATTCGCACTGGATCCGCAGTGTCTTCATTCGTTCAATGCCTTTGAGCCGGTGGAAATAGGCAGCCTTTCGGTACACGCTTTTCCAAAACAGCATGACGCTGCCGACCCACACAGTTTCATCGTGTCGTCGGCAACCGTAAACGTGGGCATCTTCACCGATATCGGCGACGCCTGCAATAATGTAGTTGACAGCTTCCTGCGTTGCAATGCAGTTTTTCTTGAATCGAATTACGATGAGCAAATGCTGATGAATGGCAGGTATCCATACTATTTGAAGAAGCGTATCAGCGGTGGTAAGGGACATCTCTCCAACGCGCAGGCACACCAGTTGTTTATCCATCACCGGTCACCCTTCCTTTCGCACCTGGTATTGTCGCACCTCTCGAAGGAAAATAATTCACCCGAAATTGTCAATCAACTGTTTCAGCCTTCGGCACGGCAAACGAAGGTGGTGGTTGCCTCGCGCTTCCAGGAAACCGAACTGTTGACCATAACAGCAAATAACCGGCACAGTTCAGTTGTACCGGTTAAACGTTCGCATGTGCAATTGAAGTTATTCTAGCTTTGCGTGGCGGTTTCAGTCGCCTGGTTCGTTTCATGCGCCCCGTTGGGCCAAATCTTACCCAACAGGTCCTTTCCCTGTCTCTTAATGGATCCAAACATCTGATCCTTCTGTTCAGGGCTCAGGCGCGTGTAAGCGTAGTAAGCGGCCGCGGCCAGTCCGGCAAGCACCAATGGTTTCACTATTCTCTTATTGGATGTCATATTATGCTGACTTTAGACCATTACCAATTAAAATATCGTGCCGCACAAATTAACCCGCCTTATCTTCATTTGCTGAAATACTTTCAATATATATCCTCAAATCCTGGGGGCTCTTGTTTGTTTTCCGCGACAGTCTTTCGAGCAGGTCGGTTTCTCTGCCGGGCTCGTAGGCGAGGTCCTCGTCGGTGAGCGTAACATCATTCTCTTTTAGCCTTTCTTTTACTTCGGGCCAAGGTGATCGTAAATTGAGTTGCTGGTCCATAACTTTAACGTTTAGGTGATGATTCGACCGTTGAAATTATTATGCCAGTGAGAATTATTTCCTACATTAGTTTTCATTATGACTTTCAAGTACCTTACTTTTCTCCTGACGTTTTGCGTCATCCATATCAGTTTGTCAGCACAGGATTTCATCGCAGGCACTTTTAACATCAGGTACCAGAATCCATCAGACTCAGGCAATCTTTGGACGCAGCGCGCGCCACAAGTCATTGCGTTGGTCCGTTTTCACCAATTCGACATCTTCGGTACGCAGGAGGGTCTGATCAACCAGCTAAATGACATGCAAAAAGGGCTCCCGGAATATAGTTTTTACGGTGTGGGCCGCGATGATGGAAAGACGCAGGGAGAACACAGCGCCATCTTTTTCAAAAAGGAAAGATTCAAGCTGCTGAAGAACGGCGATTTTTGGCTCTCCGAAACTCCCGACCAACCCTCTAAGGGATGGGACGCCACCTGCTGCAACCGCATCTGTAGTTGGATATATGTCAACGACAAGAAAACAGGTAAGAACTTTTATTTCTTCAATGCGCATTTCGACCACCAGGGAAAAATCGCAAGGGTCGAAAGCAGCAAGCTCATCCTGCAACGCATCGCATCCATTGCGGGCAACGAACCGGTTATTTTCACCGGCGACCTTAACGGCAACCAGCAGAGTGAATGGTACAAAAACATAGATAACAGCGAACTGCTCGACGACACCTACAAGCACGTGAACTTCCCCTATGCCAATAACGGAAGCTTCAACGGCTTCGGCAGAAACCTGGCTTCCAACGGCATTATCGATCACATCTTTACCAGCCAGCAATTCCTGGTGAGCAGATGGGGAATTTTATCCGACAGTTATCACGGAAAATTTCCCTCCGATCATTTTCCCGTGATGGCGCAGCTCACACTGAAATAATACTGCCCACTAATCGGTGATATCTTTCTGCTCATCGGCAACGGGCGGAATATACGGTTCGTCGCTGTCGTTTACTGTTCCCGCGGATTTGTCGCGGTTTTCAGTTTTATCCTTTTCCTCCGTATGATCCACGTTCACGGATGTTCCGCTTTCATTGAGGATGAAATCGCCTTCTCCGGTGTCGGCAAGTCCTTTTTTCTTTTTATCCATTTGCCTTTTCTCAAAATGGATACAACTTATGCGCCATGGTTTTTAGTTGATGCCTAATAGCTCCACCTCGAAAACAAGCGTGCTGTTCGGGCCGATCTGCGCGCTTACCTGGCGATCGCCATAGCCAAGATGGGGTGGAATAAAAAATCTCCACTTGCTGCCTTGCGGCATCAGTTGAAGGCCCTCTGTCCACCCGGCGATAACCATATTTAAGGGGAAGGTGGCCGGCTGGCCCCTCTTCACCGAACTGTCGAACACGGTGCCGTCGATCAACGTACCGTGATAGTGGCAGGTTACTTTGTCGGTTGCAGCGGGTTTCGCGCCATGGCCCTCGGTGATCACCTCATATTGAAGACCGCTGGGGAGCGACACAACGCCCGGCTGTTTGCTGTTTTTCTCAAGAAATTCCTGTCCCGCCTTAAGATTGGCCGCGGCCTTCTCGTTCTTTAATCCGAATAATCTTTCGCTGATGCCCATGTAAATTTTTTTGCGAAAGTAAACCAATCGGCGGTAGGACATCCGGTGTGGCGGGCACAATATTTTAAGGAATTTCATAAAACTTTTATATGGCAAAACGATCAGGTAACCGTTCAGATAATGATTCGCAAAGAACAGGCGATCAGCATGATACCACGCCGCGGCAGGAGAACCAAAATGCTGCGGATGATGCCGGAAGAAAAGAGGATATACATGATTCGCCGCGCGACAGGGAACGGTTGGAGCCCGATGAAGCCACTATGAACCTGCCCGATGTTAAGGATATTCCGGGCCAGGAGTTTGTTCATGTGCCGCGCATGGGCGAACTCGGCGACAATACGATATCTTCCGATGATGAAGAGGGAAGAGGCGTTTTCGACGATGACCCTGCAGATGATACGTTGATGAGCATGGGTAATGAAAGTGACGTGCCGCGTGAAGAGAAAGCTGCGCTGGAAGGAACGGAAGACGTGCAGAACACGAGCGATGATAACGACCTGCGCCGAACTTCGCTTGATACGAGGGATGAAGAAGGGGCGAGGCTGAATGAATCGTTCGACCGTACAGGCGGTGACCTGGATGTTCCCGGTGCAGAGCAGGATGATGCGGATGAAGATATTGGAGAGGAAGATGAGGAAAATAATCCGTACAGCCTCGGCGGAGACGGGAAGGATTAAGTTATAAGTTAAAAG